>PMCH01000302.1:7001-20527 GCA_003154055.1 Acidobacteriaceae bacterium
CCTCGGTCTGGCAGTGCAGTTGCTTTGACAACACGTACTGCCGCGGCTTGCCAGTGCAACTGCTTGTGGCAACCGGTTTTCGAAGCCCAGCAGTGCTCTGTTGTCCATTTTCCTGCTCGGCAGCACGGAGCCGTGCATCTGCATCCAACCTGAGTAAAACCAGCGGCCCGATTTGCGTCTTTGCCGGGTTTGCCTCCGACGCATTATCATACAAATATGAACCTCGGCTTCTCGGAGATGGCGTTCCTGTTTATTTTGGCCCTGCTGATCTTCGGTCCGAAGAAGATGCCGGAGATTGGGCGCCAGATCGGGCGCTTCATGAATGACTTCAAGCGGGCGTCGAGTGAGTTCCGCTCGCAAATCGAGACCGAGATCAACGCTCTCGAAAGCGAAGTGAAACCTCAAATTCTGCCGCCCCTGCACGCCCCGCTGGGTTCGCTCGCCAACCGCATCTTCAATCCTCCCTCGGTGGAAAGGCTGGAGGCCGCTGAAGCCGCCTCGTCCTTGTCCACCGAAGCCGCGCCTTCTCCCGAGCCGCCTTCCGCATCGAAAGTAGCGCCGGATGTCTGAGACGGCCGCCACACCCCTGCCCACTCCCGCCCAGGACGAAATGCCGACCATGGGTTTCCTCGAGCATCTCGAGGAACTGCGGCGGAGAATCATCTATTCGCTGATTGCCGTGGCGGTGGGGTTCTTTGCCTGCTGGAGTTACGCCGAACGGATTTATGAAGTCATGCAGCGTCCCATCATCCTGGCGCTGCAGAAAAATGGGATCACCGAAAAGCTGGTCTACCTGAATCCAACCGAGCCCTTTAATCTGTATCTGAAGGTCGGGCTGATGGCTGGGTTGTTCGTCGCGTCGCCATTCGTGCTCTATCAGGTGTGGCTGTTTATTTCACCGGGACTCTACCGGAACGAGAAGCGCTACATCCTGCCGTTCATGTTTTCGACGGTGGGGTTGTTCCTGGCGGGCGGGTATTTCGGATACAAACTGGTCCTCCCGCAGGCGCTCGTGTTTCTGATCGGCTACGGCAAGGAATTCCAGCCGATGATCACCCTGGGCGAGTACAGCGGCCTGTTCCTGACGATCATCATCGGCCTGGGCGCCATCTTTGAGATGCCGATCCTGGTGTTTTTCCTGGCGCTCATGGGGATTGTGACAGCCGGGTGGATGTGGCGGAATCTGCGCTATTCGATCCTGGTGATTTTTGTCATCGCCGCGATTCTGACGCCCACCACCGACATCCTGAATATGTGTATCTTCGCGGCGCCCATGGTGGCGTTGTACATCGTGAGCATCGGCGTGGCCTGGATCGTGCATCCCCGGCAGCGGAAGAAGCGGGCGGAGAAGAAAGACTCCTAACCACGGAGGACACAGAGGGACACGGGGGAAGGCATGACACCACCAGTGAAGCTAAGGATCACGAAGGAAAACTCCACGAAGAAACATCGTGCAGCTTCGCGTTCGTGGTGGTTGAGAATTGCATTGCTGGCGGTGCTTGCAATGCTGGCAGCAAGCAGCGCCGCGTGTAATAAAGGGTCGAAATCAGTCGCGGCGTCGAACACTGANNACTGCCCCGCCCGATTCCGGTCCGCTCCCGCAGATTGATTCCAAACGTGCCTTTCAATACGTCAAGGACGTCGTGGCTTTCGGGCCGCGCCCGATCGGGAGCGAGAATCACAAGAAACTCGAGAACTACATCCTCGCGCACCTGAAGGGCGACCAGGTTGAGGACGATGCTTTCACCGCGGACACGGTGGAAGGGAAGTTCCCGATCCGCAACATCATCGCCAAGTATCCGGGGACGAAGGACGGCGTGATCGTGATCGTGGGGCACTACGACACGAACTATCCGCTGCTCAAGAGTGGTTATGTCGGGGCCAACGACGGAGGGTCCTCGACCGCAATCCTCCTCGAGTATGCCAATCACCTGCGCGGGAAAAAACGCGATGGCTATAGCGTGTGGCTGGTCTGGTCGGACGGGGAAGAGGCGGTGCGGGAATGGACCGACACCGACAGCCTTTACGGGACGCGGCATCTGGCGGACAAGTGGGAGAAAGACGGCACGCTGAAAAAAATCAAAGGGCTTCTCGTCATGGACATGATCGGCGACGCCGACCTCAACATCGATCGCGATACCAACTCCACTCCCTGGCTGGTTGACCTGGTCTATGAGGCCGCCGAACGCAGCGGAGCGCAGTCGCACTTTTATGCCCGCACCGGCGGCATCTCCGACGACCATCTGCCCTTTGTGAAACGCGGCGTGCCCTGCGTTGATGTCATCGATCTCGACTACGGCTACAACAATGTTTTCCACCACACCCCGCAGGACACGCTCGACAAACTTAGTCCCAAGAGCATCGAGATTGTCGGCAACACGACGCTGGAAGCCCTTCGCCTGCTGGACCGGAGGTAAAGGCGGGCCATTGGACTGTGCCGGGATCCCGGCGCTAGCGCCCTCGCACCATGCGCCCAGACACGCTTGACCCTGTTTCGCCGTGCCCCTACGATGGATGAGCACCCTGGTGGGTGACTCTGATCGGCTGCTTGGCCGTGAGTTTCTGGGGAATTTCTTGTTACAAAAGGCTGGTCTCGCCACATTCCTGTTTGTTTCCATGAACCTTGCCGGCGCGCAAAGCAAAGGTCTGCCGCCCGGGCCGATGCAGGCCAAGGTGAAAGCCGCCTGCACGCAATGCCACGCCGCTTCGAAGATCACCAGCCAGCACAAGACCCGGCAGGAATGGTCCACCCAACTGGACAAGATGATCGGGCTAGGGGCCGAAGTTCCGGACGCGCAGCGGGCCGCTTTCTTGAACTACCTGAGCAAGAATTTCGGTCCGGAAAAGGGAGCAAAGGCTGGGGTGGCGAAGGGCGGGGACTAAGGTCCCTGCTGTCAGCCGTCAGCCGTCAGCCATCAGCTAGAACCAGCCCGCACCTAAACAATCACTTGAAGTCGTGGACCCGGATGCTCATGCTGAAGGCAGTTGGGCTCATATCGGGCAGCGCTACCGTAGCGTCCGTCCGGGCGCTGGGTCGGTAGCGCTTTGCTGTTTGGGTTGAGGCGCAGGAATTTGGCGCTTTCCAAGAGCGCAGAGGGTGGAACGATCTGCCGGATGGGCGGTGGGAAGCAGCAGGTCCTTCGCTTCGCTCAGGATGACAATTCGTTATTCTTTTTCTCGGTGTTCTCTGTGTTCCCCGTGTCTTCCGTGGTGAGGCTTCTTTCCGGTCTGAGTTGCGGGAACAGGATCACGTCCCGAATTGTGTGGGAGTCGGTCAGCAGCATGGCGAGGCGGTCCACACCTACTCCTACGCCGCCTGCGGGCGGCATGCCATACGACAGGGCGCGGATGTAGTCTTCGTCCATCTGGTGGGCTTCGTCGTCGCCGCGCTCGCGTTCTTTCAACTGTCCTTCAAAGCGCTGGCGCTGGTCTTCGGGATCGTTGAGTTCACTGAAGCCGTTGGCGATCTCCATTTTCCCGGCGAAGATTTCCCAGCGCTCGGTCCAGTCCGGCTCGTCCGGCTTCTGCTTGGAGAGGGGCGACACGGCCGTCGGGAACTCGTAGATGACGGTGGGCTGGACGAGGTGTTCTTCGGCCAGGGATTCGAAGATGCCAGCGATCGTCTTGCCTGCCGGTTCGTTCGGATCGTAGGCTAAATCGACGCCCGCGCCGCGCACGCGCGCCACTAACGCTTGGACCGATTCGTGCGAGGCGAAGTTGCTCATCTCGGGCTTCGCGCCCGCTTTGTCCGGCCAGAACTGAATGATGGCCTCCCGCATCGTGATGCGCCGCCAGTTGGCCCAGTCGATCTCGTGCACGACTTCCTGTTCCCCTTCCTGAAGGGTCCAATTCGTTTTGGTGCCGCCGGTCACGTCGCGCACCGCTTGTTCGATGGCAGACTGGGTGGTGTGCATGATGCCGAGATAGTCGGTGTAGGCCTGGTAGGCCTCCAGCATGGTGAACTCGGGGTTCCAGCGCCAACCGATGCCTTCGTTGCGGAAGTTGCGATTGATCTCATACACGCGGTCGAAGCCGCCGACAACCAGGCGTTTCAGGTAGAGTTCGGGGGCGATGCGCAGGAACAGATCCATGTCGAGTGTGTTGTGATGCGTCTTGAAGGGACGCGCCACGGCGCCGCCGGCGATGGGGTGCATCATCGGAGTCTCGACCTCGATGAAGTCCTGAGAATCGAAATAGCGGCGGAACGACTGCACCAGCTTGCTGCGCTTCAGGAAGACTTCGCGGACTTCGGGATTCATCACCAGATCCACGTAGCGCTGGCGGTAGCGCAACTCGACGTCGGTGAGGCCGTGCCACTTTTCGGGTAGCGGCAACAGGTCTTTCGACAAGAACGTCAGTTGGTCGGCGTGCACGCTGAGTTCGCCGGTGCGGGTGCGGAAAAGATATCCGGTGACGCCGATGTGGTCGCCGAGATCGAACAGCTTCCAGAGTTCGAATGCGGGCTCGCCGACCGCGTCTTTCTTGACGTAGATCTGCAGGCGCTGTCCGCCGCCTTGCAGGTGTGCGAAGCCGGCTTTGCCCATCAGACGAATCGCCATGATGCGTCCGGCAACGCGAACGTTCACGCGTGCGCCATCGAGTTCTTCCGCGGTCTTCGCGGTGTAGTCGGCGAGGATCTGCGGGATGGTGTGCGAGAAATCGTACTTGCGCGGATAGGCCGGCTGCCCGAGAGCTTCGATCTTCTTCAGCTTCTCGCGCCGGATTTCGTAGATATTTTCGTCGAGTGCCAATGAGCAGTCCCTTTGAGTGAACCAGCGATTATAAACAAGTGGCGAGTGGCGAGTAGCGGGTCGCGAGCGGACCCGGCCCTGTGCCGGGAAGGATCTTGCGCGCGCCTGATGTACCATGGTACATTGGTACCATGACCGACGAACCCAAATTCCTCGTGGAGCGCGTCCAGACCGGCGTCCGGATGGAAAAGCGCATCCTCAAAGTGCTCAAGGGCTTTGCCGAGTATCACGACATGACGCTGGGCGACGTGCTGGAGGGCATCGTGCTGCATGCCTTCGATGGCAAGACCCCGTTCAGCCAGGCGTCGCTGGAACGAATCCGGGAGCTGAAGAAGTTTTACGGCCTCGACCTCGATTCCAGCGCCAGCCACCGGTTGACGGAGATCAAGCGGCGCGCGGGCGGCAAAACCGCTTCTGACAAGAGAAAATGAGAGGAGACCGGGCGCGCGCGGCACATCACAAGCCTCTGTGATCTTTGCTCCTTGAAGCTTTGGGGCTTGCGGCGTAGCATGGCCCTTTCCGCAACTTCATACGCAAGAGGATTCATGCCGCAGAACTATGTCCCGATCTTCCTCTTCCTGGCGGTGGTGGGAATACTGATCCCGCTGACGCTGGTTCTGGCCAGCATTGTTCGCACCCAGAGCCCGAACCGGACCAAATTGATGCCTTATGAGTGCGGCATTGATCCGGTGGATAGCGCGCGCGGNNGCGCTGGGCCTGTTTGGGCTGGTCGAAATGCTGGTGTTCCTGGGCATCCTGATTGTGGGCTATATCTGGATCTGGAAGAAGGGCGCGCTGGAATGGGTGTAAAGCCGGCTGCTTCCGAAGAGACCTTCAGCGCGAGCCGTTGGACTCGTGGAAATCTGTGGTTCCCGACGCGCATCGTGGTCACCCCGCTGCGGGTGAGCCGGGTGAAGAGGCGCCTGTTCGGCAACAGCGAGGAAAGCATATCGATTTCCCAGATAGCGTCGGTTAAGATTTCGACAGGAATTTTTTGGTCGGACATTCGGATTGAGTCGAGTGGAGGGACCGATCCGATCACCAGTCACGGCCATCGCAAAGCTGACGCGCTGCGCATCCGCGACCTGGTGGAAAGTTTTCAGGCTGCCGGGCACTAGCGTCAGGCGCGAACCGACGAACACGATGTCGGTCATTGTGATGGCGGTCATTGACGGTGACGCAACCAACTGTTAGAAGTGATCGGTTCGCAATCGTTTCCCAGCTTTTGAATTGCTAGACCCCCGATGGCCGAGGAAAGCAAACCGCCCGTACCACCGCTGCCGGACGGCGAGAAGAAGCCGGCGGCGGAAGTAGTCCCCCCCGCGCAAACGACTTCTGCTGCAAATGCCGTCGAAAAGCCGGCCGCTGCCGCGCCACCCGCAGCCGCAGACAAGCCGGTTGCGCCCCCGGCCGCTGCCGCGCCACCCAAGCCTGCTGCTCCTGCCAAGCCCGCTGGTCCGGTCCCGATGCCGTGGACGTCGCCCATGGTGGAGAAGTACAGGCACCAGTACGGCTCGGGGCTCGAGGCGCAAAGCTATCTCGGACAGAACTACTTCAGCGTGGACCGCTCGCTCATCCCCAACTTCCTCAAGCTACTGCGCGATGAAGAGCAGTTCGACTACTGCGTGGACATCACCGCCGTCCATTATCCGAAGCGGGAGAAGCAGTTCGAAGTGATCTGGATTTTGTACTCGTTCGCGCGCAACGAACGGGTTCGCGTCAAGACGCAGATTGTGGACGGTGAGTCGGTGGCCTCAGCCGTTCCGCTCTGGGCGACGGCGAACTGGCTGGAGCGCGAAGTGTATGACATGTTCGGGATCAAGTTCGACGGGCATCCTGACCTGAAGCGCATTCTGTTGCCCGACGGGTGGAAGGGTTTTCCGCTGCGCAAGGACTACGGCATCCTGCAACAGGACCAGGAGTGGGTGCAGATCAATCTGGGGATCGAGAGCGGACAATGACGGCCGAGACCAAGAACGCCACAAACGCTCTCTCCAATCTGGATCTGGAGACTCCCGAGAAGCCGTATCTCGATTCGAACGAACTCATCATCAACATGGGGCCGCAGCATCCGGCGACGCATGGCGTGCTGCGCGTCATCCTGAAGCTCGACGGCGAAAAGGTACTCGGCACCGAATGTGTGATCGGCTATCTGCACCGCGGCGTGGAGAAGATTGCCGAGAACCGCACCTACACGATGTTCAATCCGTACGTGGATCGGATGGACTACGTGGCCGCGGTCTCGAACGGGCTGGGCTACTGCCAGGCGGTGGAGAAGTTGCTGAATGTCGAAGCGCCGCCGCGGGCCAACTACATCCGGGTGATCCTGACCGAGTTGAACCGGATCGCCAGCCATCAGCTCTGGCTGGGCACGCACGCGCTCGACATCGGGGCGATGACGCCGCTCTTTTATACCTTTCGCGATCGGGAGGAGATCCTCAAGATTTTCGAGAAGTACTGCGGAGCGCGGCTGACCACACATGCTTTCCGCATTGGCGGCTGCCAGTACGAAACCTACGCGGGATTTGAACGGGAAGTGAAGGAGTTTGTCGCGTTCGTTAAGCCCAAGATCGATGAATACGAAGAGTTGCTGACTACCAACCGCATCTGGCTGGAGCGGACGAAGAACGTTGGCGTGATTTCCGCCGAGGACGCGATCGCGCTCGGTGTGACCGGTCCGGTGCTGCGCGCGAGCGGCGTGAAGTGGGACATTCGTAAGGCACTGCCGTATGCCAACTACTCCGAATTCGATTTCGAAATTCCGATTGGCGAAAACGGCGACACGTACGACCGGTACCTGGTGCGCATGGCGGAAATGCGGCAGTCGCTGCGCATCATCGAGCAGGCAGTGGAGCGCATTCCGGAAGGGCCGATCATGGCCAAGGTGCCGAAGGTGATCAAGCCGGCGGCGGGCGAAATCTATCACTCGATCGAAGCGCCGAAGGGCGAGTTGGGATACTTCATCGTCAGCGACGGCTCCACGCAGCCGTACCGCTTGCGCGTGCGTCCGCCGTCATTCGTGAATTTGCAGGCACTCGACATTATGGTGCGCGGTCTACTCGTGGCCGACGTGGTCGCGGTCATCGGCACTCTCGATATCGTGCTGGGCGAGGTGGACCGCTGATGCTGAATTCGCTCATGTCTTACCTCGGCAGCAGCGTGACTCCGGGAGAAGCTGGCAATCAGCTCTGGGCGCTGATCTACGTGCTGATTATTTTTACGGGCGTGTCGGTCGCGGTGATCGCGATGAACTGGCTGGAGCGCAAGGCGCTGGCGCACTTCCAGGTGCGGCTCGGCCCGATGCGCGTGGGCCCGCACGGATTGCTGCAGCCCATCGCCGACGCGGTGAAGCTCCTGCTCAAAGAAGACATCATTCCCAGCGAAGCGGACAAGTTTGTCTTTTGGATTGCGCCGCTGATTGGGCTGCTTGCGTCTTTCACGGTTTACACGGTTGTGCCGTTCGGTCCGTCGCAGGCCGTGAGCGACATGAACATCGGCATTCTTTTCATGCTCGGCGTGTCGTCGCTGGGCGTGCTGGGGATCGTGATGGCGGGCTGGGCGTCGAATTCGCACTACCCGCTGATTGGAGCGCTGCGTTCGAGCGCGCAGATGGTGTCGTACGAAGTTGCCATGGGACTGGCTGTCGTGTCGGCGATCCTGATGACGAGTCTCAACCAGACTGGCACGGGTACGCTGAGCATGATTGGGATCGTCCAGGCACAGCAGGAGCAGCATGTCTGGTTCCTGTTCAAATTCTTCCCGCTGGGAGCGATCGCATTCGTGATCTTCGCCATCGCGATGGTGGCGGAAACGAATCGCGCGCCGTTTGACCTTGCCGAAGCGGAATCGGAGCTGACGGCGGGCTTCCATACGGAGTACAGCGGACTGCGTTGGTCGCTGTTCATGCTGGCCGAGTACGCCGCGATGATTGCCGTGTCGTCGATTGCGGTGGCGCTCTGGCTCGGTGGATGGATGCGTCCGTTTTCGCACTGGCTGAGCGGCGGAGCGTGGGACTTTGTCTTCTCGCTATTTCCGGGCCTGACTTTCCTCGGTCTGGCGGCGATTGCTATTCGCGGCACAATTCGCATGCCGAAGCACAGTTTGTTTCGGATACAGACAATCGGCTTGGGAGCCTTTGCCGCTGTGCTCAGTGGGATCGGACTGCTTCTCCTGGGGATCGCGGTCGGGGCGCGCGCCGGTGATCATGTTGCGCTTGCCCGCTCCGCCGATGCGCTGAACAACGTTTACTGGTTTGTGATGAAGATTGCGGTCTTCATGTACATGTTTATCTGGTATCGCGCCACTTGGCCGCGCTACCGCTTCGACCAGCTGATGAGCGTGGGATGGAAAGTGATGCTGCCGATTTCGCTGGGCGTGCTGATTGTGACGGCGATCGTGGGGGTGATAGTCGGATGACCCCGGTCGCGACTCCATTCTTCTTTTATCTGCTGTCGGGATTGGCTGTGCTCGGCGGCGTGCTGGTGATCACGCGCCGCAACGCCGTGCATTCCGCGCTGGCGCTGATTCTGACGCTGCTGGCGGTGGCGGGTCTCTACCTGATGCTCTATGCGCCGTTTGTCGCTGGCGTGCAGATCATTGTTTACGCGGGCGGCATCATGGTGCTGTTCCTGTTTGTCATCATGCTGGTCAATATCGAGCGCACCGTGAAGGAGCGGCAGTTCAACCGCATCTGGCCGGTCGGGCTGGCAGCGTCCGGCGCGCTGCTGGTGTTGTTTGTGTCGGTGTTGGTGAAGGGGAAAGCGCTGTTTCCGGAGCGCGGATTGCCCCTGCCGGAGGCCGATAACACCCAGAAGATTGGGGAGATGCTGTACGGCAATTACATGTTCGCCTTCGAAATCGCGTCGTTGCTGTTGCTGGTGGCGATTTTGGGGGCGGTGATTATGACGAAGAAGAAGATCTGAAAGGCAGCTACTGGCTTCTAGCTACTAGCTAGGAGCTAGAAGCTAGAGGTTGACATGCTCGAAATCACCACGTTTCACTATCTCGTCGTTGCAGCCGCGCTCTTTGTGCTGGGCGTGATTGGCGTGCTCACGCGCCGCAACGTGGTGGTCGTGCTGATGTCGATTGAGTTGATTCTGAATGCTGTGAACCTGAACCTGGTGGCGTTTTCGCGTATGTGGGGAGGGCTGCACGGGCAGGTGTTCGCGATCTTTGTTGTGGTGGACGCGGCGGCCGAGGCGGCTGTCGGGCTTGGAATCCTGATCGCCTTCTTCCGTAATAAGGAGACGATTAATGTGGATGAGATTGATTTGTTGAAATGGTGAGAACGCTGCGAGCTTCGAGCCGCGAGCTACGAGTTGGGCTTCTGGCTGCTGGCAAGCAACAGCCAACGACGAAGAGCGAACGACGAATGACCAACGACTGACGACATGTTCTTTCTTGACCACATCTGGCTGATACCGCTCTTCCCGGCCTTCGGGGCCGTGATGATGTTTTTCTTTGGCCGAAAGATGCAGAAGGCGGCGGTGAATGCCATCTGCGTTGGGGCGGTGGTGGTGGCGTTTGCGTTTGCTTGCGGTGCGGCCTGGCAATACACACAATTTGCGCACGGCACGGGACTGCCCTTCGAGAAAGTCCTCTACACGTGGCTGGGCAGCGGCGATGGGCACCTGAACTTCGTCAAACAAGACGGTACGCTGGCGAGCTTTCACGCCGACATCGGCTTCTTTCTCGACCCGCTCTCCACCATCTGGTTGTTGTTCGTAACCGGCGTGGGGATGCTGATTCACATCTACTCCACCGGATACATGGCGCATGAAGGCGGGTATTACCGCTTCTTCGGATACTTGAACCTGTTCATGTTTTCCATGCTCACACTCGTGCTGGCGAACAACTATGTGCTCATGTTCGTCGGCTGGGAGGGCGTGGGTTTGTGCTCCTATTTGTTGATCGGGTTCTACTTCCATCGCAAGTCGGCCAGTGATGCCGCGAACAAGGCATTCATCGTGAACCGCATTGGCGACGCCGGGTTCCTGCTCGGCATGTTCACGCTGGTGTGGTACCTCGGGTCGTTCCGCTTCATTGATATCAACGCCGCTGCCCGCAGCGGACACTTTCTGAAAGGCGATCCTATCCTGACTGCCGCCGCGTTGCTGCTGTTCGTCGGCGCGTGCGGAAAATCCGCACAGATTCCCCTTTATGTGTGGCTGCCGGACGCGATGGAGGGCCCGACGCCAGTTTCGGCGCTGATCCACGCCGCGACCATGGTCACGGCGGGCGTGTACATGGTGGCGCGCTCGAATGCGATCTTTGTGCTGGCGCCTACCGCCATGAAGACGGTGGCAATCATCGGCGCATTAACGGCGATCTTCGCGGCGTCGATTGGGTTGGTCCAGAACGACATCAAGCGTGTACTGGCCTATTCGACCGTCTCGCAGTTGGGATACATGTTCCTGGCGCTGGGCGTCGGCGCATTCGCGGCCGGTGTGTTCCACGTGTTCACGCACGCGTTCTTCAAGGCACTGCTGTTCCTCGGTTCGGGCTCGGTGATCCACGCGATGAGCGGCGAGCAGGACCTGCGGAACATGGGGGACCTGCGAAAACGCATCCCGACGACTTTCAAGACGATGTTCATCGCCACGCTGGCGATTGCGGGCATCCCGCCACTGGCGGGATTCTTCTCGAAAGACGAAATCCTCTGGCAGGCCTGGCGATCTGCGAACGGCAGCTTCCCGTATCTGTGGCTGATCGGATTTGCCACCGCGCTGATGACTGCGTTCTACATGGCTCGGCTCATTTTCTTAACGTTTTATGGCCAGCCACGGATGAGCCATGAAGTCGAGCACCACATTCACGAGTCGCCCAAATCCATGACCGGGCCCCTGGTGGTGCTGGCCGCATGTTCGGTTGTTGCCGGTTTCCTCGGAGTGCCGGCGAGCCTGGGCGGGTCGAATGGCTTCGAAAAGTTTCTCGCGCCGGTGTTCGAAAATCGCGCGGAGATTGCGAGTGCCGAGCCGTCGCCCGGGCCTGCCGGCGAAGAGGAGCACCGGAGCATGGAGTGGGCGCTGATGGCGCTTTCGGTGGCCGCGGCCGTCGTCGGTGGAGGCCTGGCATATCGCTACTACGCGAACGCTGGCAAGGATTATCCCGAGCCCATCGCCGTCAAGGCTCCACCGCTCTACACCGCGCTCTACAACAAGTGGTTCGTGGACGAGGCCTACGACTATGCCTTCACTGGACGCCGCAAAATCGGCGACGTCCGCCTGGGTGTGATGGGCGCGGGCGAAGCGTCTTCGTGGTTCGATGCGAACGTCATTGACGGCACCGTGAACGGCGCTGGCTGGAGTACCCGTGCCGTGGCCACGCTTTCGACTTGGTGGGACAAGTGGATCATCGACGGCCTGCTGGTGAATGGCCCGGCGATTCTCGCGCGGATGGGTTCTTATCCGGCGCGCCTGTTCGAGTGGGGCCTGGTGCAGTGGTACGCGCTGGTGATGGTGGCTGGATTGGTCGGGCTTGGATTCTATTACGTGTGGAAGTGAAGAAGCTTCTAGCTACTAGCCGCTAGCTTCAAGCAAACACATTCACGCAGCAGTCGAAACACTTTTTGATTTTGTCATCCCGAGCGGAGCGAGGGATCTGAAGTTGGTGGCACTGGCGGAACTGCAGATTTCTCGTCGCTGTAGCTCCTCGGAATGACAAGCATTGGATTTCGGGAGCATTAGCAATGGTGTCGAGCAGGAAATCTGGGTTGCTAGAAGCCAGTAGCTAGCAGCCAGAAGCTGACTTTATGCAGAATCACATACTCTCCATCATTCTGTTCACGCCGCTGCTGGGGGCGCTGGTCCTCCTGTTTGTGCCCAAGGAGAACAAGAACGCCATCCGCTGGATTGCGAATCTCTTCGCGCTGGGCGGGTTGCTGGTCTCGATCCCGCTGGTGCCGCTGTTCTGGGCGCAACGCTTCGAGGTGACCCCCACGCACTTCAAGTTCATCGAGGGCACGGTCAACAACTGGATTCCCTCGATCGGAGCGGGCTACGTTCTCGGCATTGACGGCATTTCGTTCCTGCTGATCATGCTGACCACGCTGCTGGGATGGATCTCGATCCTCTCTTCGTGGACGGCCATCGAAGACCGCGTGAAGGAATACTACATCTGGTTTCTCGTGCTGCAGACCGGCATGCTGGGCGTCTTCATGGCGCTCGATTTCTTCTTATTTTTCGTTTTCTGGGAAGCGATGCTGGTGCCGATGTACCTGCTGATCGGCATTTGGGGCGGCCCGCGCAAGCTTTACGCCGCGATCAAGTTCTTCCTGTACACGCTGCTGGGTTCGGTGCTGATGCTGCTCGGCATTTTGTTCCTGTACTACCATCACCACGCGGTTACGGGCGTTTTCACCTTTAGTATCCCAGCGCTCTACCAGACCGCGCCCCAGATTCCATTCCACTACGCGATCTGGCTGTTCCTGGCTTTCTTCGTTGGATTCGCCATCAAGGTCCCGATGTTCCNNCACACCTGGCTGCCGGATGCGCACGTGGAGGCGCCGACCGCGGGCTCGGTCATCCTGGCTGGGGTTTTGCTGAAGATGGGAACGTACGGGTTCGTTCGCTTCTCGTTGCCGTTCTTTCCGCAGGTGCTGTCGAGTCCCGAACGGTTCCTGAACATGACGACGCGCGGGTGGATGGTCGGGCTCTCGATCGTCGGCATCATCTACGGGGCGCTGGTTTCGCTCATGCAGAAAGACATGAAGAAGCTGGTGGCGTACTCCTCGGTCAGCCACCTCGGCTTCTGCACGCTGGGAATCTTTGCGCTGAA
>PMCH01000097.1:0-2307 GCA_003154055.1 Acidobacteriaceae bacterium
TGATCGACAAAGTGGGGCACGCGCGTTTGCCGTGCTTGTTGTATTGATTCTGGCACTAGGTCCGTTGCCCGCGAACGTCTTTGCCAAGAAAGAGGCCAAGACCTACCCGGAAGAAGGCAAAATCGTGGCAACTGGCCTTACCGAATGGGTCGTAAACAGCAAGCACCAATATGCCCACACCTACACAGTTGTGACCAACGCGAAATCCTACCTGTTGGAGTGTGGCCATAAGCCGGTGTTCGGTTCGATGGGCGAGGAATGCGGCGGGGGCAAGAAGCTGCAAATCGGAGACGTAATTCACTTCCGCATAGAGAACGATCGGGCCTACATCCCAATAACCAAAATCGACAATTCTGTCGCGGAAGAAAAACTCCGCATTCTAAGCACGGCACTAAAACCCGACGCCCCGGCCCGATAAACCCCGCCGCGCCAGAGAAAACCGAAACCAAGCCCCCGGCGTCCAACTAAGCCGCAGCCGACTGCCCCAGGTTTCGCGATATTCGAAACCGGGGATTCCGCGGACCGATCTCCCCCAACCGGTGCGCGATTGCTCTTGACTCGCTCGATTGATTCGGAGTAAATACTTACCACTTCCCTTTCTCAGGCCGAACCCCGGTCGTAATTGTCTTCCCCGAACGAATGCACGCTGCTGTGCTTAGTGTGGATTTCCGCCCCGGCGGCGAATTGGGAGGCAAGACATGCCATCAACTCCAAAGCACTTGCTGGACGCACTGGATTTCATCACGGGCGATGCCCCTCCCGTGGCCGAGGCGGAGAGTCTTCATGCCACGCACGTTGCCCGAGTGCGCCGGGCGTTCGATGATCCGAATATCGTCGGCGTCGGCGTGAGCAACAAAGTCACCAACGGGAAAGAAACGAATTCACTGTGCGTGTGTTTCTACGTGGTGAAGAAGCTCGCCCGGAAGAAGGTGGCAGCCCAGCACTTTGTCCCGCCCGTAATCGCCACCGAGCGCGGCCAGGCAGCATACACCGACGTCAAGCAAATTGGCCTGATTGTGCCGCAGCTAAGACCGCTGGTGAAGCGCAAGCCCATTGAGAGCGGCTTCAGCGTGGGACACGTGAAAATCACCGCAGGCACGGTGGGCGCCATCGTGAAAAAAGGCGGCAAGCGATACCTGCTCAGCAATTCCCACGTGCTGGCGAACAGTGGCAAGGGCAAGCCGGGGGACAAGGTGATCTATCCCGGGGACGCCGATGGCGGCGAGCTTCCGGGGGACTGGGCGGCGGTGTTGCGGCAAGCGGTGCCTTTCACCAAGGGGGGAAAGTTTGTGAACCAAGTGGATGCGGCACTGGCGGAGGTCAGGCCCGAGCGGCTGGCGGATATTTCCTACAATCTGCCCAAGACCAAGAAGCCACTCGCGACGATCGCACCCCAGCGCGACATGATGGTGACGAAGCGGGGCCGCACCACCGGAACCACCACGGGCAGAATCATCGACACGGATTTCCGGTTCGTTCTCAACTATGACGGGGTGGGGCAGATCGGCTATACCCGGCAGGTGCTCTGCGAGCGTTACACCGAGGGCGGGGACTCGGGTTCGCTGGTGATTGACGTAAAGACCGGCAAGATCGTCGGCTTGCACTTTGCCGGCGCGAATGGCGGGAGCGTTTTCAACCCCATCCAACCGGTCATGAAGGCACTGGGCTTTACCTTCACGACCGGCTGACAGTAAGTTAGACGCATGGCAACGGAACAGCAGGCGCGGCGGGCGCGGGACGTACATCAGGACAAACTGTTGGCCGCAGGTGCACATGGGATTAGCGTTCTGCCCGTTGCAGGACAAGCGGGGAAAAGAGCCAGGTCGTTTAGCGTTGTAGCCTTTATCGACTGCAAGGCGCAGAAGAAGCCGGTTTCTCTGCCGTCGACTCTGCCGATCGTAGAGGGCGGCAAAACCGTGAACGTTCCACTGGTAGTACGAGACTCGAAGCCATTTCAACCGGAGTAACCATTATGCCGTTCATCGTGAGAGAAAGTGGCGCCGCTACCGAGGCGGCGATTGAGAGTCTAGGCCCGGCCTCTGCGCGGACCTTTGAAGCCACGCTGGAGATGGTGCCGCGGAACTGCATTCTGAAACCACCCTACAAGAATGTGAAAGTGCCTTCCTTTTCCGTTAGCGGCCAGATCACGGCCTTCGCTTCGCCCGATTCGACGTTCGCCGTCACCAAGCGGCTGCTGGACGCGGCAAAGAAGACGATTGCGATTGGCATCTACGACTTCAGCGCGACCTACGTTGCCAGCCTTCTCAAGGATGCGATGGCACGGCATGTCAAAGTCACGCTCATGCT
>PMCH01000097.1:2424-3128 GCA_003154055.1 Acidobacteriaceae bacterium
CTTGAACTGGACACGCCGGAGGCATTGGCAATGGCCGCTGCTGCGGTTACGCCGCCACCCCTGCTGGTGGAGGCCGCACCCGCGAAACGCCCGGACACATTATTCCCCAGCAAAACATTCCCGCTGACCAAGCCGTTGACGGTGCGGCCCATCCTGAGCCCCGATAACTACATGCAGGTCATTCCGGATATTCTCAAGGTGGCGAAGAAATCGGTGCTCATCCAGCAGCAATATATTCACAGCGCCGATCCGCCAGTCGCCCAGTTGCTGCAAGCCATCGCCGACGCCCGGAAAGCCAACCCGAAACTCGACGTCCGCATTTTCCGGGGAAAGATCTTCAGCAACAAAGACCTGGCGAAAGAAAAGACCAATCTCGCAAACATTAAAGCGAAGTACAAGCTGAAGATCTCCACCAACATCCGCTACGTGGATACGACGCGCCTGGTCCATTGCCACAACAAGCTCATCATCGTGGATGGTGAGACTGTGCTGGTGAGTTCGCAGAACTGGTCAAGGGCAGCCGTTACGGAGAACCGCGAAGCAGGCCTGCTTTTCAAACACTCCGGTGTGGCCAGCTACTTCACCGGCATCTTCGAGGTGGATTGGAAAACGGCGCAAAAGAAGCTCCCAGCAACGATCGGGGCGGGCGTCACCTCTCCTGAGAGCCTGAAGAAGGGGGGATTTATCGAAGTGGCGGCGGCGGA
>PMCH01000328.1 GCA_003154055.1 Acidobacteriaceae bacterium
GTCGCCTACGACTTCGGCATCAAGCTGAACATCCTGCGCAAGCTGCGCGGGGAAGGCTGCAAGGTCACGGTTGTCCCGGCGCAGACTCCGGCCGAAGACGTTCTCGCCCTCAAGCCCGACGGCGTTTTCCTCTCGAACGGCCCCGGCGATCCCGAGCCCTGCACTTACGCGGTCGACAACATCCGCCGCCTCATGGGACGCCAGCCCATCTTCGGAATATGCCTCGGCCACCAGCTCACCGGCATCGCGCTCGGCGGCAGGACCTTCAAGCTCAAGTTCGGACACCACGGCGGCAACCATCCGGTGAAGCAGTTGGCGACCGGCAAAGTCGAGATCACCGCCCACAACCACAACTTCGCCGTCGATCCCGACTCGCTGCCGCAAAGCGAAGTCGAACTGACGCACATGGACCTGAACGACAACACGCTGGAAGGTATGCGCCATCGCAACCTGCCACTGTTCACCGTTCAGTACCACCCGGAAGCTGCGCCGGGTCCGCACGATTCGCACTATCTGTTCAAGGATTTTGTGAAGATGATGGAGGAATTCAAGAAGTGAAGACCGCAGCCATCGCCGCGTGGTTGCTGCTTCTAGTGGCCCCACGTGCAGGCTTTTGTTCGGTCGAGGTCAACGCACCCCCAAAGAAGTCCTCGGAAAACATCCGTGTCACCACGTCGGTTGATGGAAGGCCGCGCAAAGGTGTGAAGGTTGAGATCTACAGATACCGTAAGGCGATAGACGCAAGCCCCAGCTTTACGCTCGTTACCGGCGAAGACGGTACCGTTGCGCCACCCGCGTTGTCTCCCGGGAAATACTGGATTGTTGCCTCCGCCGAGCTCAATCTAAAGGCCGATCTAGATTTGCGTGTTTTTTCGCGTTCCAAGGGAAAAACCAGCTCGTTTTCAATGGAGTTGGTTCCCAGTCAATTTCCGACGCTTGAGCAGCGGCTAGCCGCCGCCGAAGGGCTTCCCCTCAAGCAACAAGTGCAGGAGTTCCGCGGGATCGTGCGAGACCGGTCAGGGGCGACAGTCCCGGGCGTTTCCATTGAGATCATGCGCAAGGGCACGCAAGGCAAAGAGCGGGTGGCCCGGNNTCAGTTCCGATAAAGATGGACGTTTCTCGACAGATCTTCCCGATGGAAAGTACATAGCTTTCTTCTCGTTCTCAGGTTTTCAAGCCCAATTCGTGCCTTTTGAAGTCTCGAAGATGCAGGGTAGCGGCGACCTTCAAATTAGGTTGGAGATCGGCTTGGTCACGGAATGAGGGAGAACAAGCGTGGCTTCGAGGGGACGCGCCCTCACCCGCGCCTAGCCTGCATGATTCGCATTACTTGTTCAAGGATTTTGTGAAGACGATGGAGGAGTGGAAAAGGCAGTGGTCGGTGATCAGTTTTCAGTTGCCACTAAGAAATACGAGATCGGCTCAGAAGATGACATTGAGAACTGCACTCGTTGGGTTGCTAGTCGTCTGCTTGGTTCCGACACCACCCGTAAGTGCGACAACTTGTCTCCCGGGCAAAAAGTTCAAAGTTAGCCAGGTCTGTGGGGTTATAACGGGCAAAGATCATGCCCCCGTTTCTAGTGTAAAGATCAAACTAGTTGCGATGGATGATGCGCACAATGCAAGACTAACCGAGTCAGATCAGCATGGCCGTTTTGCCTTTATCAGCGTCCCGAATGGAGACTATGACATTCAGATGGATTCTGCCAATTTTTGGCCCACATTGCAAGTATTCGCAGTCGTCCGCTCGCATGAGAGCGACAAATGCACCGAGCCGATCCGCGTAGTGCTAAAGTCGGCGCGCCAGCCGGGATGCAGCTACGTCGAGAATGCATGGCTGGATCTGAAGAAATGAGCCTTGATTGGAGCACGGCGGTCACGTGCGACACGAAATTCTACTGGCCACTGGCCACTAACCACTGATCACTGGTGTAAATGCCAAAACGAACTGATATCTCCAAGATCCTGATCCTCGGCTCCGGCCCGATCGTCATCGGGCAGTCGGCCGAGTTCGATTACTCTGGCACGCAGGCCTGCAAGGCGCTTAAGTCCGAGGGCTACGAGGTCGTGCTGGCCAATTCCAACCCGGCCACCATCATGACCGATCCCGAATTGGCGGACCGCACTTACATCGAGCCGCTCACCCGCGAATATCTCGAGGAGATCATTCGCATCGAGCGCGAAATGTCACCCAGCGCCGGCTTTGCCATCCTGCCCACCGTTGGCGGCCAGACCGCGCTCAACCTCGCCATCGAGCTTTCCGACGGCGGCGTGCTCGAAAAGTACGACGTGCAGTTGATCGGCGCCCAGATTGCCGCCATCAAGAAGGCCGAAGACCGCCTCGTTTTCAAGGACGCCATGCAGCGCATCGGCCTCGACGTGCCGAAATCCGCGCTCGTCAACAACCTGAAAGACGGCCTCGAATTCGCGGGCAAGATCGGGTTCCCGGTCATCATCCGACCGTCGTTCACGCTCGGCGGCACCGGCGGNNGCCTACAACCGCGAAGAACTGATGGACGTGCTCGCCCGCGGCCTTGACCTGTCTCCTGTCCACGAGTGCCTGATCGAAGAATCCGTCCTCGGCTGGAAAGAGTACGAACTCGAGGTGATGCGCGACACCAAAGACAACGTCATCATCATCTGCTCNNGGCGTGCACACCGGCGATTCCATCACGGTCGCTCCGGCGCAAACGCTCACCGACCGCGAGTACCAGATGATGCGCGATGCGGCGATCGCGGTCATCCGCGAGATCGGCGTCGAAACCGGCGGATCAAATATTCAGTTCGGCATCAACCCTGCCACCGGACGCATGGTTGTCATCGAAATGAACCCGCGCGTCTCGCGTTCCTCGGCGCTCGCGTCGAAGGCTACAGGTTTTCCGATTGCGAAGATCGCCGCCAAACTCGCCGTNNCTCGACGAAATTCCCAACGACATCACACGCAAGACTCCCGCTTGCTTCGAACCTACGCTCGACTACGTGGTCGTCAAAATTCCGAAATGGCAGTTCGAGAAGTTTCCCGGCGCGGACGAGAACCTCGGCCCGCAGATGAAGTCGGTCGGCGAAGTGATGGCGATTGGCCGCACCTTCAAGGAGGCATTGCAGAAGGGCATTCGCTCGCTCGATACCGGCAAGCGCGTCGGCTCCGGGAAGATCGAGCCCAAGATCCTTACCCAACGCTTGGTCACGCCGCACCCCGAGCGCCTGGCGTACGTGCAATATGCGATCCGGCAGGGCCACCCCATCAAGCAGATTGCCAAGATGACCTCCATTGACCCCTGGTTCCTCTACCAGCTCAAGGAAATTAACGACATGCAACTTGAGTTGGAAAAGCACCCGATGGAGTCGGTTCCCACCGAGGTTGTGCGCGAAGCTAAGCGCATGGGCTTCTCCGACGGACGGCTCGCCGGCGTCTGGCGCCTCGACGGCAAAGGCGGCCAGGAGAAAATCCGCCACTTCCGCAAGAAACACAAGCTGAAGCCGGTCTACAAGCGCGTGGACACATGCGCTGCGGAATTTGAAAGCTACACACCCTACCTCTACTCGACTTACGAAGAAGAAGACGAAGCCGCGCCCACCGCCAAGAAGAAGGTCATCATTCTGGGATCGGGTCCCAACCGCATCGGGCAGGGAATCGANNATGATCAACTGCAATCCGGAGACGGTTTCCACCGACTACGACACTAGCGACCGCCTCTACTTCGAACCGCTCACGCTCGAAGACGTCTTCGCCGTCTGCGAGCATGAAGCCTCCGGCGGTGCCCCGGTTGGCGTGATCGTGCAGTTCGGCGGACAAACTCCGCTCAATCTTTCTCTTCCACTCAAGGCCGCCGGTCTCAACGTCATCGGCACGTCTCCCGAGTCCATCGACCTGGCCGAAGACCGCAAGCGCTTTGGCAAACTGCTCGAGGAACTGGACATCCCGCAGGCGCCCGGCGCCATGGTTACGTCGGCCGAGGCGGCCGTCGAAGCCGCCAACAAGATCGGCTTCCCAGTTCTGGTGCGCCCTTCCTATGTGCTTGGCGGACGTGCCATGGTCATCGCCTTCGACGAAGACACCGTCATGCAGTACATGAAGCAGGCGGTCGAGTACTCGCAGGACCGCCCCATCCTGATCGACAAATTTCTGGAAGATGCCATCGAAGTTGACGTGGACGCTCTCTCCGACGGGGAAGACGTCGTCATCGGCGGCATCATGCAGCACATCGAGGAAGCCGGCATCCACTCCGGCGACTCTTCCTGCGTCCTGCCCGCCGTCGATATTTCCGAGCCGCTGCTTAACCGCATGCGCGAGTACACCTTCAAACTGGCGCGCGCGCTCAAGGTCGTCGGCCTGATGAACATTCAGTTTGCCATCCCGATGGGCAACGGCTCCAAAACCAGTGAACATCCGGATGGCAAGGTCTACGTCATCGAGGTCAATCCCCGCGCCTCGCGCACCGTTCCCTATGTTTCCAAGGCCACCGGAGTTCCGATGGCCAAGATCGCCGCCCGCCTCATGACCGGACGCAAACTGCGCGAGTTCCTGCCGGAGAATATCGAGCGTCGCGCCGACCTCGACACCGGCCGCTGTTTCTACGTGAAGTCGCCCGTTTTCCCGTGGTCAAAGTTCCCCGGCGTGGACACTGTTCTCGGCCCGGAAATGCGCTCCACCGGCGAAGTCATGGGCGTGGCCGACAACTTCGGCGAAGCCTTCGCCAAGGCCCAAATCGCAGCCGGACAAAAGCTGCCGATCAAGGGCGCCGTCTTCGTCAGCGTGAATGATCACGACAAGGCAAACGTCGCCGAGGTTTCCCGGCGCTTCGCAGATATGGGATTCAAACTGGTGGCCACACACGGTACCGCCGACATCCTGGAAAACGCCGGCCTCACCGTCGATCGCGTGTACAAAGTGAAGGAAGGCCGCCCCAACGTCGTGGACCTGATCAAGGCCGAGCGCATTCAGTTGATCGTGAACACACCCCACGGCCCGGACCCGTACTTCGACGAAAAAGCGATTCGCCGCGCCGCCGTCACCGCCCGCATCCCGACGATCACCACGCTCTCCGCCGCTCGCGCCGCCGCCGACGGCATCGCCGCTCTACAGCGCGGGGAAGTGCGTGTACAGGCATTGCAGGCGCTGCATGCGGAGCGGACGCATGCGCACCCGCGGCGCTGATCTCCGGTCGTGCAGGGCCGATCGCGAACACATTGAGGACAATTCTGCCTGGGCACTGACATTCGCACATGGCCTCATCTAAATCCCGCTTCATTCTGCTCGCGGTCCTCGGGCTGCCCGTTCTTATCGCCGCGATCGTCTTCGGTCCGGCAGCTCTCGACCTAGCCATCCAACACCGTTCGCCCGAGCGTTTCCTGATCCCGGCTGGATTCACTGGTTGGATCCGCGTTGATTTCCGCCAGCCCAGCGCGCCTCCGCTGCCTCTCGAAGATGGCCACCGTGTCCTCAAACTCGCTCGCGACGGGACGCTGAAAACCTCATCCGAAGTTCGCCCGGGCCGTGGTGACGACGAGTTTTTCTACTACTCCGGCGAACAGCGCACGCACCTCTCGAACGCCGGCGTCTGCAAGGGCGGCATGATCTGGGGTGTCGAGACCCTGGTGGAGGACCGCAGTTCCATCCCGTTCGTCCGCTTTTTCGTCGGTCCCGAAGACCAGTACCGCCACGAAGTCGATCCCGCCGGCAAGTCGGGTGCCTGCGAGTGAGGCGCTTTCCGGGAGCCGCCGTTTCTTACGTTTGTCCTCCTGAGCGGAGTTGCATCTTCGAGCGGAGCGAGACGATGTTACGGAGTCGGAGGACCCCTACGAACCCAACAGCGGCGCTCCATTCACAATAGATTCTCTTGATGACCGCAAGCGCAGGCGGACCGGAGAAGATGACAAACATTCGGCGCAAAGCCGATAATTGGAACGTAGCAAAGGCTCCCGAACAACGAACGACCAGCAACCAGCAACTGGGGTTAAACCATGCTCTTATCCGGCATTTTTCCACCGATCACCACGCCGTTCTATCCCGACGGCCAGGTCTATCACAAGAAACTCGAGGCTAACGTCGAGCGCTACTCGCGCACGCCCGCCGCCGGCATCGTCGTGCTCGGCTCAACCGGCGAGGCGATCCTCCTCTCCGACCAGGAGCGCCGTGACGTCCTCAAAACCGCCATGGCTGCGGCCGCGCCCAACAAGGTGATGATCGCGGGCACCGGCATTGAGTCGGCGCAAGAGACTTTGGCGCTCACCGAGTACGCTGCTGAA
>PMCH01000095.1 GCA_003154055.1 Acidobacteriaceae bacterium
GCCGACAGGATCACTCCCTGCCCGCCAAATCCCGCTACCCGAATCTCCGTTAGTGGCATGAGTCCTCCGCGCAACCGCCGTCACCGCACGCATAGCCTTGTTCGTCGTCGTAGTCCACGTACTTGTCGCCCAGGCTCTCGTGCATCTGCGCCTTCAAAAGCGAACTGTAGTCCGGACGGTCGCGATCCACGAACTTCCCCACGATAATTTCACCCTGCATCGTCAGTCCGACCTCGCCGGTCGGCGCGCCGTGCTTCGTCTTGCTCTTTTCCTTGTAGTACTTCATCGTGTCCAGCCCGTCGCCCAGCTTGTTGCGCCGCTGGTAAAGCGTCGGACACGGCGAAATCACTTCAATGAAGCTGAATCCCTTCTTCTGAAACGCTTCCGAGATCGAACGCGCCAGTTGCCGCACGTGGAAGGTCGTCCAGCGCGCCACATACACCGCTCCCGCCGCCTCGACCAGATGGGGAAGATTAAAAGCCGGCTCGAATGTCCCGTAAGGTGAAGTTGAAGTGATCGCATGCCCCGGCGTGGTCGGAGCAGTCTGCCCGCCCGTCATCGCATAAATCAGGTTGTTGACGCAGATCACTTTCAGGTCAATGTTCCGCCTCGCGGCGTGGATCAGGTGGTTCCCACCGATTGCCGAAAGATCGCCGTCGCCCGAATACACCACCACATTCAAGTGGGGATTCGCCAGCTTCATTCCAGTCGCAAACGGAATGGCGCGCCCATGCGTAGTGTGGAATGAATCCAGCTTCACGTATCCGGCCACGCGTCCGGTGCAACCGATTCCAGAAACCAGCGCCAGCGATTTCAGATCGATCTTCGATTCGATCAGCGCATGCGCAAAGCAGTTGACGGTCGTGCCGATCCCGCATCCCGGACACCAGATGTGCGGCATTCGGTCCGAGCGCAGAAACGGTTCCACCGGATTGAGCGTGGTGGGATTGATGAGAGTGCTCATCGTACGGCCTCCTGAATGGCGGCAAGAATTTCTTCGGGATGGTGAACGCTGCCCCCGGCATGCGGCACCAGGATGGTCTTGGCTTTCCCCGCGGCGGCCCGCTCCACTTCGCGCACCATCTGCCCCAGGTTCAGTTCCGGTACCACGAACGCCTTGGTGTGCGCTGCCAGTTCGCGAATCTTGTTTTCCGGGAACGGCCAGGCCATGATCAGCCGCAGCTTTCCGACTTTCATCCCGCGCGCGCGCGCCATCTCAATCGCCCTTTGCGCCACCCGCGAGGTGATCCCGTACGAAACCACGATCACGTCGGCATCAGATGTTTTTTCTTCTTCAAACATCGCGATGCGGTCCGCCGCCGAGCGAATTTTCTGCTGCAGCCGCGTCACCAGCTTCCGCTGCATCTGTGGCGTCATATTCGGATAGCCACGCTCGTCGTGCGTCAGGCCCGTGACGTGGAACTTGTATCCTTCGCCGGCATGCGCCATCTCCGGCACCATGTCGCCGTTCGTCTCATAGGGAAGGTATTCCTCGACCGACTTGTGGGTATGTTTCCGCGGCACGACATCAATCTGGTCAGCCGGCGGAATCACGACTTTCTCCGTCATGTGTCCGACCACTTCGTCCATCATGAACATCACCGGGACGCGAAACTCTTCCGACAGGTTGAACGCCTTCACCGTCAGATCGAAGCATTCCTGCGGCGAATTCGGACACAGCGCAATAATTTCGTAGTCGCCATGCGATCCCCAGCGCGCCTGCATCATGTCCGCCTGCGCCGGAAGTGTGGGCAGTCCGGTAGAAGGTCCGCCGCGTTGCACGTCCACGAACACGCACGGTGTCTCGGTCATNNATCTGGATGAAGCTGCCGCCCACGGTAGGCACGCGCTGCGCAAACCGCTCCACGATTTCGGTCGACGGCGTAATCGGATACCCCGCCGCAAACCTCGCCCCGGCTGCCAGCGCCCCTTCGCAGCAGGCATGGTCGCCATCAATAAAATGAGTACCCGTCAGTACTCCCCGCGGATCAGCTTTCATTTCTCACCTTCGTCTTTGGGCTCCTGCGTTCTTTTTCCGTAAATAGCGAAGTCCGGACAGTACATTCCGCACAGGTCGCATCCGCTGCACTTGTCCGGCGCCACCACGTGCGGCGGATGGTATCCCTTGGAATTAAATGCCGAGGACAACGCCAGCACCTTGGTAGGACAGAATTCGACGCAGAATCCGCATGCCTTGCATCGCTCAACCACGATGGAAACACGCCCTTTAGCCACGCATACCCCCACGACCGGGAGCGTTGGGCGCCCCCGAGGTTCACTAAAGATTATGGATTTTCAGGTCGCAGGGCGGTGTGATGTGGGTCACGCGGCCCTGTGAGGTGAACTACAGGGAGATAGCGCCAATGCTGACAGACAGTTAGCCGCGAAGGGACGAGGTGAGGCAGGAAAAGTCATTGGAAGGTAGCGTTGGCGCCCTCGCCGGCCGCGCTGAGTGTTCCCGAACTAAGGCGAGTCCATCCCGGTCTTGTAAGCACTCTCCGGCAGCCCCGTAATCCGCACTCCGCCATGCCCTTTGTGCCGGATGTTCAACCCGATCAGCAGCGCGGTAATTTGCTCAATGATGCGCGCATTCTCCAGTTTGCCCCCGTCAATGGCGCGCACCCGGGGAATCTTTACCGCTAAGTCCATTGTGATCTGCGCGGCATTCGGATCATCGCTGCAAACGATCACATCGCAATCCACATCCTCATCCCCATTGAGCACGTCGGCCGACACATTCTGGAACGCGGCCACCACCGACACTCCCTTGGGAACAAGCTCCGCAGTTTGTTGAGCCGCCGATCCTTGCCACACACCGAGCGTCCGGCTTGCTCGCCCGCCCACACTCGCAGCTAAAGGCACAGTCGCATCAATCAGCACGCTGCCCGAACGAATCGCAGTCTTGAGTTGCTTCAGCAGCGCCGCCGCGCCTTCGAATGGAACCGTCAGCACCAGAAGATCGTTAGCCGCGCAAGCCGCCGAATTTTCCGCGCCCGAAACCTTAGCCTGTGCGCCGACTCGTTGCCGGATCTTTTCCGCTGCCTGCTCTGCCCGCGTCGCATCCCGCGATCCGATAACGACCGTTTCGCCCGCCCGCGCCCAGCGTAGCGCCAACCCCATGCCCGCCGGTCCCGTCCCGCCAATCACAGCGATCGTTCTGCTCATGCCAACTCCGGAACAAGCCCCCACTCCGAGCTCACGCTCTCAACCGGCAGCTTGATCTGCATGCGCGAATACTTCGTGTTGCGCTCCGCCGGAATGCGCCCAATTTCCAGGATCATCGACTGAAAATCTTCCGGACTGGTGTACTGCCCCGCCGTCGCTCCAGCCTCCCGCGAAATATTTTCTTCCATCAGCGTCCCGCCGTAGTCATTGGCGCCGGCATGCAGGCACAACTGCGAAAGTCTCCGGTTCAGCTTCACCCACGACACTTGAATGTTGTGAATGGACCCAGCCAGCAAAATGCGAGCCAGCGCGTGCACCTTCAGATGTTCCGCAAGCGTCGGCCCCGACCGCGCCAGCCCCTGCTGAAACAGTAGTGTGTTCTGATGCACAAACCCCAGCGGCACAAATTCCGTGAACCCGCCCGTCTCGCTCTGGATTTCCCGGAACAGCATCAACTGCCGCACCCAGTGCTCCGGCGTTTCCATGTGCCCGTACATCAGGGTCGAGGTGCTGCGGATCCCGCAAGCATGCGCTGTTCGAATCACTTCCTGCCACTGCGCACTCGAGAGTTTATTCCGCGAGAGCACCTGCCGCACTTCATCGTCCAGAATCTCCGCTGCCGTTCCCGGCAGCGTGTCGAGCCCGTTATCGCGCAGCATCGCCAGATATTCGCCGAGCGGCATCCCGGTTAACTCCACGCCGTACACAATCTCCATCGGAGAGAACGCGTGAACATGCATCCCCGGCACCGCGTTCTTCACCGCGCGCAGAATGTCGCGATAATAGAACGGCGGCAGGCCATGCGGCAGCCCGCCCTGAATGCAGACTTCGGTGGCCCCCAGGTCCCAGGCTTCTTTCGCCTTCCTGCCCATGTCTTCCAGCGAATGAAAATACGAGTCACCCTCGCGTGGGCCCCGGCTGAATGCGCAGAACTTGCAGCCGACAAAACAAATATTCGTGAAATTGATGTTGCGGTTGACCACGTAGCTGACGATGTTCCCCACCAACTCGCGCCGCAGCAGATCGGCCGCCACCAGCAGCGCCGTCAAGTCCGCGCCTTCCGCGTTGGCCAGGCGGTAGCGCTCTTGATCCGTCAGGCACGCGCCATCCTGCTGCTCCAGCACGCGCTCGAGGGGTCCGCGAATATCCGTCGAAGCGCGTAGCGCAGCGTCATCCCACGTCAATGAGGGAAATCGTTCCAGTTCCGACTCCGGTGACTGCCAGGCCACAGAATTTCTCCTATCGAAAAAGGTCGTACTTCGCCGGCCGGATCATTTCTCGTGCCGAGCCCTTCCCCCGGCGATAACCAAACCCACGAATCACGCAAGCCGGCGTGCCCTCGAGCTTGCCGCAGACCAGTCCCGCCGCACAAGCCAGCTCGTCGGCCACCGCATCAATGCTGACCCGCAGCGGATAACCGTGCCGGTCACGCCGTCCGCGGTAGTCCACCAGCGGCCGCATCCCCGCAACTCCGATCGCCACTTCCGTGAGCCCTTCGCGCCAAGGACGCCCGAAACTGTCGCTGACGATGACCGCGATATCCACCCCCAGCCGCTTCTTCAAAGCTCGACGCAATCCCGCCGCCGACCGGTCCGGATCCTTCGGCAGCAACGCCGCGTGCGTGCCGCCATCGACATTGGAAACATCCACTCCGCTATTGGCGCAGATGAATCCATGCCGCGTCTCGGTGATCAGCACGCCACGTTTTCGCCGTACCACGCGCCGGCTCTCGCGCAGGGCAAGTTCCGTAACGCGTGCATCGAGTCCATAGCGTCGAGCCCAAGCCCGCGAAGCCGCCGACGGATGCACTTCGTCCAAGGCCACCAGCGCGCCCTCGGACTTCGAAACAACCTTGTGCTTCACCACCAGGACGTCTCCATCCTGAAACTGCAATCCTGATGCCTTGGCCGCCGCAAGCAGTGATTCGCTCAGCGATTCCCGAGCATGAATCTCTCCAGCAACGGTCAGCGGAAGAATCCGAATCTCGCCCGCACTACCCACTGACAACCTGCTCGCGAGCATCCAACTTCCAGCTCCGGACCAGCTCCTGCGACCTCCGGTTCCCCCGCCCCGTTGCCAGTGCCTGCAAATCCTCCGGACGATCCACATCCCGCGCGATCCCCGGCAGCTCCAGGACCACACACCGCAGCCCGGTTGCCCGGGCCGCCGCCAGATGAGGCAGAAAACTGTCATTCCCAAAACGCAACGGAAACAAGTCCGCTGGCGCCCGCAAAACTGCATTCGTGCCGTGCCCCGCCGCATCCGGAACCAGCACCGTTCCTGCGCTCTCCGCCGAGTCCATGATCATCTGCAATTCCGCCCCGTCAATCAGCGGAATATCCGCCGGGATCACCAGCGTGCTGCCGGCGCCCCGCTCCATGCAAACCGCCGTTGCCATTTCGATGGCGCCGGTCTCCCCGGGATTCAATTCATCCGCAATCACCTGAAAATCGAATCGAGCCGCCAACTCGGCAGCAAACGGATCACTCGTCACCACCGCCACTTCCGGCCGTCCCTGCCAACGCGACACCGTGTCCAGCACGTCCTCGCACATGGCGCGTGCCAGTTCCCCGCGCTCCTCCGGACTCAGCACGGGAGACAGCCGCTGCTTCGCGTTCACCAGATTCTTTACCGGAATTAGAATCATGAGTGATCCGATGCCGCCGGAGACTGCAGAGCGGCCTTGAGCACTGCCTGTGCCAACGCTACCCGGTCGTCATTGGTGCGCATGATCGACGGCGTGCCGTGCACCCTCATTCCGCTGCGGCGCAACCCTTCCGCCGCCGCAGCGTCTCGCGTGTCCACCACCAGCAGGTCGAGAAAATCGCGATAGTACTCCGCGACGCCTGCAATTGAAACCTCACAGCCCTGCGACTGCATCAAGATCCCGGCCGGCCCCGACACTGCGGCATCTCCCACGATCGGGCTGACGGCCGCAATCCGCGCTCGACTCTCGCGCAAGGCCTCGCGAATTCCCGGTACCGCCAATATCGGCGCAATGCTGGTCACCGGGTTGCTTGGCGCCAGCAGCACCACTTCCGAGTTCCGAATCGCTTCCATCACTCCCGGCGCAGGTTCCGCGTCGGAAGCGCCGGCGAAGCGCACCGATTCCACCGGGTCCTGGTACCAGCGCTGCACAAAATACTCTTCAAAACTGAGTTCGCCGATCGGAGTTCCGATTCGTGTTTCGACGCGCGAGTTGCTCATCGGCAGGATCCGCGCCTTCACTCCCAGCCGCCCCGAAATTTCAGCCGTGACCTCGGTTAGCGTCTTCCCATCCGACAGCAACTTCGAGCGCAGAATATGCGTGGCCAGATCGCGATCGCCCGCATGGAACCAGATCGGCTGTCCCAGTTGCCCCATCGCCTGCAGGCAATAAAAAGTATCGCCCTTCACGCCCCATCCGCGCTCCTGGCTCAACTTTCCCGCCAGGATGTACGTGATCGAATCCACATCTGGAGACACATACAGTCCCCACCACAGCAGATCATCGGCGGTATTCACGATGACAGTCAATTCCTCGCCGGCCACGATCTGGCGCAGTCCGTCCACGAACTTCGCGCCGCCCGTCCCGCCGGTAAGAACCGTGATCACGCCGCCCTCCGCACGTAGCCTTGGGAATCTGCCGCCCCATCAAGGCGCCGCGCCAGTTCCGCGCTCTGCGCCGCCGCCCCCGCCATGAACTCAGGATAAACCGGCAGCCGTTGCCGCAACTCGAATCCCTTGGCCTCGGTCCGGTGCCGCAAATCGTCCAGGTGCGGCCACGGCTTCTCCGGATTGATGAAGTCCGGCGTCAGCGGAGAAACTCCGCCCCAGTCATTGATGCCTGCATCCAGCAAGTCCGCGTAGTGCGGATCAGACAGATTCGGCGGTGCCTGGATATTCATTTCCGGCAACAGCAACCGTGCCACTGCCAGCGTCCGCAGCATATC
>PMCH01000285.1 GCA_003154055.1 Acidobacteriaceae bacterium
TGTAGAACTCATCCCATCTGGTTACGACAATCAATCGCTGGAGGAATGTATTCTGTCGTGGATTTGGACCGTTTAATGCCTCACTGAGTAGAGACAGGAGGCTTTCTTTTGCGAACTAGAAAGAGCGAGATGCCGAAAAAGCAAAGTGGAATTGTATATCCACGCACCACGACAAGCGGACTGACTTCGTTGATTCCGTACGCCTTCTGACCATCACCACGTTCGTAGCACGCGAATGCCACGAGCATGGGCTCTGGGTGCTTCTCGAACCAGGCGATAATAACGTCCTGCGACATCTCGATCTTCTCAGTGGTCCGCGGCTCAGCGTAGTGAATCTTAGACGTTACTTGATAGAAATGCCCAATCTTTATGGTCCTCTTCAAAGTTCCGACTTCGGCAATCGTTTTCTGAACAACCGTGTCTGAGTCTGGAGGAGCAGGTTTGTGCCCTTCCAAAGCACCTATAAACTCTTGCAGATTTTCATTCGGAAACACAACCGAGTATAAGAACGGGAGAAACGTCGTGCACATGAAGAAACCAGAAACCAACAGCAGTATTATCGCGTAGATCGGGCGACTCAATTTAAAAGCCAAATTGTCCTCCGACTAGACGAGAATATCACTGAGAGAACGCGAACGGGGCTGTCGATAAAAACCGCGATTACACTCACGATCTGGGTTCTGAGTGTAAATGCCTGTTAACAACAGTTGACCTTAAGTTTCGATCTTGCTCCAGTCGCGTTACGGTTTCAATTGGAGGAAGACCATGTCGGACGCCGTTCTGCATTTGGACTTCGCTAACCTGCACGCCGACAACAGTTCTCTCGGCGGGTGGCCCGCATCTCGGGCGGAGTCAGTGTAGCGCATTTACTGTTTGTGCTGACGCTGAGAAGATGGGGGTGCCCCGCTTCTCGCGCTTTTCGAGAAGCGGGTGGTCGGGCAGCTGGCATCGGAATGGGGTTGGTTTCATGCGGCCGACGGTTGGATCTTCTATCTTGAGGAACGCGTACTGTCCGAAGGTGATGAAAACTTCCAAGGGCCGGGTTCCGTTCCTTCGCGCTGGAAAGGCCTCACTTCTCGCACAGAACGCGAGAAACGGGGCACCCCGTTACTTACCTATTCTAGAAGGGGGCCACCCGCCAGCGTACTATTCTTGAGTCCAGAGAAATTCTCTGATGTTCACCAAAAAGAGAAGACAAATTCCGACCTGGGAATTGGCGATGATTGCTGCGGCCATCGCTGCCGGGACGGTGCGCGGTACTCCCGGTTTAATACTGGCGATTGGAATCGTTGCGATTGTCGGAGTTTATTTGATCTGGACAAAACTATGAAACTGATCGATAAGCGATCGCTCAGGTCCGTTTCGGTCGATGAGTGTAATCGCCTGCTAACATCACAGAAAACCGATTGAGTAAGTGCAGTGGAAGGCCCTTAGGGCTTTGCGGGCAGGGGCTGCCAGAGCTCAATCTTATTCCCATCCGAGTCATAGATCCAGGCAAAGCGGCCGTAGGATTCATCCATTCGTTTGGCGTCAATCTTTACTCCCTCTTGTCTTAAGCGGTCGAGCAAAGCATCCATATCGTCCACGATGTAGTTGATCATGAACGGTGCGGGGCTGGGATCGAAATACTTAGTGGAGGTGGGAAAAACAGTCCAAANNTGGCCTTTGTCAGCGAGTCCAAGATGCTTCGAATACCACTCGCGCATCTGATCACGATTCGCGGATTTGAAGAAGACACCGCCGATTCCAAGGATGCGCCCGCGCTGCTCCATTTTGACAGGCGGCTTCGACTTTTCAGGTTGCGGAGATTTCACTTCCTGTCCTCCTGTTGAGCGGGCCGAGATGAGCAACAGCGAGCCGAGCGCAAATGTGCTCCAGGGTATTCCTTGCATGCGCGGGATTATACAAGTTTCGATTCGAATGGAGAAAACGGTTCGCTCAAGGTTCGCCGCGATTCACCCACTCGCATGCCATTGCCGTCCAGTTCCCGAAACTTCTAATAGATTCCTATTATTGACGGTCGCCAATGATCGTGTTCAGCCCATCTTTTCATGCGTTTTGGTGGCATTTATCACCGCTCTTCGTGATCCACATCACCGATTGACCGTACGGTGGCCCATAGGCTCGACTGCGACGAACCGTGAACTCCCAGTGGAACGGCCAGTTTTCCTCCTTCGACTTAGTAGCCCGGCTCGATGAGCACCGCCGGACGGTAGTGCAGGTGGGCGACCTCGAGATTGGTGGCGACGAGTTTGTCGTCATGGCGGGCCCCTGCGCGGTGGAATCCGAGCGACAGTTGCTCGAAACCGCCAGCGCAGTGGCAGCGGCCGGGGCACGCGTGCTGCGCGGCGGCGCCTACAAGCCTCGTTCTTCGCCCTATGCGTTCCAGGGACTGGGCGTGGAAGGCCTGAAGATCCTGGCGAAAGCGCGCGCCGAGACGGGGCTTGCCATCGTGACTGAGGTGATGTGCCCCGAAGATGTAACTCTGATCGCTGAATACGCCGACATCATGCAGGTGGGGGCGCGCAGCATGGAGAACTACGCGCTGCTCCAGGCGCTCGGCCCATGCGGGCGGCCGGTGCTGTTGAAGCGGGGCATGTGCGCCACGCTGGAGGATCTGCTGCGGTCTGCGCAGGTCATCGCGACCCACGGCAATCCCGACATCATTTTGTGTGAACGCGGGATCCGGACCTTTGAGACCGCAACCCGCAACACGTTCGACATCGCCGCGGTACCGGTGCTGAAAGCGGTGTCACACCTTCCCGTAATTGTCGACCCGAGCCATGCCGCCGGAATCCGAATGCTGGTGCCGCCCTTGGCGCGTGCCGCGACCGCGATCGGAGCAGACGGGCTGATTGTGGAAGTGCATCCGTCACCAGATGAGGCGTGGAGCGACGGCAAGCAGTCGCTCACGTTCCGCCAGTTCGACGACATGATGCGTGACCTGGAGCCCTACCTCGCCCTTCGAGAGCGTCCGCACCGGGGCAAGTTGGAGTTGATTACGGCGCGAGGGGGGCATTGAGTGCGGATCGGGTACGCTGCGATTGGGATCCTGCTGCTGGCAGCCTTTGCGCTGCTGGGTCACGTCTCCGCGTCTTCTGAACCCGCCGCCACTCCGCTGCTCTACACCGTCGCTGGGAAGTATGACGCGCTGGCGTGGCTTCAGGGGCAGGAACGATTTCCGCTCGGGGCGCAGATCATGGTCCAAACCGGCAGTGTGCGTCATGCCCTGGTGAGCGGATTTGCTGGCTCGGCAGATCCTGCCGCGTCGTATGACGGCACGCGCGTATTATTCGCGGGGAAGAAGAAAGCCACCGACCGCTGGCAAGTTTACGAAGTCAGCGTCCAGGGTGGGGATCCGCGCCGGGTCACCTCTTGCGAGGAAGATTGCGTGCGCCCGTTTTACCTGCCCGACGACCGGCTCGTTTACGCGCGCAAGATCAACGGGCATTTCGTGATCGAGGCCGCGCCGCTTGCCGGTGGTAAGGCGCTCCTGTTGACGTACGCCCCGGGGAACTTCCTGCCTACGGACGTTTTGCGCGACGGGCGCGTGTTGTTCGAAGCGGGTTTCCCCGCCGCTGGCGGTTCTTCCGCGGAAATCTTCACCGTGTATTCCGACGGCAGCGGAGTCGAATCGTATCGCTGTGATCATGGGCACGCGCGGCATGCGGGGCGGCAGATTGAATCCGGCGACATCGTGTTTGCTTCAGGACGGGGACTGGCACGGTTCACCTCTGCGCTGGCTCACGATGTGACGGTCCCGGCTCCGGCGGGAGAATACGCGGGCGATGTCGTCGAGGTGCCTTCGCGGGAATGGCTGGTTGCGTGGCGCGCCGATTCGCGGAAACCTTTCGAACTCAAGCGCTGGAAGCTGGGCGCGAGCACTCTGGAAACTGTCGCGGGCGGGGCCGAGGGCGATTTCATCCAGCCTGTCTTGCTCGCGCCACGGCGGCTATCGAATCGTCATCCGTCGGGGTTGCATGACTGGGCGTACGCCAACCTGCTGTGCCTGAATGCGTACACCTCGAAATACAGTTTCGCCGAGGGCTCGGTCGTGTCCGTGCGGCTGCACACACAAGATCGCTTGGGCAACGAGAAATTGCTCGGGACCGCAACGGTCGAGAGTGATGGTTCGTTCTACCTGCGTACTCCGGCTGACCAGCCTCTGAAAATCGAACTGCTCGACCGCTCCGGCAAGACTCTGAAGAAGGAAGCGGGCTGGTTCTGGCTGCGCCGCGGCGAGCAGAGGGTGTGTGTCGGCTGTCACGCAGGACCGGAGACAGCGCCGGAAAACGCCGTGCCCGCGGTGCTGCTGCGATCCACGGTGCCCGCCGACATGACTCGATCCGCAGACGCCACTTCCAAGGGAGGGCACTAAATGTTCCGCCGCATGGGCACATTCTTTCTGCTGAGTGCTTCCTTGCTGTTTGCGCAGGGCGCGGCCAAGGACACGATTCGGTTTGACGACGCCACCGCGTCCTCAGGAATTCAGTTTACGCACAGCTTCGGCGCGGAGAAACTCGGTTCGCTGCTGGAAAGCACGGGCGGAGGCTGCGTCTGGTTCGATTACAACAACGACGGGTTCGCGGATCTCTACGTAATCAGCGGCAAACCACTCGAAGCGGGCATGCACCCGTATCCGTTGAGGAAGGCGCCTGCGGTTGCGCCCCACAACCACCTGTATCGCAACAACGGTAACGGCACTTTCACCGATGCAACCGACGAGGCTGGTGTCGCGGCGAACATTTTTGGAATCGCCGCGGTCGCGGCGGACTTTGATAACGACGGCTTCGTCGACCTGTTTGTCACCGGCTACGGACGGGCCATTCTCTATCGCAACAAGGGCAACGGAACGTTTGAGGATGTGACGGCCAAGGCGGGGATCAAGGTGGATGGATGGCCGATCAGTTCCGCCTGGCTGGACTACGATCGCGACGGCTGCGTTGATCTTTTCGTCGGGCGGTACGTGAAGTTCGATCCGCAATACCGCGCCTTCTATCCCGCTGACAATTATCCCGGCCCGCTCGATTACGAGCCCGACACCAACCGGCTGTATCACAACAACTGCAACGGCACGTTCACCGACGTGACCGACAAGTCGGGCATCGGTGCCCTCAAAGGCCGTGCGATGGGCGTGACGGCCGCCGATTTCGACGGCGACGGCTATCCCGATATTTATGTTGCCAACGACAAGACCGAGAGCTATCTCTTCCGCAACAAGCACGATGGCACGTTCGAAGAAATTGCCGCCAACCTGGGCGCTGCTTACGGACAGAACGGCGAGATGAGTTCCGCCATGGGTCCCGTGTTTGCGGACCTTGAAGGCAATGGCCGGATGGATCTTTGGGTGACGGACTCGAAGTACAACCGGCTCATGCGAAACGCGGGTAAAGCCGGATTCGAGGACGTCAGCGAGAACGCGGGAATTTCCGCGGCGTCCGCGCAATACGCGAGTTGGGGAAGCGGCATTTACGACTTCGACAACGATGGCCTGCTCGACATTCTTGTCTTCCATGGCGGATTGGTTCACATGGTGCCGCAGGAGCATTCGCTGTTCCGGGGACTGGGAAAAGGGAAGTTTGCCGACGTGTCGCGCGATGCCGGCCCGGTGTTCGACGTGAAGACCGTGGCCCGCGGTGCATGTTTCGCCGACTACGACAACGACGGCAAGGTGGATGCGTTTGTGGTCAACCTGGGCGCTCCCGCGGAATTGCTGCACAATGTGACGCCGAATAGCGGTCATTGGATCGCCTTGAAGCTGAAGGGCACGAAGAGCAATCGGGATGGCATCGGCGCCGTGGTCGAAGTCGAAGCCGGTGGCCGCGCGCAGACTGCGCAGAGGGTCGCGGGCTCGGGCTATCTTTCTCAGGATGACGATCGTCTGCACTTCGGACTGGGCTCAGCTTCCAAGATCGACAAGCTGACCGTCCGCTGGCCCAGTGGCCGCACCCAGGCGCTGGAGAACGTGGCGCCTGATCGTGTGCTCACCGTGGAGGAGCCGAAATGAAGTGGTCGATGGCTCTGGTCGCGATCCTGGCAGTCTTCCTGCTCGCCGCCGCTGCGCCCAGCGGCGACGAGGTCCGCTACCTGTCCCCCAGTGAAATGGTCTTCTCGCCCGATGGCCGATGGCTCTATGTGATCTGCGAGAAGAGCGATCAACTCCTGGTGGTGGATGTCCAGAGCCGAGCCGTTGCCAAGAGCATCGCAGTCGGCCATGTGCCGCGCGGGCTGGCGATTTCCGCGGATGGCCGTGAGGTCTTTGTTGCGAATTCGTGGAATGACAATATCTCCGTCATCGACGCGCGCACCCTGGAACTCGTGAAGACGGTGGCGACAGGAGCTGAGCCGTACAGCGTGGTTTCCGATCCCGATGCGAAAACGCTCTACGCGGCAAACCGCCTAAGCAACGATGTGTCGGTGATCGACGCTCAGAGCGGGCAAGAGATCAAGCGATTGGCGACTGGTCGCGGCGCAAGCTACCTGGCTGCGTCCGCGGATGGAAAGACTATCTACGCTACGCATGTGTATCCGAAGCCGGGCGCGTTTCGGAAGACGCCGGAGTCGGAGATCACGATCATCTCCACCGAAACCCAACGGGTAGTCGAGCGCACGCCACTGCCCAATGTCGCCGGAGTGTTTCACGTTGCGCTTTCAGCCGATGGCCGATTTGGCGCAGCCGCGCAACTTCGTCCAAAAAACCTGATTCCCCTGGCCCACGTGGAACACGGCTCGGTGTTCGGCAATTCGCTGACTATCTTTGGCGCTGATGTTGGCGGTGTCGTGCAGGTTCCCATCGATGAACTTGACCGGTACTTTGCGATGCCGTTCGGGGTCGTGATTACACCGGACAAGTCCAGGCTTTTCGTGACGACGGGTGGATCGGACAGCGTGACGGTAATTGATATCGCGCGGCTGCTGGCGTTCGTGCGTGCGAACCGCCGTTCGTTTGCCAATGACCTCTCCGCCTCCGCCAACTACGTGGTCACCAGAATTCCGGTGGGCCGCAACCCGCGCGGAATCGTGCTCTCGCCGGACGGCAGGCGGCTCTATGTTTCGAACCGCATGGACGACAACATCGCGGTGATTGATGCCAAGACAAACAGAGTCCTCTCCACGATTGACCTGGGAGGCCCGAAACAGGTGACGCCGCTCCGTCGCGGCGAACAGATCTTCTATACGACCAAGTACGCCTTTCAGGGCCAGTTCAGCTGCGCGAACTGCCACATTGACGTGACGTTCGATGGGCTGCAATGGGATCTTGAACCGGATGGTTTCGGAGTGGACATTGTCGACAACCGGTCCATGGAAGACTTGATGGGCACCGAGCCGTTCAAATGGAACGGCGGGAATCCGGATCTGCCCACGGAATGTGGTCCGCGTACGGAAAGGTATTTCTACCGCTCGCAGAGCTACAACGAGCAGGAGTTGACCGATCTGGTCACATTCGTTTTTTCCACCCCGGTACGGCCGAACCGATATCGCTTGCCGAATGGGGAGTTGACCCCTGCTCAGGAGCGGGGCAAGGCAATCTTCGAACGGACCCGCCACAAAGACGGCAGGCCGATCCCCGAGAGCAACCAATGCGCGACTTGTCACAGCGGCCGGAAGTACACCAATCAGAAACTGGCGGACGTCGGCACCGGGAAGAATACGGACCGGTCTCCGCTGGTCGACACGCCGCACCTGCCCAACGTCGCATACTCAGCGCCCTACTTGCATGACGGCTCAGCCCGGTCGCTCGAGGAAATCTGGACTGTCTTTAATCCGAATGACAAGCACGGCGTGAGCAACGATCTGACGAAAGACCAATTGAACGACCTGATCGAGTACCTGAGGACCCTATGAAGAGATCGATCTGGACCACCATTNNGAAAACGGACTTGGCCTCTACGAAGATGGCAAGTGGAAGATATTTCGGCCGGCGGATGGACTCGCGCACCGGGCCGTGCTCTCGCTTGCACTCGACCGGCGCACGGGCGACGTTTGGGCCGGAACGATGGGTGGTTTGAGCCGCGTTTCGGCAGGACGCATTGACACGTTCACCCAACTCAGTTCCGGGTTGAGCAATGACGTGGTGTACGGTGTCGCTGTCCGGGATGACTACGTGTGGACGGCGACCGCCGCCGGCGCCAGCCGTCTGAACACGCGGACGGGTCAGTGGGCGCTGTTTAACGAGCGCAACACTCCGATGTATGAGATCTGGACCTACTCCGTGAGCCCGGGTGCGGACAAGGTCTATTACGCGGTGTGGGGCGCGGGGTTGCTCGAATACGATGTCAAAACCGAACGCTGGAAGGACTACAACGATCCGGACGGCGAAACCGAGATCGTCCTGCTGAAGGACCAGGGGTTGATCCACGAGATCACGACATCGGTCAGCTACGTCGACAAGATCGTGTGGGTCGCGACTTACTTCGGCGCCAGCCGCTACGACGGCCGCAACTGGCACAACTTCCTCACGAAAGACAGCGGGCTGCCGAGCAACTTCATGAGCTTCATCAAGGGCGTGGATGCCAACCGCGCCTGGTTCTGCACCGACAAGGGCCTGGCATATTACGACGGCACGAACTGGGCGGTGTATCGCCCCGCACTCGATAGCCACCGCCCTGAAATGCTGGTGCGCGACAGCGATGGCAACACAAGCAACGTGCCGGTGAAAACCGCGCCTGCCCACAATTACACCCTGGGCATCGATTTTCAGGGTGACGATGTTTGGGTCGCGACTGCCGAAGGATTGAGCCATGGGATTCGCCAGAAAGCGTCATCGGAAGTGGCACAAGCTGTGAACACAAAGAATTCAGATCCACACAAATAGTCAGGAGTCATCCATGAACATTCAAGAACTGCTGCAGGAAGTTGCCAAGGCTCCGGTTGAGAAACGGGCCATCACGAATCACAGCGTACTGAACGAAGCGTACAGCTACGGCAGTGCGTTTTCGCGCGGCATGCGCATCGATCTCAACGGACTGGTCATCCTGCTGATNNGCGCTGCTGGCTTCGGAGGGTGCGACCTGGAAAGACATCGTGCGGACGACCTGCTACCTGCGCGACATTGAGCGCGACTACAAGGAATTCAACGAAGAGCGCACCACGTTCTACAAGGAGCAGGGACTCGATCCGCTGCCGGCCTCGACGGGCATCCAGGTCATTCTGTGCCGCCCGGACCTGCTGATCGAAATCGAAGCGATTGCCATGTTCCGGAAGACAACCTCAGAGGAGTAGCACCATGCGCAACATTCTCTTGGTCACGCTCGGTGCCCTGCTGGCGTGCGGAGCATGGGCACAGACCTCCAATGGCTGTTCGTGCGGCAGTAATCCTCCGGGACGACCTGCGCCGCGGTCGCTCAAGCCGTATGCGGGCACGCCGGAGGACCTGCGTCCGTACTCGAAGTTCGTTACTCCTTACTACGAGCACTACACCGACCTGATCGAATACAACGGAGCGGCGCGCGATATTCCCGATCCCAAACTTCAGGATGTCGACGAGATTCGTATTGGCTTTCTGGCGCCGCTCTATGACCACCCCGAAGCGGTGCTCGGTAATCGCATGCTAAACGGCGCAAAAATGGCGCTTGACGAGGCCAATGCCGCGGGCGGTTACTGCGGTAAACCCTTCCGGCTCGTGACCCACAACGACTACGACAACTGGCAGAACAGCAGCACTGCCTCGGCAGGCGTTGCAAAAGATTCAACCATCTGGGGATCGGCCTCGAACGATGCTGTCAGGATGATCTATGACGACAAGGTTTGGGCGATGTTCGGTTCGATTAGCGCGGAATCCACCCACATTGCCCTTCGCCTGACGCTGAAAGCCGAGACTCCGCTGGTGAACAGCGCTTCGACGGATCCCACGATTCCGGAAACGATCATCCCATGGTACTTCACCGATCTCCAGGACGACCGCGTGCAGGGTTACACGCTGGCCCGCCATATCTATACCGAACTGGGCCTGAAGCGCGTCGCTCTGCTGCGCATTAACAATCGTTACGGGCGGTTTGGGGTGATCAAGTTTCGCGATGCCTCGCGCCGGCTTGGACATACGGTCGTGATCGAGCAAAAATTCATGCCCAGCGATACGGACTTCCGGCGGCAACTGCGCGTGATTCAGGAATCGCGCGTGGATGGCATTGTGCTGTGGAACGACGTCAGCCAGACGGCGATGATTCTGAAGCAAATCCAGGAACTGGGGATGAAGCAGCGCGTGTTCGGCAGCCACCGTACGATTGGGGACGAACTGGTCAAACTGGCCGGAACCGCCGCCGAGGGCTTCGAGGCGGTTTACCCGTACGACCCGACCAGTCGCGAGCAAAAATGGGTCAGCTTCAATCAGCAATTCGAAGCGCGCTTCAACGAGAAGCCCGATCACTTCGCCGCGCTGGCCTACGATGCCATGCAGGTGCTGCTGGGGTCGATCTGCCGTGCCGGATTAAACAGAGGTCGCATTCGCGATGCGCTGACCGGTGTCGCCAGCTATTCGGGCGTGACGGGTGATATGACTTTCGATCCGAACTGCAAGAACATCAGCCCAATGTTCCTCGCCAGCGTGCACAACGGAGCGATTGAATACCGCCGCATCACGATGGAAAAGCCTTATGCGCGAGTTGGCGAAGACGGAGTTCAGTATGCTGGCCCGGCGTTGCGGGACGAGCCAACCAACGACCTGCGCCTCACGGTCTTTGGATCTCACGCCGACCAGATCGTGAAGTCGCCTGAAATCACGCGGCTGCTGGGTACATTGAGCACTCCTGGTCGCCACGTTTCGTTAATCGGTATTTCATCCGACGGGCCGTGGGGCAAGGCCTCGACGGAACTGGTGCAGGCGGTGTATCAGGAGCGAGTGCTTGGCATCATTGCCACCGATCGGAACGCCAGCCACTTGGCGGAGCAGATTGGGACGAAAGCATTCGTGCCGGTGATCGCAATCTCATCCGACCGCATGCTCACCTCCACCAATGTACCGTGGATATTCCGGTTGCCGGAACAAACGTCTCTCGAAGAAGCCTTGCGCTGTTTCTCCGAGGCCACCGCAAAGGCCGGGCCCAACCGGGGAAAGATACGGGAGGCGCTGGCATCGGGGAGCCCATTAGCCGGAGTGCGCTTCCAATCAACCGGAGAACTGAAGTAATCCGCCGGTCGTTGTTCGCAATTCGGAAGTCGCTGGAGGCTACTGCTTCGCAGCGGGAGTTTTCTGCTGGGAACGTTGCAGTGCTTCTTGCATGCGGTCGCGCCGCTGGCGAATCTGATCGCTTCCAGGAGCATTCGGCGCCAGCCGGAGATACTCATCGAAATCCTGCACGACAGCGTAAAACTTCTGTTGCTGGATGTGCGCATTGGCCAGCACTAGATAAACTTGCGCGTTATCGGGCTTCACGTCCCGGGCTTGCGCTGCGCTGGTTTCAGCTTCGGGTGCTCGCTTCAATCCAACCAGGGCGCGTGCCAATTCGTAAGGACTGTGCCAGGTGGAATCTCCGGCCGCGCTGGCCTGGCGGGCAAGGGGTTCGGCCTCGGCGAATCGCTCTTGATCGTTGAACAT
>PMCH01000063.1:0-3228 GCA_003154055.1 Acidobacteriaceae bacterium
AGCCCGGTGATCACGTATTCGCCATTGCTGTCGGTCCGGACATTCCGCGTTGCGTTGGTCGCGGTATTGACCACCGCCACCGCCGCGTCCGCTACGATCGCGCCGGAAGCGTCGCGCACCGTGCCGACAACTTTTCCTGATTCCACTTGAGCCTGTAGAGAGGATGCAACGAGGAGCATCGCACCAGCCACGAGGGCCATCCATCCCGACCTCGACCAAATGCGGATATTCCGATTCATGATGCCCTCCCGAAGGGCGTCCCGGTGTGAACAGAACCCCGGCCGCTCCATTGAAGATAAAATGAAAGCATCATATGTATATATGGTGTCAAGCGCAATCTCTGCAAATCTCTCCAGAATTACCCGAGGCCGGGACCAGTATGCGCCCTCACAATGTGAACGTAAGTATTGTATTAACAACATAATACAAGTAATGATATCTTTACAGACGACCTCGCTCCCTCCCGCACAAATAATCCTGCGATGATGAACATAGTGTCGTTGTATACTACGTNNTCTCTCGGCCTGGTGCTCGATAGCCACAGTTTCGTCCCCTATTACGAGCAAATCGTGGACCGGGTGCGTGCCTTGATCAAGCGAAACGAACTGCGCGAGGGGCAAACCTTTTGCTCCGAGGGGGACGTAGCGCGCACTCTCGGAATTTCCAAAATGCCGGTGCGGCAGGCCTTTCAGAAACTCCGTTCCGAAGGTCTTCTGGTCATCGCGAAGGGCAAAAGGCCAGTCATCGGGTCGGGGCGTGTCCCGTGGAATTTTCAGCAACTGCGCGGATTCAGCGAAGAGATGAAGCGCCGCGGCCTGGTGCCTTCCGCCAAGGTACTTGGCATGGCCCTGCAGGACCCCGAGCTCGAGGTGGCGCAAGCGCTGAAACTCACACCGAGCGAGCGGGTGTACTGTTTGAAGCGGCTCCGCTTCGTCAATGAGGAACCAGTGGCAATGGTGACCAGCTACCTGCCGGCGCGCATCTTTACCGGCATCGAGAAGCAGGACCTGGAAAAGCAATCTCTGTATCGCGTGGTGGAAGATATCTATAAACGAAAGCTGCACTGGGCGGAAGAAGTCATCGGAGCGGTCACGGCCCAGGAAGAAGAAGCGCGGATTCTCGGGGCAGCGCCCGGAAGTCCGCTGTTGCACATCCGCGAAACCACCTACGACGCGCAGCAGACACCCATTGAATACAGCGTCTCGCTGTTGCGTGGCGACCGCTATTCCGCGTCGGTCGTCTCCATCCGCAAAAAGTAAATTCTAGTTCTCCGCGTGCTGTGGGTCGCAGCCGTTACTGTATCGACGGATAGGATTTTGGCCTTGAGCCGCTGGATGGGTCCACCAGGTCCAATCGCTGAAACGTGGCCGGACTTTGTGACTCAACGGGAAACAAGCTGCCTTCTTTCGAAGAAAAGACAATTCGGGCCGGATCCTCCTCGAACGGATCCGTGGGCGGGAAAACCTTTTGCGCACCGAAACTCAACCCGATTTCCTGGCCCAGCGCAAAATTCNNGGGGAAGAAATCTTCGTCGCAATAGATACTGGGCTTCACTCCGGCGAAGTTCCCGGGACTTAGATAGAAGTCGAATACACCGGCAGGTCTTCCGGGCTTGATGGCGATGGGTAGTGTCGTGTCAAGGATCAGGCGGAACGCGTCTCCGTTCTGTACGCCTCTCCCCCAAAAAGGCTGGTAAAGCTGAGGATCGGTGACATCAACCCCGAAGTAGAGATTCTCCTCGTCCCAGGCTAAAGCAATCCGAACCGAGAATTGGGATGGCCCTTTCCAAAGCTCTTCCCCGTCGACAAGCTGCGAATTCTTTTCCAGCAGGTACAAGGGCCCGGATTCCCACTTCGAAAAATCGCCATCGAGAGCGGGCTTGCCGGAGAGCCTGGGAGCTTTCAGAACGTCCCGCTCGCGGTNNCGGAAGATCAAGCCGTCTCCCCGGTCAGCCGTGAAAATCCTGAGCAACGGGGCGAGGAGAGCCGGCGCGTCCTGGCCATACTGACTGATCAGCGCATGCGTCTGTGATTTCTCAGGATCGTATGCCGTGGGGTTCCATAAATAGTCGGCCACGGTCTGGAGGGGAATCAGGGTGGCATGCGCCTGATACATGGGATTGGAAAACAGGCCCTGGGTTGCGGCGAACAGTCCAGCCTCCCGCCCACGCAGGGGGTCCAGGTTCAGCCACCACGGGTTCCCGTCATTAGTCGGATAGTTATCCCAGACGAGAGGTTTACGGCGGATGTAGCCGCGCCATTCCTCGGCTTGAGCCGCCGTGATGGTCCGCGGGATGACTTCTGTTCCGGTCCAATCCAGCAATATCTCGGGATTGACACCCGCCCCCAACTCCCGGATGTAGTCGCGGTCGCCCCATTCGTTGGTGTAAGTGGTCGGACAAACCATCAAACGATTCTGCGGCGACACCGATTTCAGGTAATCGTTCAACCGGTTAATCAGGTAGATGTGAGCCTGGGCGAGTGTCTTGAAGCGCGCCTTGTCCTCGGGATGTACCAGGTCTTGCGGAACGTCATCCAGGAACAAGGAAAAATGGGATATTCCCAGCTTGCCGACGCTTGCAAGCTTCCCCGCAAGCGTCTGGAATTCCATCTCGCTGGAATAGATCATCGAAAGGCCGGGACTGATGGCGAAACTGAGATCAACGAAATTGTCTCTCGCAGTGTCAGCGAGCGCGCCGATGCGCTTCATCTGCTCTGCTGGATAAGGCTCGCGCCAAAGCTTGCGGTGGTAGGGATCATCCTTCGGCCCGTAGATATAGATGTTCATTCCGTGCTGCCCCTCAAAGCGCAACACGTCGAGCCGGTCGTTGTGGCTCCAGGGCGGCCCGTAAAACCCCTCCACAATGCCTCGGATCGGGAACGACGGATAATCCGCGAGGACCGCGTCTCTGCCATCCTTTTGGAGCCGCACCGATTGCGGCCGAGGGATGAGATCCGTCGAGAGCTTAGAGGCTTCGGTTGCCAGAACATCCGGAAGCCGTAGCAGGGCATTATGAAGTCCGGTGGAAGAGGCCGCTTCAATGCGAATGTGATCGGGCGCCGGACCAGGCGAGTAGGAGATCCAAAGAAGGTAGCCTTCCTTCGCCAGGTCGGCCGTCGGCTCAACCGCCGATCCCCGGGCTTCCTGTTCAAGTTTGGCCAGGAAGGCGCTGCCATCGCCTGCAGTGTCCAGTTGGATCAGCAAACCACCCGGCTTGGACCGCGGTTC
>PMCH01000063.1:3246-3840 GCA_003154055.1 Acidobacteriaceae bacterium
GATCGCCTTCTCCGCCAAAGGCGCCATCAGGGCATAGCCGGCTTTGTTCGGGTGGACTCCGTCGTCGGACAGTTCAGCCTTCAGGCCGTGCTCCTCATTCGCCATGGCTGAGTAATAGTCGACGAACACCAACCTCTCCTTCGCGGCGTAGTCTTTCATCCAGGCATTGAGCGCGCGGATCTTCTCCACCGGCCGGATTTCCGGCCGCCACGAATAACTCGAAGCCGGCAGAACGGAAGAGAGGACCACGCGGATTCCGTGGTTCTTGGCAAGTTCCACCATCGACGTTAAGTTGTCTTCCATCGCCTCCAGCGTGATCGGGCCTGTGTTTTCCGCGATGTCGTTGGTCCCCGCCAGGATCACTACCACGTTCGGCCTGAGGGCGATCACATCCTGCCGGAACCGCAGCAGGATCTGCGGAGTCGTCTGCCCGCTGATTCCGCGGTTCACATAGGGCTTGCTGTGGAACGAGTCCGCCAGGGCCCAGAATTCCGTGATGGAATCGCCCAGGAACACCGCTCTCGACTCTCCCTTTGCGGGTAGTCCGAGTTTGACGTCGTCTTCGCGATACTTGGCCAGGTTAGGCCAGTCGCG
>PMCH01000202.1 GCA_003154055.1 Acidobacteriaceae bacterium
TGATGGCCGCCCTTGGTTTTTGCGCACGAAACCTGATAAGCGCTACCGCACAATTCCTTCCACCGGCGAACTGGCGGTGGCGTAGAGTTTCCGGGGCATGCGTCCGGCGAGGTATGCCTGGCGCCCGGCGAGCACCGCGTGTTTCATCGCTTCCGCCATCAGGACGGGTTCCTGCGCGCCCGCGATACCCGTATTCATCAGCACCGCGTCGTAGCCCAGTTCCATTGCGATGGCCGCGTCGGAAGCGGTGCCCACGCCGGCATCCACGATCAAGGGCACGCCGGTGATCATTTCGCGCAGGATGCGAAGGTTGGCTGCGTTCTGGATCCCCAGCCCGCTGCCGATCGGCGCGCCCAGAGGCATCACCGCCGCCGCGCCGGCGTCCACTAGACGCTTGGCAAACACAATGTCATCCGATGTGTACGCCAGGACCGTGAAGCCTTCCTTGACCAGAACGCGAGTGGCTTCGAGAGTGGCCTGCACGTCGGGGAAGAGCGTTTGCTGGTCGCCGATCACCTCCAGCTTGATCCAGTCCGACAGGCCAACCTCACGAGCGAGGCGTGCAGTGCGGATGGTGTCGTCGGCGGTGTAGCAACCGGCGGTGTTAGGAAGAAGAAAATATTTCTTCGGATCGATGAAGTCGAGCAGGGATTCTTTGCTGCGGTCCAGGTTCACGCGCCGCACCGCGACCGTGACCATATCGGCGCCACTGGCCTCCAGTGCGCGGGCGGTTTCCTGAAATGAACGATATTTGCCTGTGCCGACAATCAGGCGGGAGCGAAACTCTCGGCCGGCAATGATCAATGAGTCCGTCATGTCCTCATTGTAAAGGCTGCCGCAGGCCGGGAGCTACGTGCTTTTCTGGCGCCCGTTTTCTTCACTCGTTCGGGGCAAGCATGTACACGTAGGCCAGCAACGCAAAGCCGACCAGCAATGGAATGATTCCGGCGAGATAGACCGGTTCGTCATGGTTGAGTGCCCGCAGGAACACCATGATGCCAATGCCGACTGCCGTCGTGACCAACCCACCCAGCTTGATGCCTTCCCGGCGCCGCTTCACGGCACCTTTTTCCTGCGCGTGGAGAAGTTCCATTGCGGACTTTGCGCCTTCTCCGGATGTTTCAGCGATCTTCTTCATGGTTTCGCTGGTGTAGTAGGCTTCTCTTTCTCGGCGCCGGGCGTCCGACCACGACGCCACCGCCAGGAACGAAAAGAGCGCGACACTCCCGACGATCGGGACCAACATAGCTGCCATAGGGACTAAATCATGTTCCACCGTAGCCTCCTCGATGCGGTTCTTCCGCCTGCGACAGGTACGACCCTGGTTTCGAAGCCCCGGTTGCATTTTTTTCGCTCGCGGACCGGGATCAGGCCGGACGAAAATAATGCAACCAGCTGCCGGGACGGGCTGTCGTACCTGTGGAGGCAGTTTCAGGCGTGAGTCCCAACGACGATCGGGCCGATGTCGAGAAAGTGCTGGCCGGAGAGGCTGCCGCCTTTGAGGGGATTGTCTGCCGCTGGCAGGGTCCACTGGTAAATCTGGCGTACCGGTTCTGCCGGGACCGGGGCCGCGCCGAGGAAATGGCGCAGGAAGCCTTTCTCCGCGCTTACCGCGGGCTCGGACAGTGGCGGCAGGAGTCGGCGTTTTCCACCTGGCTCTTCGCTCTGGCTACTAACCTCTTTCGCTCGGAGTTGCGTCGGATTCCGGTTCGGACGGTGTCGCTCGACGATGTTCCTGAGCCCCGAGACTCCCGCGCCTCCGACGGTGGCCTGGAAGACGCGGATCGCGACCGAGCGGTGCGGAGGGCGGTCTTTGCCCTGCCGCCCAAGTATCGCGAAGCGCTGATCCTTTTTTACTTTCACAACATGGATGTCCCCGCGACCGCGTCCAGCCTGGGCCTGCCAGAAGGCACGGTCAAGGCGAGACTGTTTCGAGGCCGCGAAATCCTGCGGGACAAACTCCCGCAATTACTGGCTGCACCGCGCCTGAAGGAGGCTTGATGCGATCCGACGACCTGAATCACATTCTGTCCGGCGAGGACGAGATCCTCCCCTCGTCGGGTTTCGTCGACTCCGTCATGGATGCGGTGCGGCGAGAGGCCGAAGCACCGCCGCCCATCCCGTTTCCCTGGAAGCGTGCGCTGCCATTGTTGGCGGTTGCTTGCGTGACCCTCGCGGTGGTGACGGTTGTCGCAGTCGCGGGATTTGTCCGGGAAGCAGGCACTCACCAGCCGCCGGCTACCTGGACCGCTGTTTTGCCGGTTCTGACTACGGCGAAGGGAACGATTGCGGGATGGACTCTGCTGGCACTGCTGGTGAGTTTCGCCTCAGTGAAGCTCTCGATGAGGCTGGGGAGGGGTCGAGTCTGAGGTGATGAGTTGGTGCAAAAGCGGATCGTAACGGCGTTTTCAGACCAGAGAAATCAGCAATCTCGGAACAGCGGGTGTGGCGTGAAGGACCCCAGCGAATCCAGTTGTGCTCGCAGGATCTCTTTGGGTTCGTAGGCATACTCCTGGCCACAGTCGTCACACCGGACCTTCAGGCGGTCGTCCAAGGCGGGCGGCGAAAGGAAGGCATCGGTCTCAGCGAGGGGAATCTTGTGTGCGAAGAACAGATTCTGCCGGCTGTGAAAACGGTGGTTCTTACACAGTACGACCCAGAAATATTGGTTGCTGTCAGTCATGCCGCACCCCACTGGCCCGAAACACACCCCAACACATTCTCCACCTTGACTACCACGCAGTTTTCACGGAATTGTAAACAAGTTGTCTATTTATCGGTGCGATTCTGGGGGCCACGATTCCGCGACCATCTTATCCCGCAATGATTTCCGCCCTTTTGTACATCTCGTCGATCATCGCCCGGTAGCGCTCCTCAATTCCGCGGCGGCGAACTTTCAGGGTGTGGGTTAGAGTGCCGTCGGAGGCGGAAAACTCCTCCGGCACCAGCAGCACGCGTTTGAGTTTCTCGAAGCGGGCCAGGCTCTTGTTCAGTTCCTCGACCATCCCGTCATAAAGCGCCTGCACTTTTGGATTGGCTACCAGCTCTTCGTGCGAAGCAAAGACAATCTTGTTGACTCGCGCCCAATCTTCCAGAAGTGGGAAGTGGGGCGAAATCAGAACTGCTGGAAACCGGCGCCGGTCGCCGAGCACGACCGCCGTTCCGATCAGCGGGTTGAGTTTGAGCGAATTCTCGATTGGTTGCGGCGCGATGAACTTCCCCCCGGAGGTTTTGATCAGGTCCTTCTTTCGATCGGTGATCGAGAGGTACCCTTCGCTGTCCAGCGCACCGATGTCGCCCGTCTTGAACCAGCCTTCCACGAAGGCGTCGCGTGTTTCTTGTGGACGATTCCAGTAGCCCGTGAAGACGGATGGACCGCGCACCAGAACCTCGCCGTCCTCGGCGATCCGAACCTCCACATTCGCGAGGGGTTTGCCAACCGTGCCCAGTTTGTGTGCCCCGGGGGTATTCACCGCGATCACCGGAGAGGTTTCGGTCAGCCCATATCCTTCGTGAATTCGAATGCCGATGTCGGCATACCACTCCGCCAGTTCCCGTCCGAGCGGGGCGCCTCCGGAAATAAACACCTCAGTCCTGCCACCCAAGCCAGCCCGCACTTTGCTGAAAACCAAATGGTTTGCCAGTGACCAGGAGAACGATGCGGGCTGAAGTCCGGCGAGGGTCGTCGGGCGTTGCTTCCGTCCCACGGAGAGCGCCCAGCCGTAAATAACATTATTGGGGAAGCGGGTTGTCTTCAGAATGACCTGCTGCCGGATTTTTTCGTAAATGCGAGGCACGGCAACGAAAATGGCCGGTCGCAGCTCCGCCAGAGCCTGAGACAGGTGCGCAATATCGGGACAATAGGCCAGCGTGATGCCACGGTAGAGCAGGGCGAAATCAACGTGCCGCGCCGTAACGTGCGACAGCGGCAGAAAAGAAATGCTTACCGCGCCTCGAATCAGGCCGAAACCCTCAAGGGAACACGCGATGTTGGAAGTCAAGTTGCCGTGGGTGAGCATGGCTCCCTTGGATGTTCCCGTTGTCCCCGATGTATAGATGATCGTGGCCAGATCGTTGGGGCGGACGGCGCGGGAGCGGGCGTCGAACTCGGGGTCGGGATCAACCGGGCCTTGCAACATCAGTCGTTGCATGTGAACGGCGTGAGCTGTCTCGACTGCGTCCATCACAAGCACGTGCTCCACCGGCGTGCGTTCCTGGATAGCCAGAATCTTTTGCAGTTGGACCTCGGTCGAGACGGCAATCGCTCGTGCTCCCGAGTCGTTGAGGATGAAGGCGGTCTGTTCCGTTGTTTGGGTGGAGTAAATGGGAACGGCGACAGCGCCCAGGCTCAGGATCGCGAAATCGGTGATCGTCCACTCCGGACGGTTCTCGCTGAGGATGGCGACCCGGTCACCGGGGCTGATGCCCCACGACTGGAGGGTGCGAGCCACTCCAACCACGTTCCGGTACAGTTCCGCAGAGGAAATGGGGACCCAGTCCAGCACCTGCCTTTGCAGCATGACGCGGTCGCGATGACTCCCGCAAACTCCCAGGAGAACGTCATTCAGCGTCTGAATTCCCATGCGCACAATCGAAGACCCGCAGACATTGTACAGAGCCAGCGAGAATCGATTGGATCAACTTCTTTCGCCCGCCGGTAGACGTTTCGCAGTTTCTGAAACATGCGATGCCGCTTGGTGATCCCATGGCTCGGCGTCCCACATCCGCTGTTCTTGCCGTGCAGTTGCCAATCTTGGCTGAACCAAGTTTGACCCGCCCCGAGTGCGCTGTTATGATTTTCATGCGGGGTGGAGCAGCCTGGTAGCTCGTTGGGCTCATAACCCAAAGGTCGGTGGTTCAAATCCACCCCCCGCAACCAAAGCAATCATAAGGTTACGGGCAATTGGGCACTTGCAGCGACTGTCCAAAACTGTCCAATAAGGGGAACTGCCTCACAGTTCCCCTTATCTATTGAATGGAGATCTGCTGATTGGCAGACCTTCTCAAGAGGCGGTGCACGATTGGCCGATTGGCCTTGCGTTTTGCCAAGGCCGAGAAATTTCCATACTGGTCCATCGTGGTAGAAACGTGCGCGTGTCGCATGAGTTTCTGCTGTACGCCCACGGGTGCTCCGGTTTCGTCCAGCCATGCACGGTAGGTGTGGCGGAACGTGTGGAACCCGATCCTGCCAAGTCCCAACTGGAGACCTGCCGGAACCAGGTAGTCGGCACGAATCGAATCGGCGTGATAAGGCCGACCGGTCACCGGACTCGGGAAGAGCCATCGCCCCTCCGAGTCGAGACAGAGCGCTTGCCATTTCCTCAGTTCCAGAATGAATCCCCGTTCGATCGGGACCTCGTCCTGCGAGTACTCCGTCTTCAATTTGTTGAGTCGCTTCCCGACTGCTGATCGCTGGATCAGAACCACCGATCGCTTGAAGTCGAAGTCCGTCCACTGCAAACCCAGGATTTCGCTGATTCGCAAACCGAAGCACAGACCAATCAGCACGATGGTTCGAAAGGGCTGAACCAGCGCGTCGAGTATTTGCCAAGCATCCTTTACCTGGAGGACGCGAGGACGTTTCTTGCGCTTGCTGATGCCCTTCACTTCGACCAAGTCCATGGGGTTTCGCTCCACGTTCAGCAATTCCCAAAGCATCGCTTTGTCGAAAAGACGGTACATCAGGGACCGAATGTGCCCCTTGTACTTGGGTGAGAGGACGAGCCTGCGGAGCCAGTCCTGTACTAGGGAGGGCCGAACATCTTCCAAGTAGGCGTCGCCCCACTTGGGTCGGATGTTGGCAAATCATACTTCGGTAGGAGGCTAGAGTATTGTGGGTGAGTTGTTCGGCTTCCTGTTCCTGTTTCTGATCGAGCAGGAAACGGTCGAGGAGGCCGCAAAAGAGAACCGGTTCTCGGCGTGCAATGCCATCGTTGATCATCAGCCTCATGCCTTCTGCTGCCTTCAAAGCGAGTGCCTCTGTCTTGAACTGTTCTACGGTTCCGACGGTC
>PMCH01000200.1:0-3730 GCA_003154055.1 Acidobacteriaceae bacterium
TAGGGACGGGTCTTCGACCCGTCCGGGCCGAGCGGAGCTCGGCAGTTTCTGTAGGGCGGGCATTCTTGCCCGCCCCGCTTGTTTTACGGATATTACTCGTACTATCCGTATGCTTGCGCGCCCTACGGATTCTATGGTCCGAGCTACTTTGCGAATGGAATCTTTATCGGCGCGGGGCCGTGGTATCGCGCGGGATTTGGACGGCCGTTTTACGGGCGTCCTTATTACGGACGCGCGTTTTCTGACCGGCGCTCTGAAGGGAGAGCATCGCCCGCCGCGAAGTCCGTGCCTCGTTGCCGTGACAACAAGCGTGTTCGCAAGTTGCCCGAGCACGCAGCAGAGAAGCCGCACGCACCGCACCAACAACGCCCGCCGCGCTGCTACGCTCCCCGATGGACAGGGCGGGGATCTCCGAGGCGCGATGTAAACTGGGAGAGGAGTTGGTTGCGAAAGGGTTGACTTACAATCGAGAGAGCACCCGAAGGGAGATACTCGTGCATTGCCCACACTGCCTAACGTCATACAAAGTAGACGTGAGCACCGCCGACATCGGGTGGGACAAAGATTACACGTGGCAGGTTCATCACCAAGTGTGTCCTGCCTGCAACCGAAAAATTGTTTTCTTCGCCATGTACCCGAAAACTCCCGGAATGCAGGTGGTGACCCGTCTGGCATATCCCAAAGGGGTTTCGCGCAAGCCGATTCCACCTGAGGTGCCGTCCAAAATCGCCGAAGACTACCACGAAGCCTGTCTTGTACTAACCGATAGCCCAAAAGCTAGCGCAGCTCTAAGTCGACGCTGCCTTCAAATCATCTTGCGAGAACATGCAAACGTGAAACCGCAAGACCTCCGCAAGGAGATTGACGAGGTACTAGCGTCTAAGCAGCTCCCCACATACGTCGCTGAGAATATCGACGCCATACGTCAGGTGGGAAATTTCGCTGCGCATCCTATAAAGGCCACCAACTCTGGGGCGATTGTCGAAGTAGAACCGGGCGAAGCCGAGTGGTCGCTCGACGTGCTAGAAGAGCTCTTCGATCACTACTTCGTCGGTCCCGCCCAAGCGCAAAAAAAGCGGGACGCGTTGAACGCAAAGCTCGCCGAATCGAGGAAGCCGCCGTTGAAAACACCTTAACGGCACGTGGCCGGTAGCCCGTTGCTCCAGGGCGTCCGGTCGCTCCGACTAAAAGGAAACCGGGGACAAGGAAACCGGGGACAGACGGGACGTTTCCCAATGTTGGCGAGTAGGGCGGGTGGCCCAGGTAAGCTCGGGGTGTCCCATTCATTCGCGTTCTTTGCGAATGAGTGGGGCCTTTCCGCGGCGAGAGCCTCGTCCTTCCGAAGGTAGTCCGACGCACCGAGTAGCGGATTTTAGAATGACGTGCTCCGCTCCCTCCGTTCTGAACGAAGCGTAGGGGTCCTTCGACTCCGCGAGTCATTCGCTGCGCGAATGACCCGCTCCGCTCAGCGCAGGCGACGACCCGTCCCCACACACCCGCCCCCGCCAGACATTAATCAGAAATTCTCTAAGCGCGACGGGTAGAATGCCGACATGAAACCGATCCCTTTGCGGGCGCAGTTGGGTCTGGTGGCGGCATCCTACGCTGTAGTGCTGGCGACTGCGGCACTCCTCGTCTATGAGCGCCACCTGCAGTACGTCAATCACCCCGATGACGTCGCGGCGGCGGGCGGGATGTACGCCGCCGGCGACTGGATGCTGGAGATCTTCATTGGCTGCATGTTGCTTGTCCCGACTTTTGTTCTGTTGCTGGTGATCCGCAAGTCCGAAAACCTTTACACCGGGTATTCCAGGATCCTGCTTGGCCTGAGCCTGACTGCACCGATTTGCCTCGGAGTGCTCAGGATCCCGGCCGTGAACCAGGGGACGATGGTCCTGGGCGAGATTTGCATGGATCGGCTGCTTTGCTCGCCGATCGTGATTGTGGGACTGGTGGTCAGCCGGTTGCTGGCACGGTTTGACCGGGCGAAACGCTTGACTCTGTATGCGCTACTGATCGAGGTCTTGACGTTGGCTCTCACAGCAGCGCTGTTTATATTCGCAGCGAGAGCCCACCGAGGCTAGGTGCCCCAGGTTTCGCGGTTTTCGAAACCTGGGATTCCACGGACCTGTCTCCCTTGGGATTCTGGACACACTTCCTCTGGCACCGCGATCCTCCATCCGGCAGGCCGGAGATGTGCGCCCCCCGCCAAGGATGGAGCCCATGGTCATTCGTGCTAGAGTCGAGGCGAAGGGACGGTGTTGCGATGCGAAGATCCGCGTTGTTCTTTGTAATCCTCGGCATACTTCTTGCTTCGGTCAATATCCCGTGTCTGGCCCAGGACTTTAAGCCTTATGCAGGCTCCAAGCTGGATGCAAAGGCTAGTAGCGAGGCGTCGGCAGCTGCCCCGGGCAAGCAGTCGGAGGTCTACACGACGGGGGATGGCTTTGACCAGGTCTACGCGTTCTACAAGAGCCGGTACAAGGAGTACACGATGCGCAGTTCGGGCCCGAGACTGCCCTCAGGACAACAGATCCAATGGGCCTTTTTCATCATCGACGCAGAAAAAGATTTGAAGAGTTCTAAATACTGGATGAAAATCCAGCGGCCCTATGTTGGCGGGGTTGATGGCAAGGATATCCGGGATGTCACTGTGATCCAGACAGTCCGAGCGAAGTAGCCAGCCCGCGCCGGGCGGGTGCGGCGGACTGCGGTACGAGAAGTCACAATTCGGAGTAAAAAAGGGTAGCAAGCATTTCTGCATTGCTACCCCAGTGTTTGTTGCCCAGGAGCTTTACGGCGCGACATTCAGAACCACCGGAATAGTCATCGACTTCCCGGGGTTAGCCCACTCCGTGATGAGGATTTCTCCCGTGTAAGTGCCGGCTGCCAGTGCGCTGGCGTTCGCACTGACGGTTTCACTGGTCGGCGTGTAGCAACACGGGTTACCTGACGGCGTGACGTTCAACCAGTTACCGCCTTTCCCCGACGCGAAATTCAGCGAGTAGCGGATTGCCGCGCCGGTGCTGGGAATGGAGATTACCTGGTTCGCCGGATTCACTCCCCGCGTGGTGTTGAAGGTAACGGTGGGCAGCTGAACGAATACCGGATCGCTGACCGTGACCACAACCGGAATGGTCACGTTGCCAGTTTTCCCCTTCAGCACTTGCTGACCGATGAAGGTGCCCGGGATCAGTCCAGCTCCGGGCAGCTTATTGGTGGTTACGGAGACGGTGTAGCTTCCGGCGTCAACGCCTTTGGTCGGAAGCACCTTGATCCACTTGCCGGGATCCGCGGTCGTGGCGGTGACTGTCCAGGTAAGCGAACTCCCGCCACCGTTGCCCACCACAATGTTCTGCGACGGAGGATTGTTCTTGCTCGGCGTGAACGAGAAGCTGGTCTGGCCGGGCAGGTTGTCGAAGAAAGCCTTGCTCGAAGCCACGACCGTCAAATTGACGGGCACGGTCATCGATCGGCCGGGGTTGGCCCACTCCGTGATACTGATTTCTCCGGTGTAGTTCCCTGCCGGCAAGGAGCTGCCATTGATGCTGACTTTGATTGGCAGAGACGTGAAGCAGCAGGGGCTGCCCGAGGGTGAGATAGTCAACCAGTTGCCGCCCTTGCTGGTCGCCGCATTCGCACTGAAGCGAATGGTGGAGTTGTCGGTGGCAGGGACGGTGATCAGTTGGGGCAGCGGGTTGGCTCCGCCGAACGGCATGACGAAGCTGAT
>PMCH01000200.1:3809-4797 GCA_003154055.1 Acidobacteriaceae bacterium
GCCTTCTTGCCGGGCTGGACCGAGAAGCTCAACCCGCCGGGCAGGCTGTCGAAGAACGCGCCCGAAGCGGCGATGGTCAGAGTCACCGGGATGGTGATGGACCGGCCGGGGTTAGCCCACTCGGTGATGATGATCTCTGCGGTATAGGTTCCGGGGGCGAGCGTACTTGCGTTCACACTCGCTGTAACCGCCAGCGGCGTGAAGCAGCACGGACTGCCCGAAGGGGAAATCGTCAGCCAGCTCCCGCCTTTCGCGTTGGACGCGTTCGCGCTAAAACGAATTGCGGAGCCGTCGGTCGACGCGACGTTGAGGACCTGCGGCAGTGGATTCGCTCCGCCAAACGGCATGGTGAAGCTAATCGGATTGACCTGCGTGAAGACGGCATCGCCCACCGTGACCGTGACCGGAATCGTGGTTGTGTCTCCGGTGGTCTGGAAAACCAACTGACCGGTATAGGTTCCGGGGAGGGCTCCCCCGCCGGGTAAATTTGCCGCCGTGATCGAGACCGTAGCAACGGAAGGAGCAGTTCCACTCGGCGGAGTCGCCGCCAGCCAGTCGCCGCCGTCGGCGGTGCTGGATGTGACGCTCCAACTGAGTGAGCCCGACCCGCCATTCCCGACCTGCACGATTTGTGAGGTGGCGGCGCCCCCGGTCTTGAAGGAGAAACTTAATCCACCAGGTAGATTGTCGAAGAATGCACCGCTGGCGACGACGGTCAGGTTGACCGGCACGACCATCCCCCGCGCAGGGTTGGCCCACTCGGTGATGATGACTTCTCCGGTGTAGGTTCCGGCTGCGAGAGTGCCGGCGTTGATGCTGACCGAGTTCGCCAGCGGCGTGTAGCAACAAGGGGCTCCGCTGGGGGAAATGGATAACCAATTGCCGCCCTTGGCGGTTGCTACCGACGCACTGTAGCGGACGGTGGAGTTATCGGTCGTGGCGATGTTCAGCACCTGCGGCAGGGGATTCGCTCCCGCGAACGGCATGG
>PMCH01000193.1:0-3982 GCA_003154055.1 Acidobacteriaceae bacterium
TGTTGTTCCTCGGCCCGCAGATTGCGCAGGCGCGCTTACTCATCAACGTACTGCCTGGTGACATCCTGCGCCTCGATACTCTCGCTCTCCACCCGCAACCCAAGTTTGCGAATCTGAGCACGAACGTCTTCGAACTTTGCCACCGGCACGCGGATGGTCAGCGATGCATTGGGAGCTTGCTGGCTCCCACTGACCTGCGAAGTCACCACGTAGCCTCCGGCGTTGTAGGCCAGTTGAGTGATCTGGCTGCACGACTGATCGGGAACTCGAACGAACATCTCAATCGCGCTCGTCCGAACTAACTTGCGGCCATCGTCCACCGAGGAGGATTGGTCCGCAGCCTCCGTGCCGGTCACTTGGAGCGAAGCCGGTCTGAGTTCAGCCAGCTTCGATCTCTGCCGTGCCAACGCCGCCGCCTTATCGGCGGCGACTCTTGACCGATTCAGATTCGGAATGGCGATTGCTGCCCACAGCAGAATGAGAAAACCAAATGCTACCCAAGGCCAATGGATTCTGAGAACGTCGCGAGTCGAGGACATACGTTTGCCTCCCGACGGGAGAACGCCGGGCGCACAGTGGCTTGCGTGGAGTTTTCCCAATGTACTGGTATTTGTCATCCCGAGCGAAGCGCGCAGGAGCGTAGTGACTAAGCGCGAAGTCGAGGGACCCCTACTCCTCATCGGCGCTTCACGGGGTAGGGGTTCCTCGCCGGCTGAAACCGGTTCGGAATGACATGAAGGCAACCGTCAAGCAACGGCGGCGGACAGGAGTGTCCGCCCCACACCCTCTAGATATCCAAATTCTTTACGTCCAGCGCGTTGTCCTCGATGAACTTGCGGCGGGCTTCGACGTCTTCGCCCATCAGCGTGGTGAAGATCGTCTCGCACTCGGCGATGTCTTCGAGCTTCACGGACAACAGCGTGCGGCGCTCGGGATCCATCGTCGTCTCCCAGAGTTGCTCTGCGGTCATCTCGCCCAGGCCTTTGTAACGCTGCACGATGTATTCTTTCCGGCCCTCGTTCAGCACGTAATCAAACAATTCGCGCGGCGTATTCTTTTCGACGACCTCAGCCTCTTTCGCGCGCCGGGCCGGAGCTTTGCCGGACTTCTTCTGCGTCTTGTCCGCTTCATCACCCTCGGCGTCACTGGCTTCTTCGGCATTACCCTCGTCGCCTTTGGCTGCCTTCACCACGCTCTCCACCACAAACGGCGGCTCCATGTAAGGCTCGATCTGCTTGAACTTGGAAATCAACTGCCGGCATTCCGGGGTTGACGCCAGTTCCCAGCTGATCACGTGCTCGGCACCCTGCGAATTCACGTACTTCACTTCCCAGAGATTGTGCTCTTCGTCGAAGCTCGGCTCCACGCTTTTCAGGCTCAGCGCTTTCTGCAGACGCTTCAGTTCTTTTTCCAGCTTCTCGATCTTCTTCGGCGGATTCTTCTTGTCGCCCTCGAAGTCGGCGCGCTTGGCAAGATCGAGCTTGGGCAGCAGTTCGGTGATGTGTTCTTCGCGTAGGCGCTTGTTCAACTTGTCGAAAAACCCGAGATACTCATTCAGCACGGTGATGAACTTCGTCAGCGTCGCGCCTTCCAGCTTGGCCGCGCCCTCGCCGTAGCGGATCACAAGTCCCTCGGACGCGCGCTTCACCATGACCTTGACGAACTCGTGCTCGTTCTTGATGTACTGGTGCGACTTGCCCTTGCGGATGCCGAACAGTGGCGGCTGCGCGATGTACACGTTGTTCCGCTTGATCAGTTCCTGCATGTGGCGGAAGAAGAANNACGTCCGCGTCGGTCATCAGGATGATTTTGCCGTAACGCAGCTTGGTCGGATCGAAGTCCTCTTTCGAGATGCCGGTGCCGAGCGCGGTAATCATGGCGCGGATTTCTTCGTGCGCCAGCATCTTGTCGTAGCGCGCTTTTTCTACGTTGAGAATCTTGCCCTTCAGCGGAAGGATCGCCTGGAAGCGCCGGTTGCGGCCTTGTTTCGCGGTACCGCCGGCGCTCTCGCCCTCGACCAGGAACAGCTCACAGCGGTTCGGATCGCGTTCCGAGCAGTCGGCCAGCTTGCCGGGTAGTCCGCCACCGTCGAGCGCGCCTTTGCGGCGCGTCAGGTCGCGGGCCTTGCGGGCAGCTTCGCGGGCCCGGGCCGCGTCAATTGCCTTGTTGATGATCTTGCGCGCCACTGTCGTGTTCTGCTCGAAGAAGGCGCCCAGGCGTTCGTTGATGAAGGCCTGCACGATGCCGGCGATGTCGGAATTCAGCTTGCCCTTGGTCTGCCCTTCAAACTGCGGCTGCGGCAGCTTCACGCTGATTACCGCCACCAGCCCTTCGCGGACGTCGTCGCNNTCCTTGAACAGGCCCATCTGCTGGCCCGCGTAGTTGATGGTGCGGGTCAGCGAGGTGCGGAAGCCGGAGAGATGGGAACCACCGTCCACGGTGTTGATGTTGTTCGCGAAACTGAAAACCGTTTCCGAGTAACCGTCGTTGTACTGCATGCCGATTTCCATGGTCACTCCGTCCCGCTCGGCTTCCATGTAGATCGGTTTGTCGTGCAGCGTTTGCTTGCCGCGGTTCAAGTGCTTGATGAACTCGGCGATGCCGCCAGTGTACTTAAACTCGCCGTGCTTGGATTCGCCGGACTTGGCGTCGGTCTGGCGCTCGTCGGTGAGCTTGATCAGCAGGCCCTTGTTCAGGAACGCCAGTTCGCGCAGGCGCTGCGCAAGCGTGTCGTAGTTGTACTCGGTCGCGGTGAAAATGGTCTTGTCGGGGACAAAGTGAACCCGGGTTCCACGGTTCTTCGTCGCGCCCGTTTTCTTCAGCTTGCCGACCGGTTCGCCTTTTGAGTAAGTCTGTTCCCAGGTGAATCCGTCGCGCCAGATTTCGAGATCCAGTTCTTCGCTGAGCGCGTTGACGCAACTCACACCCACGCCGTGCAATCCGCCGGAAACTTTGTAGGAGTTGCTGTCGAACTTGCCGCCCGCGTGCAGCGTGGTCATGACGACTTGCGCGGCGGAAACTTTCTCGCCNNATCGAGTTGTCGAGATGGATGGTGACGTCGATCTTGTCGGCGTGCCCGGCGAGCGCTTCGTCCACGGAGTTGTCCACCACTTCGTACACCAGGTGATGCAGGCCGAGCTCACCGGTCGAGCCGATATACATGGCCGGGCGTTTGCGCACCGCCTCCATGCCGCCGAGCACCTTAATCGAGTCAGCGTTGTAATCACCGTTGGGGGTTTTACCGTTCATTTTTTTGGCGTCTTCAACTTCGGTCTGCAATTCTTTCGTGGCCATTCTGCTCCGTGAAAAAGCCGGATCGTGCGCTGGGCTGGATGGACGCTTCCGGGACCGACTCGGGCGACCTCAAATGATTGAAATTCCTAATAGTTAGCGGTCGCCGGAGATGTATTTATTTTACCACAGAGAAAGTGCTTTTTGGGGTCCGAACCACACCCCTAAATCATGCTTTTTGTTGCTCTTAGAGACGTGCTTTTGGAGCAAATCGATTCGCCTCGCAAGTTCGGCTCGTGCTCGTTCCCGAGGACTAACGCGTCCGCGGTTTTGACGTTGTAAAACCCAGTTCCTGGATCAGGTCGTTGACCTCATCCTCACCACCCGCGATGAAAGTAAACGAGACGATCTGGCCCGTCTGCAACAGCACCAGCGTGGACTGATGCATGTTGAGTTTCTCGTTCAGCGCCTTCACAAAATCGGCGCGCACCAGTTCGCGCGAATCGATTTCCAGGGTGGACGGATCGCCGACCGGCTTGAAGCCTTTGGAGGTCATTAACTCGGTGAGCGGGTCCAAATATTGCGCAGCCGACTTGAGGCCGGGATAGGAAGCGGCGTCCTCGCGAGCAATGATCACCGCCGCATTGACGGCATCTCCCGCAGCCTGCGGCGGGCGCTCGAAGATGGCAAGCAGCACTTCTCCCTTGCCAGCATCTCCCGCAGCCTGCATGTCTTTGGTGCGATCCACCCA
>PMCH01000193.1:4098-5058 GCA_003154055.1 Acidobacteriaceae bacterium
TTTGATGCTGCTGGTCGATCCCACCCCGCGCCTCGCGAACGATCCCAAGTCGGTCAAGATCAACCTGACCGCCGGTACGGGCATGGAGATCGAATGGAAAGACGGCCACCACTCCAGCTACACCTTCAAGTTCTTGCGCGATGCCTGCCCCTGCGCACTGTGTGAAGATGAGCGCGGCAAAGCGGGGGTCAAGGCCGGCGAGGCCCCCAAACTGGCACCGGGCGCGCTGCCGTTGTTCAAGCCGGCCGCCAAGCCGATTTCCGCCGATCAGGTCGGCAAATACGCGCTGCGCTTCGCCTGGAACGACAATCACGACCTGGGGATTTATTCCTGGGCCTACCTGCGGGAAGTATGCCCGTGCGCGGAGTGCCGGCAGCAGCAGGGCTAGGCAGATCCGCTAAATCGGGAGCGGTGTTCTTCTTAAGTCGCCGCCGACGTCCTTGAGAAACGCCTCCAAGTGACGCTCTCCGTCCTCATGGAAACGGGTGAATTCAATTCCATTGCCGAATTGCGGGTGGCGCGTTACGACCCTCCCGGTAATCTGGAGCCGGTGCTCGTTAATCCAGAGAATNNCCGCCCTGGCTGATATCGGTCGTTTGCAGGCGGTACGGCACATCACTGCCCGCGGGATGCAATTCGATCGGCAAAGCGACCGGGTAGCGCGGGAATTCCCGCCGCTCCTCTTTTCCGGCGTTCAACGATTGTTCGGCTGTCCTGAGATTGGAGTTCATGGAGACTCCTTTCGGGCGCGCTCCCGACGCAGCCCGCTCTTGCCCACTTGGGAATAGGCTGCCATTGACTGGACACAAAGCGCTGTGATGGCGCGCACAGTTTCGCCAAACGCCCGTAACGTAACCGGCCGCCCCCGCGAGGGTAACCCCGAAATCCCCTCGGGCCCTTAGAACCGGCTACTCGTTGTTGATTGCTTCGAGATAGTTCTTCAGGAGTTCTTCCCCGTTG
>PMCH01000342.1:0-6542 GCA_003154055.1 Acidobacteriaceae bacterium
GACGACACCTACTTCCTGAACAATGCGGTCTACCGTATGGAGGACTTTCTCAACTCCGCCACCAACCCGCCCTATGGCGGCGAAGTGACCTACGGCCCGCGCGCCGAGCACTGCTGGAACGGCGACCCCACGCTGCCCAACNNAGTTGGCGATACTGAAATCGATGTTGGCCGAACGCGCGCCTCGAACGCGAGGCACATGGATCGGTGACTAGTTCGAAGCTTGGAGCCGAGGGCGACACCAAGTCAGTTTCGGAATTCGGACCCGCCAGATCCAAGGCCTTGAGCGCAGATCGCGTTTCGCGGCCGATTTATTTACACTCGACGTGGAGTCGAGCAGGGCATCCACTCCAACAGAGCAACCGCGCGATGTTAACCATCAGGGAGTTTGCCAAGGCCAGCGGCTTTTCGCCGACTACGATCTCGCTTGTCTTAAACAACTCCCCGGCCGGCAAATACATTTCGGAAAAGACGAAGGTACGGATTCGAGAACTGGCGGAAAAACTTGGATACCATCCGAACCAGTTTGCCCGCTCACTGAGAAGTAGCCACAGTCACGCGGTTGCGGTCATGGTCCCGGATATCAGTGATCCCTATTGTGCGCAGATTCTGCTTGGGGTGGGCAAAGCGCTCTATCGCTCTCCCCACCTCCCGGTGTTGATTGACATCCAGAATAGCCGTGCTCGCTTTCGGAAGTACGTCGCCACACTCTTCGAGCGGCGTATTGAAGGAGTGATTGCGGTCGCAAACTCGCTGCAACTTCAGACGGAGATGTTGGACATCTTCGCCAAGAACAGGGTTCCCGTGGTCGCGATCGGACGCGAGTTCAGCCATGAATGGATCAGTTCGGTATCCGTGGACAACAAAACCGGGGCGGGACTCGCCATCGCGCATCTTTACGAGCATGGTCACCGCCGTATCGCCTTCATACGCGGACCGAAAGAAGTAGTGGACAGCGCTCACCGCTGGCGGGGGATTTGCGAATTTGCCCGGGAAGTTTCCCTGCCACTGGATTCCAAGCTGGTCGTGCAAATGGAAGGCACGGCTTCCAGTTACGAGGGAGGATTTGAAGCCATGACTCAGCTCCTTCGTAAAGGCCAGCGTTTTACAGCTGTGATGGCCTTTGATGACTTGACCGCCTTCGGGGCGATCCGCGCCCTGACCGAGGCCGGACTGAAGGTACCCGAGCAATGCTCGGTAGTAGGTTTCGATGATGTGGCTGCCGCTGCTTACTACAATCCTCCCTTGACTACGGTGGGGCAATCCATGGAGGAGCTCGGGAAGATTGGCGCCACCATTTTCCTTCACACCATCCAGATGCAGCAAAGCAATGGGACGCAGGTAGAACCAGTCCTGCGGAAAGTGAAACCAGTGCTGGTTGTGCGCGGTTCCACCTCGGCTGCCTGATCGCGGCAATAACTTTCTTCCGTGGGGCGAAAAAAATGCTTGACAAATGGGCCGCTGAAGAATAAACCCGTTTACGTAAACGCGTTTATCAACCTCCCATGCCAAATATCAATCTCTTGCCGCGGGCCCTCGTTCGATCGACTCTGACTCTCCTCCTGCTCCTGTCCGTGACCGCCTACGTTCGCGCTGACGTCACCGGCCGCATTTCGGGGACGGTCAAAGACGCCAGCGGAGCGGTTGTGGCCGGCGCCAAAGTAACTGCCGCCAATGTTCAGACGGGAGTGAAACAAACGGTGGTTACAGGCGCGGACGGCGCTTACGGGCTGCTGGGTTTGGCCCCCGGCACCTATGACATCGAGGTTCAAAGCGGCGGATTCAAAGACTATCGCCAGACCGGCCTGACGATCGAGGTGAACACCTCGCTGCGGGTGGACGTTGCGCTTCAGGTCGGGCAGGTGCTTGAAAAGGTCACAGTGTCGGCCGCGGAGGTTCACGTCGAAACCGAGAATACCCAACTGGGAGAAGTGATCGGGCATACCAAGATGACCACGATTCCCCTCAATGGCAGGAGCTACACGGATCTGTTGGCTCTACAACCGGGAGTCGTGCCAATTTCTTCCGGGCAGTACAGTCCGTCATCTCCTTCCGGCAATCTCAATGCGGGCGGCTTTTCGGTCGGGGGGCAGCGCGAAACAGCGAATGGTTTCATGGTCAACGGCGGGAATGTGGAAGAGGGAACCAATAACGGGACCGCGGTCATTCCGAATCTTGATTCCATCGAGGAATTCCGGATTATCACGAACAGCTTCGATGCCGAATACGGCAACTATAGCGGCGGACAAATTAACGCCGTGACCAAGTCCGGCACAAATGCGCTGCATGGCGACCTGTTCGAGTTCCTGCGCAACACCAGTCTGGACGCCAGGAACTTTTTCTCACCAGAACGCGGCACCTTCCATCAAAACCAGTTCGGCGGGACCCTGGGCGGGCCCGTCGTCCGAAGCAAGGTGTTTTTTTTCACCGACTACCAGGCCACACGCACCGTGGTCGGGATCGATCAGTCCCAATCGGTTCCTACGGCGGGCATGCGCGGCGGCGACATGTCAGACGTGGCCGATGTTCTTGCCGAGGCGCAGGAGGCGGGCGCGGCGGTCAGCGGTGACTCCTGGGCGGGCGCGCTTTCCAGTGAACTGGGCTACTCAGTCGCGGCTGGCGAGCCGTATTACTTCGGACCGACGCAGGCAAATCCCAATCGGGCTGCTTGCACCAGCACAGACCCGGATTCCGGATGCGTGTTCCCGAATGCGATCATTCCGCAAGCTGCCTTCTCCGCTCCGGCCATTGCTCTGGCGAAATACATTCCGGTAGCGAACCAGGGAACTGGCATTTTCTCCACGTCGGCGTTCAATCAGCGGTTGCGAGACGACAAGGGCAGTTTTCGGCTGGATGCGGAGACACGGTGGGGCAGGTTTTCAGGCTACTACTTTCTGGACGACTACAACTTGAACGATCCCTATCCCTCGGGTGGGGCGACAGTACCTGGTTTTGCGGCGGTGACAGTGGGTCGCGCGCAGCAACTTAACATCAGCAACACCCTGGCTTTGTCGGGCGGTAGAGCTTTTAACGAACTCCGCTTCAACTATTTGCGTTCTGCCTCCCTCTCGGCGAAACCGAAGGATGGCCTCGGGGTAACGCTCAGTTCTTTGGGATTCGTGGAAGGCGCCGGGACGCTGGGCATCGTTCCAATGGCCCCCGCCCTCGAGGGTGTACCAGCCATTGTCTTTAACGGATTCACCATCGGCGTCCCGCCCGAGGTTTCCGGGCAGTTCAATAACACCTTCCAGTGGCTGGACAACTACTCGCGAGTGAGCGGGAACCACACGTGGAAGTTCGGCGGCAATTTTCACTACGACCAAATCACAACGCACCTGTCGGGTTTTAACAATGGCTCATTTGATTTCACCGGAACAGAAACTGGGAACGACTATGCCGACTTCCTGATTGGCGCGCCCAGCGACTACCTGCAGGGATTTCAGCAGCCACTGCACTCGCGCAGTCGATATCTGGGACTTTACGCGCAAGACAGTTGGCGCGCGAGGCCTGGCTTGACGCTGAACTATGGCCTGCGCTGGGAAGCCAGCATGCCCTGGTACGAAACGAACAACCAGCTCGAAACCATTGTGCCGGGCCTGCAGTCGGTTGTGTTTCCCGGTGCGCCGCGGGGCTGGGTGATTCCCGGCGATCCGGGTATTCCGTCCACGGTCGCTCCTACGCGCTACCGGAATTTCGGACCGCGAATTGGCTTCGCCTATTCGCCCGACGCCAAAGGTGGTGCATGGAGCAAATTGCTTGGTGGTTCGGGCACGACGAGTATTCGCGCGGCTTACGGAATCTACTACACGGCCATCGAGCAGCTAACGAACGCCTTGGTGGTTGGAGACCCGCCGTTTGGGCTCTTTTACGTCAGTCCGAGCGCGCCTCAATTCAGCACTCCGTTTCTGAACCGGACTGACGGAGCTAGTCAGGGCCAGCGTTTCCCCCCGCCGCTACCGCCTGTGAATGTCGGTCCGGGCAATCCCGACGACAGTATTGACTGGTCGGTGTACGAGCCGATCACCAGTTCACCCGGCTATCTGCATACCAACGGGCTCCCTTCGACACAGCAGTTCCAGTTCTCGATCGAGCGGCAGTTTGGGCCAAACACGTTATTGAATGTGAGCTATGCTGGCGCTCTCGGGCGTCACCTGCTGGTCGATCAGGAAGCCAATCCTGGCAATCCTGCCTTGTGTCTGGCGTTACCCGGATGTGGTCCGTTCGGAGAGGACGGGAGTTACACCAACGCTCAGGGCCAGACGGTGAATGGAACGCGGCCCTTGAGTCCGGAAATTGGCAGCAACGGGTGGTACGCCAATATCGGCAATTCAAGCTATCACGCGCTCCAGACTACGTTGCGTCACGTCAGCGGCCCACTGGAGTTGATGGCAGCCTACACGTACAGCAAGTCGATGGACCTGGCCTCCGGACTGGGGGAGCAGGTGAATCCCCGCAACCCGGGCCTCAGCAAGGCGCTTTCCGCATTCGATATGAAGCACAATTTCGTGCTCAGCTATCGTTATGAGTTGCCATTCGGCAAGATGTTCGGCGCGAACCGGTGGAGCAACGGATGGGTGTTGACGGGGGTCACGCGCTTTACAACCGGCCTTCCGGTCACTCTGATCGAAAACGACGACAACTCTCTGCTGGGAACGAATTTCACCGGCCCCAATGAAAACGGGGTTGACCTCCCCAATTTCACTCCCGGGAGCCTGAAGATCACGGATCCTCGCCGCTGTCCCGACCCCAATGCGGACAGCTGCCAACCCTATTTCAACAATTCACTATTCACTATCGAACCCTTGGGGCAGCTGGGGAATGCGAAGAGGAGGTTCTTCCACGGACCCGGTATCAACAACTGGGACATGGCGGCCCTGAAGGACCTGCGTCTGACGGAAACCAAGAGCTTGCAATTCCGCTTCGAGTTTTTCAACGTCTTCAATCACGCGCAGTTCAACAATCCAAGTGGCAACATTTTGGACACTGCTGTATTCGGAAAAGTTATCTCGGCCCGCGATCCGCGTATCGGACAGGTCGCGATCAAGTTCCTCTTTTGAGTTGCTAATGTCATGGGACTGATATGTCCATTCGGAACGTAGACCAATAAGGAGAACCAGATGTCTTGTCAACAAGTGCGGCAGGCAGAACTCGCCTGGGTTAACGGGCGACGCTCATTGTTCCTTTTGATTGCCTTTGGTCTCTTGCAATTGGCAGCCGCGGCGCAGACCATGACCACATTGGTTCCAACAACGTACACAGTTCTCGCGAGTGGCGGTGGAAGCACTGTCCCCTCACCCGGAAATGCGGCGAATACGGCTGCCACGCTGGACATTAATGATCAGTCCGGAGCGCAATGGACTACGAGCAAAATCGTTCAGTTCAACGCCGGGTCTTCGTACAGCGGCTATGAGTCGTACACGTTGCCGGCCAGCATCCCAGTGAGCAGCATTACTGCCATCAAACTGAAGGTGAACTATTCGGGTGCCTGCCCTGCCAATCAAGTGTGGACCTGGTCCTTGTGGAACTGGGTCACCAACGCTTACGTAGCAGTGGGAAACAATAACGGCGTGGCGTGTTGGGGGAACTGGGCCATGTTGACCTTTAATGTCCCCGGAACGCTGGCAAACTACGTCCGAAGCAGCGACCGGTACATGCAGGTTGGCCTCACGGCAAACAATGGCACTGACGGGATGGCCGAAGACTACGAGGCCCTCGCCATTACAAGCGCGAACGGGGTGAGTGTTTCCGTTTCGCCAACGACGGCTACACTGATCGGAGGCGGGACGCAACAATTCACTGCGACCGTGACCGGCTCCTCCAATACTTCCGTGACCTGGTCACTCACCGGCGTCGGGACTCTCTCCGCCTCCGGTCTCTATACGGCGCCTGCAACTGTGACGAACACAACGACAGCCACGGTGAAAGCCACGTCGGTAGCCGACACTACGAAGTCGGCGACAGCAACGGTCACCATCAACCCCGTGTCGGTTTCGGTTTCTCCGACGGCCGCATCGCTGGGACAAGGCGGCACACAGCAGTTCACCGCGACGGTGACAAATGGAGGCGGCACCGGTGTCACATGGTCTGTAACGGGACTGGGAACAGTCTCGGGCACAGGACTCTATACGGCCCCTGCCACCATCACGGCAACTTCCACGGCGACAGTATCAGCGACCTCCACCAAGGACCCAACCAAGTCCGCGTCGGCTACGGTTACGCTGAATCCGCCTGCCGCGATATCGGTGGCGATTTCTCCGACGTCAGCCTTACTGGGTGGTGGCCAGACCCAACAATTCACGGCGACGGTCACGGGTACCGCTAACACCGCAGTGACTTGGTCGTGGACCGGCTTGGGCACGCTTTCAGCCAGCGGCTTGTATACCGCGCCGGCAAGTGTGACGAGCGTCTCAACAGCCAGTGTGAAAGCGACGTCCGCGGCGGACACAACGAAGTCCGCAACGGCCACAGTTACGCTTAATCCGGTTTCGGTGGCGGTCTCGCCGGCGACGGCTTCAGTAGCAACGGCTGCCACACAGCAGTTCA
>PMCH01000342.1:6593-7899 GCA_003154055.1 Acidobacteriaceae bacterium
GGTGTGTCGGGCAATAGAATCATAGCGACAACGGCAGGCAAACTCGGGCTGAAGCAGGTGAGCGCCGGGGCCACTCTCGATCTGCGTGGAGTGAACCTCTCAGGTTCGGAGTATGCGTGCCTGGATGGCACCGGTTTCTGGGATAACCCCACAGGAAACCAGACAACCATCAACCACATGCGGGACGATTGGCACGCCAACTCCATCCGCCTTCCTCTCAACGAGGAGTGTTGGTTGGGTATCAATGGCGCTCCGCCTGCCACCAGCGGGACAAACTACCAAAACACGATGGGCACGTTTGTTAATTTGGCAACGGCCTCAGGGATGGTGGTGGAGGTTGACCTCCATTTTGGCGCCGGCGGCTCAGCTCTTCCCGTGGACGACAACTATCCTGGCATGGATGCGGACCACGCGCCCGCTTTCTGGCAGTCGGTGGCGAACTACTTCAAGGGGAACCCTTCAGTGATCTTCAACCTCACGAACGAGCCCCAATCAATCACTTGGTCGTGCTACCTCAACGGAGGGTGTACAGCGGCCGGGGGTACTGGTTCGTGGACCGTGGTGGGGACGCAGTCCGTAGTCAGCACGATCCGCGGGACCGGCGCGACAAACGCGATCATCATAGCGGGTTTGAATTGGTCGAATGACCTCTCGCAATGGCTCAGCTTCGTTCCGGCGGATTCGAGCCATGCAATCGTCGCAGGAGCTCATGTCTATCAGGACGGGTTGGGGTGCGACACGGCGAGTTGTTGGACAAGCCAATATCAGGCAATCGAAAATGCCGGCTACCCCGTCATCATTTCTGAGTTTGGTCAATTCACCTGCAACCATAGCCAGATCGATTTGCTCATGTCATGGGCAGACGCGGCGAATCCGCCAGTCGGCTACTGGGCATGGGCCTTTACGGTCGCAGGCTGTGCGGCAGGGCCATCGCTTATTACCGATGCGAACGGAACACCAACACAAACCTATGGGCAGGGGTATCACGACCACCTGCGCGCAGTGCAGTAAGAGGGGGCCGATTCAGGGTTGGAGCTGCTCAGAGTATCGGGCTCGAAATGCGTTGAGCAGCTCCACTTGTTTCCAGATTGTGGCGGCCACGCACCCGCAGTGGTTGAGCGCAATTCGTCAGAATCGGAACCGCGAGAGATCGTGATTAGTACTTTGAATTGACACGGCCGCAGGGAGATGACATGAAATCAGAACAAGAAACGCGAGTGCTCGAACTCGATCGGTTAGCCACTCAAGGGGGCACTCCCGCCAGGACGACACCGCTGCCGCTGGAGTTTCCTGGCATGCATCATCT
>PMCH01000342.1:7945-24341 GCA_003154055.1 Acidobacteriaceae bacterium
CCCGCCTACATGTGGGTGGCGGTGGTTGCGGCCGTGGTCAATCTCGGAGCGATCCCGGTGTTGGCCGACATCGACGACACGTTTTGCATCGACCCCCTGAAGCTGGAGAACTACGTTACACCCCGCACCGCAGGAGTGATTGCGGTGCATATGAGCGGATCGCCAGCTAATATCCCGGCCATTCTGGAAGTCACCCGGAAAAGGAAGCTGTTTCTAGTGGAAGACTGCGCGCAGTGTGCTGGGGGGAGCGTCGGAGGAAAGAAGGTCGGCACGTTTGGCGACGTGGGGATTTTCAGCTTCCAGATGAATAAGAACATGAGCAGCGGGGAAGGCGGATGCGTGGTTACAAACGATATGCGGCTCTACCAGAGAGCCGTGGCCTGCCATGACAACGGCTACGCGCGGGATGACGGTGGCCGCGCAATCTACGACAATCTGGACCTCTGCATCTGGGGCCGGGGTTACCGGCTCGATGAAATGCGCGCCGCAGTGCTCCGCGTGCAACTGAGGAAGCTCCCCACCATCATTAGCCGGATGCGGGCGAGCAAGTATCGCATCCGCCAAGCACTTGAGGCGTATCCCCAGGTGCGCCTGCGGCGGATCGTCGATCCCCGGGGGGATACTGGTTGCTTCCTGATTGTTACCTTCGAAAATCCAGACACCGCCAAGAGCATGAATCAGGCGCTGCGGGCGGAGGGAATAGTGACCTCGCCACAGGGAATGACGAACGTTCTCATGACCGATTGGGGACTGCACATCTATTTCAATATCGTAAGCCTGGTAAACCAAACCAGCATCGACGGCAGAGGATTTCCCTGGAAGCTTGAGGAGAACAGGGACTCCAAGCCAAACTACGCGAAAGGGGCGTGTCCTGCCGCGGATAGTCTGTTCGAACGCAGTATCCTATTGGCCATCCCTTCTTGCCTGACTGAGGGGGACGAAGACGACATCATCCGCGCCTTCCGCAAGGTCCTGGCGAACTGAGGAGAAACTGCGCGCACACAGAGGGAGCAAATGGCCAAACAGAGCAGAAAACTGAACGTAGCCATGATCGGCTACGGTTTCATGGGAAGGGCTCATTCCAATGCCTTCATCCAGGTTGGGCACTTTTTTGATTTGCCCTATGAACTCATTCTGAAAACAGTGTGCGGGCGAAACCGTGCAGCCGCCGAAGCAATGGCAGCGCAGTGGGGTTGGGAGGAAGCGCAAACCGATTGGCAGTCCGTGGTCACGAGGACAGACATCGATGTCGTGGACATCTGCGCGCCGAATCATCTGCACGCGCAGATCGCGATGGCGGCTGCTGAGGCGGGGAAGATTGTTCTTTGTGAAAAACCACTCGCGATGAATTTGGCAGAAGCGAAGCAAATGGCGAGTGCCGTCCGCAGGCTCCCGAATCTGGTGTGGTTCAACTATCGGCGGGTGCCGGCGATTGCTTTGGCAAAGGACCTCGTCGGCCAAGGCAGGGTAGGCAAGCCTTACCACTACCGGGCCACCTACTTGCAGAGTTGGGGCGCCGATCCGGAACGCCCGGGGGCCTGGAGGTTTCGAAAAACGGAGGCAGGTTCTGGTGCGATGGGAGATCTGCTCTCCCATTCCCTGGACCTGGCTCTGATGTTGAACGGGGTCATCACGGAAGTGACGAGCCTGATGCAGACGTTCACGCCGAATCGCGAAGTGGACGATGCGGTCCTTGCGTTGACTCGTTTCGCCAATGGAAGTATCGGCACATTCGAAGCCACCCGCTTTGCCACCGGCTGCCAAAACCGAAACTATTTTGAGATCCACGGAGCGGAAGGCGCGATTCGCTTCAACCTCGAAGACATGAACCGGCTGGAAGTATTTGATCGAAACGATGCGGCCGGAGTGCAAGGCAGTCACAATGTTCTGGTCACTGGCCTGGAACATCCTTATACGAGCCACTTCTGGCCACCCGGACACATCATCGGCTACGAGCACACGTTCATTGCGACGCTGGCCGACTTCCTGGATTGTTTGGCAAAGAACGAGCCCTTCCATCCTAATTTCGATGACGCGGTGGAGGTACAGAAACTGCTCGAAGCGGTCGAGACGTCGGCCCGAAGTGGGTCATGGACGAGACCTTGATTGTTGGCCGTGTTCGACCACCAGTGCCAGGTGAAATACGGTTCCGCATCAAAACGAGGTGGTGCATGGTACAAGCCCGGCACTGCATCAGAAGAACCCTGATGTGCGGGGTCTTGACGCTCGCAATCATTCAATCGGGACTCGCAACTGACAAGGCAATTCCGCGCGAGGTCCCCCCACGCCGTTCCACGCAACTATCGGCAGGATTCGGCGTAAATCTACCTCTGCCGCGCGATCCTCGCCTGCCATGGGCTCGCCACTGGTGGACTCGTATTTTCGACTCCGGCGTGAAATGGGTTCGCCTGGGGCAGTATGAGAACAGTTCCGACAAGACCAGTTGGGATTGGGTGGAGCGAAGTCCCGGAGTCTATAGCGTGCTGCCTGAGGTGGATGAGGCGATACGCTCTCTGCTCGACAACGGAGTTTCCATCGAGATGCAGCTTTGTTATGGGAACGCACTGTACCAGGGTGACCTCGCCAGCAGGCCGAAGCGAATCGAACCGGCGCCCCCGGGAATCGGCGAGGAAGACAAGCCTCCTCATCCCATTTTCCACGGACTCACGACCGGCGATGAGATCGACGCCTTTCTCAAGTACACGCGGTTCATGGTTAGCCGCTACAAGGGCAAGATCAAAGGCTGGGAACTGTGGAACGAACCCAACATCGGGTACTGGCAACCGAATGTCGATTCAAAAGAGCGGCGCGCGGCCAAGGGTCGCGAATATGGGCGCGCATTGTGCCGCTTTGCCGATGTCGTTCACGAGGTGGACCCGGCATCCAAAGTGATTTTCGGGGGGACGAGCGAGGTTGATCCCGCCTTTGTGTTCGCCGCTATCTCCGCCTGCCCGGAAAAGATCGACGTCATGGCCTACCACGCATACCCGGGATACGGCGGCAATCATGCCCCGGAGGAAGCGGATGCACTGCAGGGAGCAGGATCGTTTCGGGAAGCAATCGGGCGGACTCTGGGCGTGCGCAAGGATATTGAGTTCTGGGACAGCGAGTGGAACGTGATCCCGGCGTGGAAGAATTCGAATGAGTCGGTGCAGGCTCGCTATCTGCCACGCTATTTTCTGCAGGCTCGCGCGCAGAGAGTCGAGGGATTCTTCTGGGAGTTCATTCCCGGAACCGATGGAAATGAGCAGGACCAGTATGGTCTGTTGCATGGCGAGACATTCGCAAAAAGCGCATTCCAGCCCCGGGAGGCCTATCGAGCGTTCGAAGTAACGTCGGCATTGTTCGCGCAAACCGAAGTGGACCTGATGGCGGACATTGTTTTGGAACCGCCGGAGCAGTATGCACACGGCCAGTTGAGAAAATACGCATACCGTGATCGCACCTCCGGTAAGGGAATCTACGCCCTGTGGCTGGCCGTCGTCTCCGACCCGGCGGACAAATTCCGGCCCGTCGAAGTAGAGGTGAAGCTGCCAAATAGCCAATTCGTAAATCCTGTCCTGGTTGACGTGCGAACAGGACAGGTCACTCCTTTGCTATGGCTCGATCCGCTAAAGGAGACTTTGAAAATCCCACTGAGCGATAGTGCGATAGCCGTGGCTGATGCTTCCTACCTGGATTGGCCGGAAGCTTCGGAGGCGCCCGGAGAACTAACCGCGACTCTGTCTGGTCCCGATGTCCAACTTAAGTGGAGCAAGTACGCTAGCTCGGCGGGATTTGAGATCCAACGCTCGCGGGACTGGGGTATGTGGGAGAAAGTTGCGCAACTGCTACCGGATCAGACGAAGTATTCAGAGCGGTTGCCCGACGGCACCCACATTACTTATCGTGTTCGGACCACCGGTTCAAGAGATCCTTCTCCGTGGTCAAACCCCGCCTGGGTGGACGCTCCACACTAAGAAAATTCCTGGACACCTACATGCGGAGAACCCCCGGGACGCTGCTCCTTGTGACTTCAGGCATTGCTTTCGCGCAGACTTCCCATCCCGGCACAGCCCGCCGAAACGCAAACGAAAGTCCCCGGCAGAAGCCGTGAGCTGCGGCACAAGAAACACGCAACCGGCCTCTCCAGAGAGAGCCTTTACCGGGCGCCAGTCTCTGCGATCTGCAGGTCCAGACTAACCCGCTCGCCATTGATGAGAACTGAACCTTCGTCGATCAGCTGTTGTCCGGTGCACTCATACGCTTCATAGCAGCGTAGAGCAGTGGTGGGGAAGAAGAACTCAACCGCCTCGTTGCCTTGTGTCGAAGCAGACTTGTCCCCCTGGTGAATTGTGGTGCTGAAAGCGATGCCGTCGAAATCAAGATCGCCCTTGAAGTAGGCCATCACCGGACGGAGGATGTGCGCGATGTGATCGTCAAACGCGAGAGCGGCCATCTTGTAGCGGCTACCTGCCGCGCTCGCTGGCAAGGTGGTATTCACGGAAAATTCGAGATAGGCACCCTTGCGGAACGCAACCACGGAGGGTGGTGCGTAGGACACGAAGTGCGCCTGAGAATCGACTTCCTTCACCACTACATCAATCATCTTCTGATAAGAAGCCTGAATCTTGGTCAGGGAATCGGGCGAGGTGTCGTGGGGTGGAGCGGGTGGCGGCTCGGGGGGGGCCATGCGCGAAAGGGGGCGCGGGGCGGCCGCTGCGCCGGTCGGCTTCGATTTCTGTCCCGAGCCTTGGACGGCGGCAGCAGGCGCAGGATTCAGTTCCTGCACGCGGGCCGCTTCCTGGGCAGAGCGATCACTCAGATACAAAATGAACGGCTCGCCATTGATGAAGAACCGCCCGTCGAGAATCGCCGCTTGGCGGTCGTTCTCGTTCTTGGCGTTTACCAGGCGAAAGGCGGCGTCTTTCGAAAGTACAAGCACCAGGTTCTCTGGACGCTCCATGCTCATCCCCATCGCCTTGCCGCGGACATGATGGGAAATTTCCATCGCGAAACCCTCTACGTCCGGGTTGTCCTTGAGTTCAGGCATCGCAATTTCCGCGATGGGCAGCAGCACATCCTGGAAGGTGCGCAGGGCGCGATGGCTCTTGTCCATGAGATCAGAGGAATACGACGCGAAGTAGTTTCCGGTAAGCTCGACGACGGTCATCCCACCGTAGTTGTCAAAGCGGAGGGAACGCTGATCGGCGCGCTCCTGCTGCGAGAGTTCGAGGTCGAGCATCCGGCTGAAATAGAAGGGATAAGGGAAGATGTGTGCCTGGACTTCAGAGCCGATGGTCTGCAGTTGTTGAAAGTACTTCTCTTGCAGCGCCCGCATTTGCGGTTCTTTGACCTCTGCCGGGGTAAGCGCCTGGGTTGCCGAGAACGGCGCAAAGCTTAGGAGTACCGCACACAGCAAAAGGCTATTTCTGCGCGTAGACAATTCCGGGAGCTCCATACGGGGGATCGGAAACCATCCGAATGTAGGCGATCACGGCCTGAATTTCGGATTTTGACAAAGTATATCCGTAAGGAGCCATCAGCGGGGATTTGTTCAGCGCCGGACCGCCATGCGAGATGATGGCGGTTAGGTCGGCGTCGCTCATCTTGTTCAGCGTGTCTCCCTCGGTGAACGGGTGCGGTTTCACTTCGAGGTTGTCATAGTTCGACACGCGCTCGGGGCTGGATTCCTGGTTGTGACACCGGGCACAGTACTGGTCGTTAAGCTGGCTGCCGAGCATTTCCTGATAGCCGAACGCAATTTCTTCGATTTTGAGCTCGGCCGTTTTTCCAGTCTTCGTGGTTGTGCTGGCGGTGATCTGGTAGCGGCCGGGAATCACACCGAGCGAAACGTTGGTGGTGAACTGTCCGCTGGAGTCGGTGGTGCCGGCTGCCGGATCGAGATAGATTCCACTTGGTCCGTGCAGGATGACGAGCGCGCCGGTCACGGCGTTGCCTTGTTCGTCATTGACTTGCAGGACGACGGGCTGTAGCAGCGGAGTTCCGACTCCGGCGGTTTGTTTGCCGCCGCTTGATTCCACGATGGCCGTACCGTAGGCCGTGGGTTTGGCTACCAGGACAAACGTCTTCGGCTGTCGCGAGCAACCCACAGAGAGGGCCGTGACAAGAAAGATCAATAGGCAGGCGGTGCGCTTCATCGCTTCTTAGCCTCCTGGCCGTCGCGTCCTTTTTGGCTCATGAGAAAGGCAGTCAAGGCGCGCGCATCGTCGTCGCTCATGTTGCGTTTCGGTTCCTGCGTGCCCGGCCGCAGCGCTTGCGGATCTTTCATCCAGTTGTAGACCCAGGCGGCTGTGAGTCGCGAGCCTACGTGACTCAGAGTGGGACCGATGTAACCCTTGTCCTGCTTGGTGTCGATGATGTGGCAGGCCTGGCAGGAGTATTTCGAGTAGTAGAGCTGCTTGCCGAGTTCGACTTGGCCGGCCGAGTAGCCCGAAAGCGGCATGGAGTCGCGATCGATCTTTGGCGACTGGTAGACGGTCATGATGTAGTCGGTGAGCGTGTTGATCTCGGCGTCGGTCAGGTTGAACTTCGGCATGCGGCGAATCAGCGCCGGGCGCAGCGTATTCGGGTTGCGGAAGAACTGCACCAGCCAATCGCGCTGAACCGAACTGCCTTCCCAGGTGATATCGGGAGCCATGTCACCGCCTCGCCCGTTGATGGCGTGGCAGGAAAAACAATTCAGATCGGTGATCAGCTGCCCCGCTTTTCCTGCCGGTTCGTAGTGCGAAACAGGAAGAGCAGCGACGGTCTTCGCGGCGGGCATGGTGAGGGCACGTTCGTTGTGGGAGAGCAGCGCGTTCATCAGCGCGTCCACCTGCGCCGTGTTGAAGGTGTACTGGGGCATTTTAAGCCCGGGACCGAAAGCCCTTGGCTGGCGGATCTTCGCGTTGATGTAGTCATACAGCGTGTGCGGGACGCCGGGCGCGAAGGCCAGTTGGTTCGCCGGCTTGCTGCCGATCTTGGTGAGTTCCGGAGCAAAGTTTTCCGGCCGCTTGATGCCGTTGATCTCGTGGCAAGACGCGCAGCCGTAGTCATTCACCAGGCGCTTGCCGTGCGCGATCTGCTCGGGTGTGGCTGCATCCAAGTGGACGTTTGCCAGCAGATCGGAGTCGGATTTTCCCATCAGGAATCCAGTGAGCAAGCCCACTTCCTGGTCGGAGAATCGATAGTGGGGCATTCCGGTGGGGGGATCGTAGTCATGCGGATTCCGAACCCATGCCTGCAGCCACTCCGGCTTTACCTTCGAACCTACTTTCGTCAGCTCCGGGCCGACGTTGCCGCCCACCAGATTTCCCGCGGCATTCTGTACCGCGTGGCAGGAAGCGCAGAACGATTCGCCGTACAGGCTGGCGGCCTTGGTCTGGAGCGCTGCATCGTCTTTTACCTTCTTTGCGGCGTCGAGCGAAGCCTGCACCAGCTTGAGTGAAGCGGGCGTGCTGGAGGAAATGAGAAACGCGGAGATATCGCGGGCGTCCTCATCCTTCAGCTTGAAATTCGGCATGGTGGCGGTGGTTGCGTAGGCTTGTGGATCTTTCAGCCAGGCGTAGATCCACTCGCGCGACGTCTTGTCCGCAATGTGGGTCAGCGTCGGCGGGTCGTCTGTGCCGGTGATTGTGCTGCCATCCGGCCGCTTGACCGTATGGCAGTGGACGCATCCATACTGGGTCAGCATCTTGCGGCCCAGATTGAGTTGCGGCGTTCCCTTCAGATCCTGCTGGTGGCACTGACCACACGAGGACTCCAGATACTTTGCCGGAAGAATCGGCTCTTCCCACGCCAACGTGCTCTGGTGCGCGTCTTCCACCGAGGTCGCCGTGCCTTGCCCGCGATGGCAAACCGAGCAGCCGAATTCGTCCAACTTGTGGGGAATGTCCGGATGGTGACGATAGGGCTGGATGGTGACATCCATCAGGGTCGTTTCTTTGAGCGCGCTGTGGCAGGTGGTGCAGCGATCAACCACGCCCATTTCCGGCAGCCAGATTTGCTGAACACCCGGTTCGAAGTGACGTTGCAGCGTGACGGCATCACTGCGCGTGCGGATTAGATGTTCGTAGCCACGCTGGTAGCGTCGCCAATCCGCAAAGTGGTTTTTCGCTGGAGCGATCGCCAACAGGATCAACAACAGTAGGCTTATCCAGCCGAAGGTGCGCACGGTGTCGCCGAAGAAACGCTGGCGGAGTTTTTCGAGAGGGTCCGGGAGCCGCACTTAACTCCTCCAGGGCAGGACCCAGGACCAGCCCGGGCCGCGGAAAAGGGTGCCGACCGCAGTCAGCACAACCAGTTCAAAGAGGAACCAGCTCATGATCCAGAAGGAGAGCGGTTTTGCCGCGAGAGAGCGGCGGAACTTGGACGAAGTATTTGCCGGTGTATAGGCGGCAAGCGCCATTAGCACCAGCGTAATGATCGTGGGCACCAGAGCCACAATCACATCGAAGAACAGAAGAAACAGGCAGAAGGCAAGGGCGACGATCCAGAAAATACGCAGGCGCTTCTGGCGGTCTTTGGTAAACAGGCCTTCCGCTTCAATGTTGATGTTGAAATACGGAATCACAATCAGCGCCAGCACCACCAGCGTGGGTACAAGCACGCCGGCCACGACCGGTGGGAAATAGTGCAGGAGTTCCTGTAAGCCGAGGAAGTACCACGGCGCCTTGGCAGGATTAGGCGTGTGCGACGGATCGGCCAGGCCTTCCAGCGGCGCGTTGAAGAACAGCGAAATCAGGACGAGCGCGATGGCGAGTATCTGGAAGGCAATCGCAGCCCGGAAGAGTACCTCGGGGAAAGACTGCACGATGGCTTCGTCGTGCGCCTTCACCTGGGCCGACGTGCGGCGAGTTACGAACGCAACACGCACGGGCGATTTGCGTTGATCGGAACCTACGCCGGCGACGAAATCNNAGGCCGCCATCCTTGCGAATCCGCCAGAAGTGGATAGCAACAAAGAGAAGCGCAACCAACGGCAGAATCATGCAGTGCAACACGTAGAAGCGAAGCAGGGCATTGGCATTCACGAAGTGCCCGCCGAGCATGAGGAATCGAACCTTGCCGCCAACCACCGGCACCGCGGAAGCAATGTTCGATCCGACCGTGATGGCCCAGAACGCCAGTTGATCCCAGGGCAGCAGGTATCCGGTATAGCTGAGCAACAGCGTGATCAGCAGAAGAACGACGCCAATCACCCAGTTGAACTCGCGCGGCGGCCGATACGCTCCGCGGTAGAACACACGGAACATGTGCGCGAAGACCAGGAACACCATGGCGTGGGCAGACCAGCGATGCAGATTGCGGAGAAATTGCCCCGAGGAAACCACGAATTGCAGGTCCTTGGTATCGGCATATGCCTGCGGGGCCGACGGGTGGTAGTAGAGCATCAGCAGGATTCCCGTGATGGTGAGAATCCCGAAGGTGCCCAGAGTAAGTGTGCCCAGGTACCAGGTCGCGTTGAACTCGAGCATCCGCTTCCGCACCTTGGTGGAAAGCAGGTGGAGGAATACGTTCTGCTGGATCGCCATCGAGTTGTGCAAAGTGCTCGATCCGGTGCCGCCGCGAAACACCGAGCGCCAGACTCGCGTTCCGCGCAATTCGTCGAAGTATTTGACAAGCGTTGTGTTCATGGCTAAACCCTCACGAACTGCGAGGGAGGAATTTCATTCGAGCGGTCCACCATCAATTCGCCGTCCTCGCTGAGCCACATCCGCAGCCAGGGAAGCGGCTTGGGAGCGGGTCCTTCCTTCTTCACGCCCTCGCGGGTGAACTTGCTGCCGTGGCAGGGACAGGCGATGGTGTCGATCTCCGGCTTCCATGCGGTCAGGCAGCCCAGGTGCGTACACACAGCGTTGAGTGCGAAGAAGCCTTCATTGCCGTGGACGACAAAAATGCGGGCGTCCACGTCGAGCGTGACCGAGTCGAGTTGGTAGCTCTCCGGCCGGCCCATGTTCACCACGGGCGAGGGTTCATACAGCACGTTGGGCGACAGAAACTGGTATCCGAAAGCGGCCGTTCCCGCGGCTGCGATCCCGAGCGACCCAAGTCCCATGCGGACGAAGAACTCCCGGCGATCCAGGCCGGAATTGGCGGCGGTTTGAATCCGGTCTTTTTTCTCCTCTGCCATCTTTTCCTCTGACACGGCTATTTTGGTGCGCCCGAGGTTGCGGCCGGCTGGGCGCGAAGCCGGGAATCAATTGCCTCGATGGAGATAAGTCCAGTCGATTCTGCCGGCAGCAAGTTGTACGACTCCATGCTGATGGTGTTCACTGGGCACCTCGCCGCGCATAACCCGCAACGGATGCACCGGGTCTCGTCTTTCAGCATTACGGACCCTACACCCTGGTTCAACTCTTCGGCAGTGATATCGGGTAATTCCGCCTCGTACAAGGCGCTGTTCACTGAAAGGTGCTCGATGGTCTCTGCGCTGAATCCCACCCGGTCGAGGGTGACGAGCTCGAGGCAGTTTTCGGGGCAGACGTCCACGCACCCGCCACAGAGAATGCAGATCGAAGCGTCGTCGGCGTAGCCTTCAAAGATTGTGTTAACCCAGCAGTGCAGGCAGCGCTGCGCCTCGGTCATGGCGGACTGCTCGTCGTAGCCTTCTTCCACTTCGGTCATGCCGGTGCGGCGATCGAGCGGCAACATCGGGATCGGCTGGCGAACCAGGTCCATGAATTCCTGCGGCATCACGTGGCGCTTGAGGTCGGTGACTTCGATGACTGGCTCGGGATGCTGCGTGCCGCGCAGATGTTCGTCAATTCCCATGGCGGCGCGCTTTCCGTCGCCCACACTGTCAATAATCAGGCGCGGGCCGAAGACACAGTCGCCGCCGGCGAAAATACCGGCGGAAGAAGTCATCAGCGAATGCGGGTTCACGGCGATCAGCCCGCGCGGCGAGACTTCCACGCCGTCTTCGGGACGGAGAAAATCGAGTTTCGTAGTCTGCCCGATCGCCATGATGACCGTGTCACATTCAATCTGCGTCTCGCTATTCTCGTAAAAGACGGGGTTGAAGCGACGGTTCTCGTCGAAGACATGCTTCGTCTTCAGGCATTCCAAAGCGGTAACGCGGCCTTCCTTGCCGACAAACCGCTTAGGTCCGAATCCCGGGTGGAGAATGACGCCCTCCATCTCGGCCTCTTCGATTTCTTCGAGGGCAGCGGGCATTTCGTCGCGCCCTTCCAGGCAGACGACGTGCACTTCCTGCGCGCCCATGCGCAACGCGGAAAGCGAGATATCGACCATTTCCCTGGTGGCGACGGCGGCGACGTTATCGTCGGAAGGAGCAAGTTCCTCGACTCCTGATGCGTGTTGCCGCAAGACTTCGCGAGCTGCCGAGCGCGCCACATCCATGGCGACGTTGCCGCCGCCAATTACGAGCACGTTGCGGCCGATGGTGAACTTGTAGCCCAGATTTACGTTGAGCAGAAAATCCACGCCGCGGTGGACACCGTCAAGATCGACTCCGGGAATGGTCAGGTCGCGGCTGCGGTGGGCTCCGATCGCGATCAGGATGGCGTCGAAGCCCTGCTTTCGCAGATCGGCAATCTGGAAATCGCGCCCGGCTGATTGATTCAGCTTGAGCGTGATGTCGCCGGTGGCGAGAATCTCGCGAACCTGGGCCTCGATGACGTCGCGCGGCAAACGGTATTCAGGAATGCCGAGGTAGAGCATGCCGCCCGCCACGGGAGCGGCTTCGAAGATCGTGACGGAGTACCCCATCAAGGCAAGGTCGTGGGCGGCCGACAAGCCAACCGGACCGCCGCCGATCACCGCAACCTTGAAAGGGAGTTTTTCAATCGTTCGGCCGGCGTTTACATCAATGTGGTGCTTCGATTCTGGCCCGTAGCGCTCGGTGAGGAAACGCTTCAACGCACGAATGGAGATCGGCTTGTCAATCTGGCCCCGCCGGCACGCCGTCTCGCAAGGATGAGCGCAAACCCGTCCGCAAATGCTGGCCAGTGGATTCGGCCCGCGCGCGTACGTGTAGGCTTCTTCGAACTGGCCTTCGGCAATCAGCCCGACGTACCGTCCCGCATTGGTGTGCGCGGGGCAGGCCATCATGCAGGGGAAGTTGGTATGCAGCCAGTCCTCATCCACCCGCTTTTCTAGGAAGCGCTTCAGCATTGACCTGTTCTCGGCCGGGTCCCGTGGAAAAGAGAACCTGGGTTGCGGTGAGGAGAGCGAAGGTGTCCCTCGCTCCCCTCGTGGTGCCCTTACTTGCTCAGGGTGAAATCCGCTTTCGTGTCGCCAGCGACGGCAACAGGTTTGGACTGGGTCTTCGCCCCTTCGTGCCACGCGACGACGTTGTACTGACCGTCCGGAACATTCTCGATTTTGTAGCTTCCGCTCTTGTCGGTAGTCGCGAAGTACGGAGTAGGAACCACCACTACATAGCCGGCCATTTCAGGATGGACGTTGCATAGCAACGCAGCCACGCCTGGCTGGTCAAACTTGTAGGGACGCTTTTCTCCGGTCGGCCAGGTGCCCAGGTTCTTTCCGGGTAACTTCTTGGTGCCTTGCATGAGCGACGGCCAGAACACGTTGTGCGCGACCTTGTCGCTGTTCAGAAAGTCCACGGTCGTTCCAACCAGCACCACATTAATGTGCGGCTGGAATAACAGTCCCTTCTGGTCGATCAGCAGATGTTCGGCCGGTGCGGGGAAGGTCTTGCCTTGGATTGTGTCGACATACACCACCGACTCTCCGCTGACGCCGGAGACTTTGCCGCTGATGCTGCCGGCGCTCGCCGCCAGTGTGAACGTCAGAACTGTCATCAAGACTAGAACGATGCTGCGATTCATGAATTCTCCTTGGGAAACTCTCATACCTCAAAGTTCACTTGCAAGTCAGTGATCTCCGCCTCAGTAGACCCACTCCAATCCAGCCACGGCCTGGTTGGTACGGAACGGGCTCGAGGCCGGGTTGCCCTCGGAATCAAAAACTCGCTGCGGCGGCCGGAACTGATACTCAAACGACGCTTTGATGTTGGCGTGAATCAGGAACTGTATACCCGGAGTGATGCGATTGCGAGTCGAGCCCGCCGGAGAGAAGTAGTTGGTCGACTCCCCACTTTGGCCATTGATAAAATCCGCAGTGGACTGCACACGGTCATACCGCATGATGCCCATCAGCCAGGGATAGAAGAGGTAGTCGGCTTCCAGGAATCCGCCGTTGAAGTGCGCGGGAACTCCGGAGACGAAGCCTGTGTTCTCGGCATTGGGCAACAGATTCTTGTCGTGCCCGTACATGTAGAGGCCAAAGAGATTCAAGCTGTGGTAGTTGAAGCTGAAATCGCCCCCGGTGCGGTAGAAGGGTTCCCGCGCTACCAGGACGCCAGTATCTCCGGTGGCGCGCTGCACCGAGCGCCCGTAGAAGTAGAACGTTCCGAGTTGCAGGTAGGTGTGATCGCGGGGTCCGGTCGCTCCCGCAGCCTGAATTTCGTTACGGCTGGCCGGGTCCCTTTCCAGGTTGAAACGGTACTGGAATCGGCCGTAGAGGTCCTTGAAGTTGGAGTCGGAGAACAGTCCGACCGCTGGGCTGATATTGTCAGCGGCAGCGNNTTCAGCGCGCCGAAGTTCGCCTCGTCGTAGATATCCCATCCGCTCAAATTCCACGATCTTGCTGGGCTGAAGGGCAAGTCGATTTCAAACTGCCCGATGCGCAAGTTGAGCGAGTCGTTCGGCAGTTTCAATAGCCGCCCGATGTTGTGGAACTTCAGGTACCCGTCGCCTAATCCTCCGTCGGCCTGCGAACCGCCCACGCTAAAGTCCTCATCCGCCCAAAACGCAATGCCGCTGCCAAAGTTCCCCGCGGTGAAGATGCTGAACAACCCGGGCTGAAAGTCGGTGCGAGGAATGGTGGGATCGGTGGAATCCGGCGGCCGGAAGTTGTTGCGATTTCTTCCATACACCTGGAAAAAAGTGTTGAAGCGCAGCCCAATCGCGGGCAAGCCGGGAATCGATCCGGGGAAGATCGTATGCGGCCACATTTCCCTCTGCGCGGGCGCGCCCAGCATCACCGGCGGGACCTTCAGGAATGTCTCGTCATCTTTTGGAAACTTGAACCCTGCATCCTTGAAGGCCTTGCCGAAATCGTTCAGCTTCGGAAAATCCACGTGGCAGGTACTGCAGGATGTGCCATATTGCCGCGAAAACGCCGGAATGGCGTGACCGTACGGGACCGCCGCCATGACCATGGCAACTACACAAAACCCCACTGCCCAATGCGTGAGCCGCATAGCGCTCTCCTTGAACCTAGAATGAGAACCAATTGTTGCCCCAACCCAATGACGGGAATTTTCCGTCACAATGACCATTGAGGCTGTGCTTAGGCTCACTCCTGGTTGTGACGGAGATCACAGGGGCCCCCTGTCGGCAAATCCGTCGACGGAACCACTCCCCATTCCCGGCTGAGTGGCGAGCAACCGGAGGCACTCGAAGTGCGGCACGGGGGATATTTGGCGGATGGGGCTTTGGAGTTCGTCCCAAAACCAACGGCGATTTGAGAAGAACAAGGGCGTCTTTCACCGGAATCGGCCCGGTCTCCCCCGGCGGACGGCGTCGTCACCTCGTCGGCGACGACCCGAGTCAACCCTTCGAACCTGCTTGGCCCGCGAACGAACCGGTCCCGGCCGCTTGATTCACACCGTTGGACACAGGAGCCTGGTTGATTAACAGCCAGTTCAGACCCGGAGTCTTCACCGTTTCGCGGAACTGGTCGAAGTCCACCGGCTTCTGAATGTAGCTGTTGGCCCCGAGCCCGTAGCCATTGATCAAGTCACGCTCTTCTTTCGACGAGGTCCAGCCGATCATCAGGGGAACGAGGAGAGCCACTGGAACCAACCGTCGCGTCAATGTTCCGCCCGAGGTTGCACTCGCGACGAGCGCCCCCAAGCCCGACTGGACGGGCCCGGGGCGGACTTGCTGATGCCTGACATGCGGATCGGAAGGCGCTGCGATTCTGTAAAGGCAAGTCGCGTTCGTGAGATGCAGACGAAGCGGCGCGGTTCTGACGGGGGCCTTCAGGCCCCGGACGGGGATTGTTGTATCTTCTGGGGGCGGGACGAATCCGATGAGGCAGTCCAGAGATCGGAGCACCTGATGCAAGGCAAAGTCGTACTCGTAACCGGGGCCGATGGCGGCCTGGGCGCATATGTGACGCAGGCGTTTCTCGATTCCGGCGCAACGGTCGTCGGCACATCGCGGAAAATCCAGCAATCGGCTTTCAATAGCCCGACCTTTACCGCGATGCCGGCGGAAATGTCGACTTATGAAGGCGCCCGTGTCCTGGTGGACCAGGTGGTGGGGCGTTTTGGAGAGCTCGATGTTCTGGCGCACACCGTCGGCGGATTCGCGGGTGGCCAATCGATCGCCGAGACCGACGACGCAACCTTTCAGCGCATGCTCGACCTGAACCTGAATTCCGTATTTCACATTCTGCGAGCCGCCATCCCTGCATTGCGGCCGACGAAGAACGGCCGCATCATCGCGATCGGCAGCCGCGCCGCGGTGGACCCCGGCCCGGGAGGGGGGGCCTACAGCGCTTCCAAGGCGGCGATGGTGTCGCTGATCAGAACTGCGGCCCTCGAAAACAAAGATGCGGGACTGACCGCCAATGTAGTCCTCCCCGGCACGATGGACACGCCGGCCAACCGCAAGGCGATGCCCAACGCCGACTTCTCCAAGTGGGTGCGGCCCGCGTCCGTTGCGAGCTTGATCAAGTGGCTGGCAAGCGACGCCGGCAAAGACGTGAGCGGAGCAGTAATCCCGGTCTACGGCAACGATGTTTGAACCATCCAGCAAGGGGCGCGCGCTGATTCCACCCGGAACGCGAGTTTCTTCCCATTGCCGTATTCACCAGATCATTCCGGGAACTCGCCCCTGAAGGCCGATGTGATTTGTGTGCTGCAAGGCGCCGTCTGAGCCGCGGCCGGCCTGCGTTTCCTGATAGTCTCAATCAAGATACCGGGAGACCGCAAGCCGTTGCCGCCGATCATCAATGCACAGGAAATTTCGAAAGCCTTTGGGGCACATCCGCTCTTTCAGGACGTCTCCTTTACGGTCTCCGAGGGCGATCGTATCGGACTCATTGGTCCAAATGGCTCCGGCAAATCCACGCTTTTGCGCATTCTCGCCGGCGACGTAGAGCCCGATAGCGGGGAAGTTTCGGCCCGAAAGCGCACCCGGCTCAGCTACGTGGAGCAGGATTCGACGTTCGAATCCGGACAAACGGTACGGTACGTGATCGAGCACGCACTGGAGCGCGCCGCCGTGCCCCAGACCGAGCGCGGGACCCGCTTTGCAGAGACGTTAGGCCGCGCTGGGTTTGAGGACGTCGAAGCAGAAGCCGCTGCGCTCTCGGGGGGCTGGCAGAAGCGCCTGGCGATTGTGGAGGCGCTGGTGCA
>PMCH01000342.1:24408-25455 GCA_003154055.1 Acidobacteriaceae bacterium
GGCGCCAAGGCCCGGACGAGGAAGTCCAAAGCGCGGATCGGCAAGGCCAACGACTTGATCGGGGAACTCGCCGACCTGAATGCGCGGACCCGCACATCCACGGCGCAAATCGATTTCTCAGCGACAGACCGAAAGACCAAGCGGCTGATCGAAATGGAGAGCGTGGCTTACAAAATCGAAGATCGCACACTCTTCGAGAATCTCGATTTCATCATTACCGCCGGGATGAGACTCGGGTTGGTCGGGCCCAATGCCAGCGGCAAAACGACCTTGCTGCGGCTCCTGCGGGGAGAAATCGCCCCAGCCAGTGGGCAGATCCGCCGGGCCGAGTGGCTGCGGATCGTGTATTTCGATCAGAGCCGCCAACTGGACACGAATGTAACTCTGCGCCGCGCGCTGGCACCGGACGGTGACTCGGTTATTTATCAGGACCGCGTGATTCACGTGGCATCGTGGGCCGCCAAATTTCTGTTCACGGGTGAGCAGCTCAATCAACCGGTTGATCGGCTTTCTGGAGGAGAACGGGCGCGCGTCTTGATCGCTCAACTGATGCTCGAGCCCGCCGACATTCTTCTGCTCGATGAGCCTACCAACGATCTCGACATCCCAACCCTGGAAATACTGGAGGAGAGCCTGCTCGAATTCCGCGGGTCGCTCGTCCTGGTTACGCATGACCGCTACATGCTCGATCGCGTGTCGACCACCGTGCTCGGCCTGGATGGACAGGGCGGCGCGGAGAGTTTTGCCGAGTATTCGCAGTGGGAATCCTGGCAGGCAGAACGCAAGCGGCTGGCAAAGGGAGGCGCTCGTGTCTCCGCGCGCGCTGTAGCTCCTACCGAGTCGCCGATGCCGGCAAGGAAGAAGCTCTCCTATCTGGAAGGCCGCGAATATGACGGCATCGAGCAGCGCATTGCCGCCGCCGGGCAGTTATTGGAATCGAAACGCGCTCAACTCGAAGATCCAGCAATTGCCAGCGATGGTCCTTGTCTTCTTGCATTGCATGCTGAGGTAGAGGCCGCGCAGAAGGACTTGGATGCGCTCTACGCG
>PMCH01000083.1:0-446 GCA_003154055.1 Acidobacteriaceae bacterium
ACTTCCTGCGTATTGGCGAAAATCAATACCGAGCGCGACGTGCTGGAATTGTGCAGTTCGTCGAAACGCTCCTTGGTGAGGTGTTCGCCCGTGTCGGGAAGGACGAGCTCGCCATAGCTGATGCCAAGTGTTTCCTGCCATCCGGGGTTGAATAGCGCCGAGTTGATGGAGGTCATGCCTGCGATGTAGGGATACGCTTCGGTGGTCACATCGAGGCCGCGGGCGCGGGCGCCTTCGATCATGGAGAGACATTCCAGGGAGTCGCGCAAGCAGGTACTGTTGATGTGAACAATGTGCAGCGAAGCGCCGGTGATGGCGGCCGCTCCGATCACTTCGCTTACCGCCTCGATGCCGGGCTGGACTTTTCCGGGGCCACGCGCGTGGGTGTAAACCGGCAGCCGGCGCCCGGCGGCGAGACGGAACATGTCAATGACTTCCAGCCGGGA
>PMCH01000083.1:480-1175 GCA_003154055.1 Acidobacteriaceae bacterium
CGCGCGGCAGCGTGACTGGCCGCTGTGCCGTAATGGATCAGCGAGTGGCCTTCCTTGACTCTCAAGAACTGGGCGACGTCGGGCACACCGATTTCCAGCTCCAATGCCGTGGTCACGCCGTCAAGCGCCTTGACGCGCTGGCTTTCCAATTCCTGGCCGTGCTGGTGGAGATCGATGAAGCCGGGGGCGACCACCAGTCCGTCGGAATGAATGACGCGCCGTCCGCTTAGTGCCTCGGACGAAATGCGGATGATCTTGCCGTCGCGGATACCGACATTGCGCACGGCATCCAGGCCGGTTGCGGGATCCATGACGCGCCCGCCCTCGAGGACAAGATCGTATTGCTGTGCAAGTACAATGGTTGTTGAGAAAGCCAGAAGACAGAGCGAGAAGATCAGCCGGCGCATAGTAGTCCCTTCAGAGAGTAGGGATGATAGCAGGCCCGCTGCCTCCTCCGCGCACGGGCGACAACGGAATGTGGCGGCCTAACCGTCGGAATCGTCACTCGGCTGAAGGCCAGGCTCTTTCACCCCCCATGCTATAATCTCCATTCGCCTGAACTGTTTACGTCGAGGCTATCCAATGATCTCCTCCGCGGGCGGACCCGTAGTTCGCAGAATCAGCGCCATTTAAGCTCTTTCGATACGAGGTATCCCTATGTCCGGCCATTCCAAGTGGGCCACAATCAAGCACAA
>PMCH01000083.1:1187-1796 GCA_003154055.1 Acidobacteriaceae bacterium
TCAAGCGCGCCATCCAGCGCGGCACGGGCGAACTGCCCGGCTTGACGTACGAAGAATTCACTCTCGAAGGCTACGGCCCGGGCGGGGTTGCGCTGCTGGCGGAAATCTCCACCGACAACCGCAACCGCACGGTGAGCGAAATCCGGCACGCCTTCGGCAAGAACAACGGAAACATGGCCGAAGCCGGCGCCGTTTCCTGGATGTTCCACAAGAAGGGTGACATCGTGATTCTGAAGTCGGCCGCCAAAGAGGATGACCTCATGACCATCATCCTGGATGCGGGCGGCGAAGATCTGAAGGACGATGGCGAGAACTGGGAGATCATTACCGCGCCTTCCGCCTACGAAACCGTTTTGGAAGCCGTCAAGAAGGCTGGCATCACTCCGACCTCCTCAAGCGTGACGATGGTCCCGCAGAACTACATCAAACTCGAAGGCACGCAGGCCGCCCAGATGATCCGCCTGGTCGAAGCCCTGGAAGATAACGACGACGTGCAGAACGTTCACGCCAACTTCGACATTGACCAGAAGGTGCTGGAAGAGGTCCTCGGCTAAACGGATCCACGTGGCCCGCTACAAGCATCTGAAGCCGCCCAAACCGGGCGGCTTT
>PMCH01000083.1:1834-4315 GCA_003154055.1 Acidobacteriaceae bacterium
AGGTGACTGCAAGCCAGTGAAGATGCGCCTCGACAAGCTTCTGGTGGAACGGGGCCTGACGCCTTCTCGCGAGCGAGCGCATGCCCTGATCCTCGCCGGCAAGGTCCTGGTGAATGATCAGAAAGTCGAGAAGGCGGGGGCGGCGGTGGAGTCGGATTCGTCTTTGCGGCTGCTCGGTGAGGATCTTCGCTACGTCAGTCGTGGCGGATTGAAACTCGAGAAAGCCTTGGAGCACTGGCAGATCGATCTGACCGAAAAGGTCTGTCTCGACGTCGGCGCATCCACCGGCGGCTTCAGCGATTGCATGTTGCAGCACGGTGCGCGCCATGTGATCGCGGTGGACACTGGCTACGGCCAGATGGACTATCGCCTGCGCAACGAACCTCGCCTGCGCCTGCTCGAAAAAACCAACGCCCGTTATCTCACCCGCGACGATCTTGGCGAAGCGATCGACTTCATTGCCCTGGATGTTTCTTTCATCTCCGCGACCCTGGTATTGCCGGCGGTCATCCGCGCCGCATTTCCGGATGCGCCGCTGGCTGGATCGCGCCAAGTCGTGGTGCTGGTAAAACCCCAATTCGAGGTCGGCCGCGAGTTGGTAGGGAAGGGNNCGGCCGCTTGATTTACAATCGTGGGTTCCATGTCCGGCCATCCAGAGAATCCCCGCCCGAAATCGGTAGCCATCCTTTCCAAGCCCGGACGCCCGGAGCTCAAGCAGTTCCTGCCCGAGCTTCACGAACGCCTTCAAAAGCATGGCTACACGGTGATCGTGGACCGCGAGAGTGCGAAGTATTTCTCCGGAGCCGAGGTCGTGGAGCGGGGTGAGATGGGGTCGCATTCCCCGGAATTGGCGCTGGTGCTGGGCGGCGACGGTACCTTGCTCTCAGCCGCGCGAGCGGTCGCCAGGGCCGACACGCTGATCCTCGGCGTCAACCTGGGCACCCTTGGATTTCTGACCGAACTCGCTCTTGCCGACCTTTATCCCGCGCTCGATGCAATCGAGAAGGGCCGGTACATGGTCGATTCCCGCTCGATGATCACCTGCTCGCTGTTTCGCGGGGGCAAAGTTGTCCGGGCGCATGATGCGCTGAATGATGTGGTCGTCAGCAAGAGTGCCATTTCCCGTCTCAATCATTTCGAGCTCTATGTGGACCTGGAGTTTGTCTCCAGCTACAAAGCCGANNCGGCCGGTGGTCGTCCGCGATACGGTGGATATCGAAATTCAGGTCAAGACCGGGGCAGAGGAAGCCTATTTGAGCATGGATGGGCAGGTCGGCATGCCCGTGCGCGACGGCGACAGCGTCCGCTGTATCAAGTCCAAGTATTCAGCTAAACTCCTCCGCTTCCAGAAGACGTTCTTCGAAGTGCTCAGCACGAAGTTGAAGTGGGGGGAACGGTGACGCACAACGCACTCATCGTGAAAAGGCCGTGAGAAAAGTCGTGCGGGAGGAACCAATACCAATGAAGAGGAATTCCTTGCGGGTCGCAATCCTTCTGACGTGCGCGGTGTGCACTTTCGCCCAAACCAAGCCCTCCGCCGACCTCATCATCCGCAACGCAAGAGTCTGGACCGTGGATCGCGACCACCCCGAGGCGGAAGCCGTTGCAATCCTGGGCGATCGAATCGTCGCCGTGGGCGCCAATCAGGATGTCGATGCCTGGCGGGGAACCAATACGAAGACGATCGACGCAGCAGGGAACCGCCTCCTGCCCGGTTTCAACGATGCCCACGTCCACTTCATGTCGGGCGGCTCGCAACTCGACAACGTACAACTGAACGACGCCACCAGCCCTCAGGAATTTGCTCGCCGCATCGCGGAGCGCGCCGCGAAGACTTCGAAAGGCGAGTGGCTCCTCGGCGGCGACTGGGACGAAACAAAATGGAGCCCTGCGCAGCTCCCCGCCAAAGAGCTGATTGATCCGGTGACTTCCGGAACGCCCGTGGCGGTTAGCCGTTACGACGGACACATGATTTTGGTCAACTCGCTGGCGCTGAAGGCGGCTGGCATCACGGCGCAGACTCCCGACCCTGACGGGGGCGTGATCGTCCACGACGCGCAAGGCCGTCCCACTGGCGCACTGATGGATGCCGCCGCCGATCTCGTATTCAAAATTATCCCTCAGCCGACTCACGCCCAGCGCCGCCACGCCATCGAACGGGCCTTTGGGCACGCCGCGTCTCTCGGTGTCACCAGCGTGCAGGANNGCGCCCCTCATCCCTCAGGTGGACGATCAAGCCAAAATCGGCATCCGCCACGCCTTCGGCGGACCGTACTTGAGACTCGGCGCTCTCAAGTCTTATGCCGACGGCTCGCTCGGCTCGGCCACCGCCTACTTCTTCGAGCCCTTTAACGACCAGCCCAACAATCACGGCCTGCTCTCCGACGGAATGCATCCCATCTCGCTCATGCGCGACCGCATGATGAAAGGTGATGCCGCCGGGTTGCAGCTCTGCACCCACGCCATCGGCGACGCGGGAAT
>PMCH01000037.1 GCA_003154055.1 Acidobacteriaceae bacterium
GATTTCCGCGTCGGTGATCTGGGGGGAACGCTTCTTCATGGTGTCGTGCATCAGCGCGGTCTGCTGCTTCACCATGGAATCCATGACGAGCAGCATCTGCTGACGGAGGTTCATTATGTCGAACAGTTTCTGCACATCCTCTTTGGAGGCGGGCGGATCCGTCACGGGCGACTGCTGGGCAAGCACGCCCGTGACAAAAAGACACAGGAACATCAGCACGGCGATAATGCGAAGTCTCATAGCCACCTCTTCAGGTTGGATGCTCAATCGCTCATCCGGCGTAGTTCAACGCCTTGATCCCCAGAAACCGCGCCGCTCCGCCTAGCTCTTCTTCGATCCTCAGCAACTGGTTGTACTTGGCGATGCGGTCAGTGCGCGAGGCGGAACCAGTCTTGATCTGGCCTGCTCCGGTTGCCACTGCCAGGTCGGCAATGAAAGTGTCTTCGCTTTCGCCCGAGCGATGGGAGATCACGCTGGTGTAGCCGTTGCGGCGGGCGAGATCGATGGCGTCGAGTGTTTCGCTGACCGTCCCGATCTGGTTGAGTTTGATCAGGATTGAGTTAGCAATTCCCTTCTCGATGCCCTTGGCAAAGATCTCGATGTTGGTGACGAAGATGTCGTCGCCGACAAGTTGCACTTTGCTGCCAAGTTCTTTGGTCAGCATGGCCCATCCATCCCAGTCCTCCTCGGACAAGCCATCTTCGAGCGAAACGATGGGATAGTCCTTCACCCATTTCGCCCAATACTTCACCATTTCCTCGGAACTCTTTGCCGATTTGTCGGATTTCTTGAAAACGTACTTGCCATCCTGATAGAACTCGCTGGCGGCGGGATCGAGGGCAATCGCAATCTGCTCGCCCGGCTTGTAGCCTGCCTGCTGAATAGCCTCGAGCACAACTTCAATGGCCTCGACGTTCGACTTGACCGAAGGCGCAAACCCGCCTTCGTCGCCAACCGCCGTGTTGTAGCCGCGTTTCTTCAGCACGCCCTTGAGCGTATGGAAGACCTCGACGCCCCAGCGTAGCGCTTCTGAGAATGACGGCGCGCCCACCGGCATGACCATGAATTCCTGGAAGTCGACATTGTTGTCGGCATGTGCTCCACCGTTCAGGATGTTCATCATCGGGACGGGCAGCGTGTTGGAAGCGGCTCCGCCCAGATAGCGATAGAGGGGCATTTCAAACGCCCGCGCACAGGCGCGGGCAGCGGCCATCGAGACGGCAAGGATGGCGTTCGCACCGAGGCGTCCCTTGTTGTCCGTGCCGTCGAGTTCGATCATCCTGGCGTCGAGCCCGCGCTGATCGGCGGCATCCAATCCGCCAGTCGCGGCAGCAATCTCGCCATTCACATTCTCGACCGCCTTCAATACGCCTTTGCCTTTGTAGCGCTGCTCGTCGCCATCGCGCAGCTCGACGGCCTCGTGTTCGCCGGTGGATGCGCCACTCGGCACAATCGCACGCGCACTGGCTCCGCCCCCGAGGAAGACCTCGGCTTCTACGGTTGGATTGCCGCGCGAGTCCAGCACTTGGCGCCCGCGAATTTCAGTAATGTTGGTAAGAGGCATGATTGCGTCCTTTCGTTTGCTGATGAGTATTGATTCGCCACGGTTCCACTCTAGAGATGCAGCTCGCTGCCTCTCATCTTGCAGTGGAGACGAGAAAAGCCGGGTCTCCAGGTCAGAATCCGCGATTATATCGGACGCGGGCGGGGCGGGTCAGTGCGCGCTTGACCAGCGCGGTCCCGGCACCAGAAAAACACCGCCCATAATGCTCGGCGCATTACCTCCAATGGTTCGCCTGCCCTTTCCACGGTTGTTCCCGGATTTCCACTAGCTTAGAGTCGATCCAGGGTGAAGGACCGCACGGACACTCTGGAGATTGGATCGCAAGCGCCCGAGTTCTCTCTGGGAGCAGCGAACCGCGAAGGCTTGTTTACGCTCGCAAGTTTTCTCCAGCGCGGAACCGTGATTCTGGAGTTCCTGCGCGGCACATGGTGACCAAACTGCGTGCAACGCATGGCTCAGTTTGAGTCACGGAAGCAAGCGATCGAAGAGGCGGGAGTTCAGTTGGCGTGCATCGCCGCCGAAAAGCGCAATGGCGCGTGGAAGCCGGGAAGATTCCTGGAAAAACGCCCTGTATCGTTTCCCTTCCTGCTCGATGAGGATCGCACGGTGACCAAGGCATATGGACTGCATCACTTGATGGGACTCGACGCGATCAACATCGCGCATCCGGCGACCTTGATCATCGATCGCGGGGGCACGGTGCGCTACATCTATCGCGGCGATAACCAGCACGACCGCGCGCCGGTTGATGATGTCTTGAAAGCGCTCAGTCAGCTTCGGGTGTGACGGTGCGAGGGCGCCGGGACTAAAAAACTTTTGGAGGAAGCATGAAAAAAGTAACTTTTCTGATGTCGATGGTGTTGCTGGCGGCGTTCGCCTCGGCACAGGTTTCGCTGCCCACGGGCACAGCGCTGAAGATGAAGCTCGAAACCACGCTGGCTACATTCAGCAACAAGGCCGGCGATCCGTTCTCGGCACGAATCACAGAACCGGTTGTAGTGGACGGCAAGACCGTTGTCCCGATCGGCACGACCGTGCAGGGACGCGTCACCAAGACCAGCGAACCGCGCCGCGTTTCCGGTAAGCCCACGATTGCGCTCTTCCCCGAAAGTCTGGTGCTTCCCAACGGCGAACGCTTCATGCTCAACGCCGCACTCGTGGATACCAATGCGCGCCACGGCACCGACGTCAACACCGAAGGGCAGTTCAAAGGCGCAGGACATGACGGCAAAGACGCCACTGAAGTCGGCATGGGCACCGGCGGCGGAATGCTGATCGGGGGCCTGGCCGGAGGCGGTCAAGGCATGCTGATTGGGGGAGCGATTGGCGCGGGCGTGACCGTCACGCACTGGCTCGCCAAGCATCGCTCAGCCACGCTGCCGGCAGGCACGGAACTGGTAATGGAACTGAGCCGGCCGATGGTGATGAATCAAGTCGCGGGACAGTAAACCCGTTGCTAGTTTCTAGTTGCTAGT
>PMCH01000337.1:0-5157 GCA_003154055.1 Acidobacteriaceae bacterium
TCAATGAACTTGATTCCGCAGCGCGGGATGAGTTCGAAGAGCACTTTTTCGACTGCCCGGAGTGTGCGTTTGATGTCCGCGCCGGCACCGCCTTCGTAGAGCGGACCAAGAGCCTGTTGGCCGAAGAGCACGAGACAGAAGCCGCACCCTCGCCCGTTCCCACCCCCGCCCCTCCAACGCTTGGCTGGCTCGCCTGGCTGCGTCCGGCATTTGCCGCCCCCGCGTTGGCGTTGTTGCTCCTGGTCGTCGGATACCAGAATCTGGTCACCTACCCGCACCTTCAGCAGGCCCTGAATCAGCCCCAAGTCCTCCCCTGGGCGCCGGTAAACGTCGGCACCTATGGATCCGACGCACCTGTGATTTCAATCACTTCCGGGCAGGGATTTCTGCTCTTTGTGAGGATCCCGGAAGGCGGCTATTCCCGCTACACGGCGGACTTGCATAACCCGGCTGGGAAAGTAGAATACTCGCTAACCATTCCGGCTGTGGCGGGTCAAGATCAGTGGCCGGTCCAGATCCCAGGGGCGAATCGAGCAGCGGGAACCTACACCATGATGGTGCGCGGGGTGACTGTCGCCGGGGAAAGCAAAGAGATCGGCCGTACGTCATTTGAATTGAAAATCCAGGATTGATCCTCAATTAGCGGAGGAGCCAACGACATGGCCGCAAATCCGAAATCACCCGTGGTCCCCAGCTCTGACGTGGAACCGTACCACGTCTATCATGCGGAAGCTCACGTACTGAGCGGCAAACTGAAACATCCGGTCGATCAGCCGATCGAACATCATGCGCACGTTGTACTGAAGAACCGCCGCTCCGATCACATCACCCAGACGCTGGAGGAGACCACCTTGGAAGGCCTCATCTCCTTCAAGTCCGGCCACACTCGTGTCTCCGGGAGCAAGATCCAGAAAAAAGATCTGTGGGGCAAGGATCACTCTGGCTGGGTAACGCTCTCGACGTCCGTGATTGAAGGCCTCAACGTATTCGAAGTCATCACGGCCGACCGCGTAGTGGCCCAGCTTTCTTCCGAGCATGCGATGAAACACGGCCACGTACCCAAGGTGACATTTCTAGGTACGCGTTTCGAAAACTTGCGAGTCGCTGGGTACCCGGTCCAGGTGGAGCTTGACCTCGGCATTTGCGGCGACAAGCCGGAGGGCGACAGGCCGTACCTGGAAGATCGCGACTTCCTCGATCGCGTGCAGCGGCAGATGACTGGCATCTCCAGCGCCAAGGGCCTTCCGGAGGACCTGGAAAAACAGTACGATGCCAAGATCGCGTACATCGACGATCTCAAGAAGCGTGCCAATGGGCGCGGGAAGGGGAACGGGAACGGCTGTCCCAAGCTGGAATGCTCACTCGTAAAAAGCATTGGGCCAATTCCGATTCCTGGGGCCAGGACGTTCGGGAACATCATCTTCATCCCGGATTTTGGGACCGTGTCCTTGGCCGAAGTCGAGGTTGGACGCAAGCCCGACGACGATGCCTCCTCGACTGCCGATGCAAACAATGCCTCCGGGAACGGATCCAATATCGGCAATTACTTCACCATTACGATGCTGAACATGCACCTGGGATGTATCGGTGGCGGAAACATAAAGGTCGGCAGCGGGGCGGTCAACGGAAAAACCAAACCCTAGCTTGGATTCTATTGACGCTCGTGTCTCCGTTGCTGTCTTGCGGGCCGAATGGTCACGCGGAATACGAGCGGGTTTGGCGGATGTTCGTTCGCGGGGACTTGGCCCGGAGCCAACAGGAAGCTGAAACTGACTACCGCCGTTTCCTCAATTCGGACCCGGACTTAGCGTGGAAGTTTCGAATCCTCGAGGCTGACGCGCTTAGCTGGCGCGGGAAATCCGAGGAAGTCGTTGCCCTTTTCGAATCCTCGCCGCCGCCCCCTGCTCTTCGCAACATAGCTGTCCAAGCCCGCACCTTACAGGGAGTAGCACTCGCTCATCTGCACAATTTTCCAGAGGCGGATCGCAAACTCACAGAGGCTCAGGCTTTGTGTCCCGAGTCCACCGGCCCAACCTGCGGGGGAGTGATGCGGGCCCGTGGGGTCCTCGCCATGGAGCTTGGGGACTTCCCGCAGGCAAAGCAATTCTTCGAACAAAGCTTGCTTTTTGCACGCGCTCACAGTGACCGGTTGCTGGAGGCGACTGCTCTCTTAAATATTGGAGCCGCTTCGCTGGCACAGGGACACCTCGACGAAGCGGTCGACTGGTCGGACAGGGCGAACCAAAGCGCCCGGGCTCTGGGCGCTAGAGACCTCTCGCAGAATGCAGCGGGCAACCTCGGTTGGAGCTTTTACAAACTCGGGGACTCGGAGAAAGCATTAGGGCTGTTTCTCGAGGCGCAACAAACAGCACAGGATCTCGGAGATGTAGGCGACCAGGCGTCGTGGCTTACCGATGCCGGGTACATCTACATGGACAGGCGCGATTTCTCACTGGCGGAACGGTCGTTTCGGAAAGCCTTGGACCTGGCTACAGAAATCAACAGCAAGGAAGACATCTACAACGCACAACGAGTACTGGCGCGCCTGGCGCTCCAGACCGGTGACATCGATAAGGCAAGCGAGTATGCCGATCAGGCCATGGCCAGCGCACGGGCAAGCGGCAACCATCTCGATGAACTCTATCCGTTGCTTGTCCAGGGGCAGATTGCAGCCCGTCGCGGTGACACGGCGGATGCCGAGCAGAGATTCACAGTGGTCGAGCAGGATGAGAACTGCCCCGCCTTTCTAAAGTGGGAAACGCAGCACTCCCTTGCCCGGCTCTATGAGGACGAGAACCGTCCGGACTTGGCGGATCGTCAGTATCAAGCGGCGCTGGCGACGTTCGAAGCGGCCCGCGCCGACGTGCGGCACGAAGATTCTCATCTTTCATTCCTCACCAACGGATGGCGCATCTACGACGACTACATTCATTTTCTGGTTGCACGCGGCAAGAGCGACGACGCACTGCGCTGGGCCGACTACAGCCGCGCCCGAACTCTGGCCGAAGGTCTGGGAATACCGCCGGCGAAGAGCGTGGCGGGCCCTCCACCCTTGCGCGCACAGGAAATCGCACGGGGAGTAAAGGGGACGCTCCTTTTCTATTGGCTCGGCGAGAACCAATCCTACCTATGGGCGATCTCTCCGCGGGGCACCGGTCTGATCCCGTTGCCCCCTGGGCCCGAAATTGACGCCGCGGTACAACGTTACCGAAAGACGCTGCTCGGCCCTCAGGACGCACTAGCCTCCGGTGATGGCGACGGCCGCTGGCTCTATCGGACTTTGGTTGCCCCTGCACAACAATCGCTGCACAAGGACGCGAGGGTCTTCATCGTTCCCGACGGCAGCCTGAATAACTTGAATTTCGAAACGCTGCTCGTGGGCGAACCGGCGCCGCACTATTGGATTGAAGATGCCACGATCACCAATGCCAGTTCCCTGCGGGTACTGGCCACATCGTATCAATCGGACAAGAGGCGCCGCAGCCTGCTGCTCATCGGCAATAGTGTTCCTCCAAACGACAAATATCCCGCGCTGCCGAACGCTTCAGCCCAGATGGACAGCGTCGCCGGGTATTTTCCGGCAGCACAAGAGCAAATCTTCGCGCGTGGCCAAGCTAGCGCCCGGGCATACCTCGGCAGCCATCCTGAACAGTTCTCCCATATCCACTTTGTGGCGCATGGAATTGCCAGCCGGTTGAGTCCGCTCGACTCGGCGATTGTGCTCTCGAAGAGTGGCCCGGAGAACGACTCGTTCAAGCTGTACGGGCGCGACATCATTCAGCATCCCTTGCGTGCCGACCTGGTCACGATCTCGGCCTGCTACGGCGCTGGCGAACGCTGGTACTCGGGAGAAGGCTTGGTGGGGTTGTCGTGGGCCTTCCTCAGGGCGGGTGCTCACAACGTGGTCGCCGCTTTGTGGGAAGTGGCGGACGCCTCCGTTGAGAAACTGATGGCTCGCTTCTACGAAGAACTGGATCACGGAGGGAGCCCGGACACCGCTCTGCGAGCCGCGAAGCTTTCCTTGCTCCATAGCAAGGGCTTTCGCAATCCGTTTTACTGGGCGACTTTTCAGCTGTACACGCAGGGCCGCCCTGCAAACTCACACAACGCAAGCAACCTTCCATCCAGCGGCACCCGCGACCCTGGCCAATCAAAGCGATAGCTGGTGCGCGTCGCCTGGAGAGCTATGCTCAATTCCCTTCTGTTGTGCCGCGTGCGTACCCGGATTTGGCCCACGCCGTGCCGATGAATCCAGAGACCGATGCTTCCTTACCCCATTTATTAAGCGGAGTTCAGAATGCTGGATCGTCTCCGGCCCCAATATGCCAAGGGGTTTCGCTGCCTCGGTTCAGAATGCGAGGACACCTGCTGCCACGGTTTGGACGTGGTGATCGATAAGACTGCTTATGAGAAGTGCAAGTCCCTGCCGGCTTTTCAGTCCCGGATGCAACATCTTGTCCTGATCACACCGCATCCCACAGATTCTCAATACGCCCGGATCCAGCTCACGCCGTCCTATTCCTGCCCGTTTCTTTCCCCCGATCGCCTCTGCGGCATCCAGCAAGAACACAGCGAGTATTACCTGTCGGATGTCTGCGCGAGCTACCCCCGTCTGACCCAGAGGATCGATGGCCTGCGGGAAACATCGCTGCTTCTCTCCTGCCCCGAGGCCGCGCGGTTAGTTCTTCTTAATCCAAATCTAATGCCGTCCAGCGAAGGTTCGGCACATGATCTAGCTCGCTACCATCGGTTCANNCGGTTGAACGAAATCACCCGGGCCCGTCAACTCGGACTGGTGCCGCAGCTTCTGTGCGAATGCGCCGAGTCGATTGCCCATGGAACGCTCCGTTCCGTAATGGACGCCATACCCGCTCAAACCGCCCGTCAGTTGACCGTGGTGATAGAGATCATCGATCGGCATCTTGCCATGACCGATGTAAGTCACGTTCGGCTCCGCGAGTGCGTGCAGGACTTTCTTGACGGGATTGGCTACCAGGCAGGTTGTCCCGTCGAGGGCTGCGCACCGTTCTACGAAGACGCCAGGGCTCGCTACTACCAGCCGTTCATGCAAGAGCATCCGTTCATCATGGAAAACTATCTCCTGAACCACGTATTCAGGACCCGCTTTCCGTACGGCGTAGATCCTCAGGGCAAGCC
>PMCH01000337.1:5203-18253 GCA_003154055.1 Acidobacteriaceae bacterium
AGGAAAGGCAGGGGTTAGCTGGTGCCCGGAGACGGAATCGAACCGTCACGTCCTGTTAGGGACCCGGGATTTTAAGTCCCGTGCGTCTGCCAGTTTCGCCATCCGGGCAATGCCGTCTTGCCTTCTGAATTGTACAGAAATCGAGCGCCGCCAAAGGTGGCCGTGAAGCGGCATCCCGGGTATCTGTTTCATCGAATCGGCTCTCACGAATGGGCAAAAGGCCCCTGTTGTGTGTACGATCTATTCCGGTTACCAACGTGACGGAGAAGAGCCGCGCTAAACGCGGCCAGTCGAAGAAGATCGCCGATGTACAGGTCATGCTGGAAAAACCGGCCATGCGGGTCCTCGTCGCGGAGGATTCCGTGATTTATCAAAGGCTCGTAGGCAACTGCCTGCGCGACTGGGGTTTTAGCCCAATCATGGCGAAGGACGGAACGGAAGCCTGGCAGGTATTGCGACGCCCGGATGCTCCGAAACTGGTCCTGCTGGACTGGGTCCTACCCGGTCTCGATGGTATCGAACTCTGCCGGCGAATCCGGGAGGCATCGTCCGAGGGCTGCTATTCGTACATTATTGTGTTGACCGGCAAGAGCGGCCAGAAGGAAATGCTGGAGGCCATGCAGGCTGGCGCCGACGATTACATCGTCAAGCCCTTTGATGAGCCGGCATTGCGAGCTCGGCTGTCGGTCGGAAAGCGCATTCTCGATCTCCAGGAAGAACTGGTGTCGGCCCGTGAATCCATGCGCCATGCCGCCACCCACGATGGCCTGACCGGAATCTTGAACCGCCGGGAAGTCATGCTAGCCCTGGCTCGCGAACTCGAGCGGGCCAAGCGCGACAAGAAGCCGGTGGGAATCATTCTCGCTGACATCGATCATTTCAAGAACGTGAACGACACCCACGGCCATCTTCATGGCGATGAAGCGCTGAAAGAGGTCGCCCACAGGCTGCGCTCCAGGCTGCGCGTGTACGATGCCGTCGGCCGTTACGGAGGCGAGGAATTCCTTTTAATTCTGCCCGGGTGCGATCTGATGAACACGATTATCCGAGCGGATGACCTGCGCACGCACATTGCCTGCCTGCCCATCACTGCCTCCAAAATATCGAGCGCCATTACCGTCAGCATGGGAGTTGCGGTGGCGAGCGAGGCGGGAGGCACGGATGTCGAGGCACTCCTCGGCCAGGCTGACCGTGGCCTGTATTTGGCGAAGAAAAACGGACGGAACCGCGTCGAGCACCTCGAGGACGAGAGTGTAGCAACCCATTCCCGGTCAGGAACCAAAGAACACTAGGGCCGGAACCGCGCGTCGGAACGCAGCCAGCGGCTCACTTCTTCTTCCCCTCGAACCAGTAGTCGGTCGAGAGTGGACGGTGGAAATACTCGTTTTTCCAGCCGGGGTTCATGCGATCGAGAAGCAGCCCCTCGGCCGCCCCGAAAGAATAGACGAACACTCGCCTCATCTTCGCCAGGTCCGCCTGCCTGAGTTCCTTCAGCGTTTCTGCTCTGGCTCTAGCCGCATAGGCTGCAAACGACTCGTAATCGGGCAGCGCCGCATATTCAGGGGTCGGGCGATACCGTGCCGCTGCTTCCGCAGCTTTGATTTGCGTGTATCGCGCAATTCCTTCCTTCCAGAGCTGAAAGCTGAAGTACCTGTGGTCGTCTGCCGAGAGTTGCCTGAACACCCCCTTCCGCTCCCCGACGTATTCCATAGCGACTTTCTCGAATTCCTTGCGGTCGGTCGCGCCCAGAGCCTGGAGAAGCAGGTCCCGGAGACGCGCAAAACCTTGAACCACCTCCGATTTCTCGTAGGGAAATGGGTAATTCAGCATCCACATTCCGCTCGTGTCACCACCGCTCAGGCCGAGGCCTTTCACCGCCTCGTCGTACCCCGGCTGTCCGTCCTGCAGTTGATGAAAGTGCTCGTGCATGACCGTAATCACCCAAGGAGTGCTGGTCTTTGCTTCCGTGTTCCGGGGCTCTCCGATGACGATCACCGACGGCTGCCCTAGCGCCGGGAAGGTGGCCAGCATGCCAGTGCCGAACTGCCGCGGACGGGCGTACACTCCATCCGCAACTTCGGTAAAATCCCGCGGAGGAGCAGGGTGGTGCGTTAGGAATTCGACTTCTTCCGTTACCAATAGTAGAGGGGCCGGGGTCTTGCTCCAACCCGGCCAGATCTCGTCCTGGGTCTGAGAAGCTAGCCGATAAAATTCCGCGATGCGAATCGCGTCGTCGTGCGGGAGCAGCTGAGCAGTTGCTGCAATAGTCACCAACAAGCAAAAAATGGCTGCGCGCATCCGGGATTAGACGAGTCAGGTGCCCAAACGTTATGTTTGACCGTTGGGCGGTCTTGTACCCAGTACCCGATTTGACGGATCGCACCTGCATCCGCGACCATCTTCCTCGAATCTAATTGGGAAATCGCTGGAGCACACATTGGGAGCACGCATGAAGATTGGCATCACCTGCTATCCCACCTACGGGGGGAGCGGTGTCGTGGCGACCGAACTGGGGCTGGAGTTGGCTCGCCGTGACCATGAGGTCCATTTCATCTCCTATTCGCAGCCCATTCGCCTCACCGGGTCGGAATCCAACATCCATTATCACGAAGTAGAAGTCTCGCGATATCCACTGTTCGAGTATCCTCCGTACGATCTGGCGCTGGCCACGCGCATGGCCGAGGTCTCTCAACTCTACGAACTCGACCTCCTGCACGTTCATTACGCCATTCCCCACTCGGTGAGCGCCCTGCTGGCTAAACAGATGCTGGCGGCAACCCCTCCCCGGCGCAAACTACCATTTGTAACCACTCTTCATGGTACGGATATCACGCTGGTTGGCCTGGACCGCTCCTATCTGCCGATTACGCGATTTTCCATCGAGCAGAGCGATGGCGTCACCGCGATTTCCCAGTACCTGCGCGAGCGCACGCTCAAGGTTTTCGATATCAAGAACCACATCGAAGTGATCACCAACTTTGTGAACTGCGACGACTACTTTCGCAATCCGGAATGGCAGGCGCAACGCCGGGAGTATGCCGCGGATGGGGAACGCATTCTGGTCCACCTATCGAACTTTCGGCCCGTCAAACGCATGACCGACGTGATTGAAATCTTCGACCGTGTACACAAGAAGATCCCGTCCAAATTGATGCTCATCGGCGACGGTCCCGATCGGTCGCAGGCAGAGTGGCTCGCGGTACAAAAAGGAATTCACGAGCACGTTCTGTTCCTGGGAAAGCAGGATCGCGTACAGGAGAAGCTCGCCTTCTCCGACGTCATGCTTCTGCCCAGCGAACTGGAGTCCTTCGGATTGGCGGCGTTGGAGGCGATGGCCTGCGAGGTTGTGCCCATCGCGACTCGGGTCGGAGGAATCCCAGAAGTGGTCGAACACGGCGTGACCGGATATCTTGCCGACGTGGGCGACGTGGAAGCCATGTCCCGCTACGCCATTGATCTTTTGGGCGACGAATCCCGGTTGCGCGCAATGGGAAAACAGGCACGCGCCGGAGCCCGCGCGCGCTTCTGTACCAGCAAGATCATTCCGCTTTATGAAGAATTTTACCGGCGGGTACTGGCGCAATCGTCGTAGCCGTCATCAATTCTTCCGGATTGGGCAAAACGGGCAGGCGCAACCGGATCAGCGTCCCGTTACCTTCGCGGCTGTCGATCATCATCTTCGCAGTATCGCCATAGAGCACCTTCAGGCGCTCGGCCACGTTCGCCATCCCGATCCCGGTGCCACCGAGCCCGTCCGCTTGTCCGAACGGTTGTGCCGAGTGCATCCCGACACCGTTGTCTTCCACTTCGATCACCAGGCGCGACTTGATGACGCGGCCGCGCAGCGTAATACTGCCGCCATCCACCTTGCTCGACAGCCCATGCTTGATGCAGTTTTCCACCAGCGGCTGCAGCAGCATGCTGGGCACCATGGTTTCCAGCGCTTCAGGGTCCAGTTCCTTGATCACCTTGAGCTTGTCCTTGCCAAAGCGTACCACCTCGATGTCCAGGTAGTTATCAATGAACTCCACCTCCTCACGCAGCGGGACGAATGAATCGGTGCTATTCAGCAGGCGGCGCAGAATGGTGGCGAGCTTGAGAATCAGTTCGCGCGCCGTATCGGGGTCGAAGCGCACCAGCGAGGATATCGAGTTCAGTGTATTGAAAAGGAAATGCGGGTTGATCTGGTTCTGCAGCGCTACCATCCGGGCCTGGAGCAGCAGCCGCTCCTGTTCTTCCAGCTTGATCTGAATGCGGACACTGTTGAAAATCTTAAGCTCCGTGCCCACCACCATCACCACGGTAAGGTAGATCGCGCCTTCGACCCAAAGGTTGGAGCTCTCCAGGCTGAAGATGGATTTCGGCCAGAAACGCCAGATTTCAGTCTGCAGGAAACGCAGCCCCATGATGGTCAGCAAAAACGTGATCTGCCAGTCGAAACGCGGGCGCGGCAGGTTTCGCCGGACCCAGCGGTAGATGCTGAGATCCACGAAGGGCGAGAACGACCAGATGTCTTCCTGCTCCGGCGCCACCCGGCGCAATTGCCCTGTAATCAGCCCGCACATGAGATTAAAGGGTAGGCTGGCCCACTCGCCGTGGAGCGTGGCCGGCAGCGCGATCAATGCGCCTCCCAGGGCTCCCGAGAGGCGACCTCCGAGCACCCCCAGCAGCACGGTGGTTTCGAGCGCCAGATCGCCCGCCTGGAAACTGCTCACGCTAAAACGAATCAGGACACCCAACGCGATCGGGGTAGCCATCCAAATGGCCAGGTAGATCTTGTGGCGCGTTCCCCGCTCTTCCCGGAACAGCAGCTTCTTGAACTCCTTCGAGCGCACCAGCGCACTCGACACCGCCGCAGCGACGCCCAGCTTGATCAGGAGATTGACGAAAATCAGCCGTGGTTCGAGCATGAGAACGGTTTTTCTCGGCGGAACGCCCACAAAACCAGGATCAGGCCCCGATTGTACCTGCTGCCTGCCGCAAAAGCTGGGCAACATCGCAACCCGCGGGCACGCCGCCCTGGGCAAAGTCGCGCGTCCCTCCGCCTCGTCCACCAACGGTAGCCAGAATCTGTTTCAGAAGTGAGCCCATGTCGGCCGAGCCACCTGGCGTTTGCGCGAAGATCACGCCCGGCGGGTCCACCGTGCTCGCGACCAACGCGATCACGGGAACTCCAGCCCTGGTCGCCTTCTGGGCAAATAGCTTGGCAAAACTGGTGTCGCGATCGGCAAAGGATTGCACGATCACCTTCCGTCCATTCGTCCCGGGCTGTTTATTGAGTGCGTCCAGCGCCATGGCTTCAACCAGTTGCTCCAGCGCATCATCCTTCTGCCGGCGAAGCAGCTTGCTCTCGTCGAAACTCTTGCGGATCTGCGCGGGAACATCCCAGAGTTGTGCCGAGAACAACGCTGCCGCCTCGCTCAGGGCGGTATAGTCGCGGCGAGCCATGCGGACCGCGCGATCGCCGCACACAAATTCCACCCGCGTTCCCTGCTTCACTCTTTCAGTCTTGCGCAGCAGGATGGAGCCGATCTGACCGGTGGCAGCGACGTGCGTCCCGCCGCAAGCCGAGACGTCGATGTCCGCGATTTCGATCAGGCGCAGTTCATCGCGCTCGGCCGGAGGAAGCTTCCGCAGCCCCATCTTCTCCGCCTCGGCGCGCGAAATGAAGCGGATTCTCACGGGACGGTTCTCAAAGAGAATTTCATTCGCCCGCTTCTCGGCACCCACGACCTGTTCCGACTTGAGCGACGGCGTTTCAAGGTCAATCGAGCAGTACTCGTCCCCCATGTGAAAGGAAACCGTAGGCATTTGGTAAAGGTCAACAAAGACAGCCGAGAGGACGTGCTGCCCGGAGTGTTGCTGCATGTGATCGCGGCGGCGCTCGCGGTCAATGCTGCCACGCACAGCAGTGCCCGCCGTCAGGGGTCGGACCGATGCTTCAAGGTAGTGGACGATCTTGCCGCTCTCGGTCTCTGAGACCTCCGCCACCCTAAGCCGCTCGTTCGTGTCCGTCGTCAGCCAGCCGGTGTCGTGCACCTGGCCACCACTGGTGGGATAGAAAGCGGTTGCCTCCAGGACAACGCCCGGGCGCAATTGCTCAGCGGACGGCGCAACCACTTCCTGAACAATGGTTTTGAATTCGTACAGCTCGGGATCATTGTAGTAAAGCCGAGTGGTCATGACGACATTCCGGGAGACAAAGGCTGTCGAAAACTGAAGATAAAAGAGCCAGGCACCGGCGACCCACTGCACACGAAAGAGCCCGTTACCGTTGCTTCCTTCCGGACCTGGCGGGGTTGGCGGGAAAACGTCGCGCGGGACCGATGCCTGACATCTAATACTAACAAGAAGATTGTCGATTTCCCGCAGCTACCGTTGGAAAACTTCACCTACGAAGCAGCCCCGATGAACCTGTCCCGCCAAACTGTGTCATCATTCCAACTCGCCGCACATCCGTATGAAACGCCAGCCCAGCTTCGAACTCCTCGATGTAGATGCCGGAACGGAGCGTGAAATCGCCGGTTCCATCCGCGACCTGCAGATGTTCAACCAGTGGTTCGGCGGCACCCGCACCACGGAGACACTGGTGCGCTGCGCCATCGCCAACACTCCGAAGCGCAGCTTCTCATTGCTCGAGGTTGCTTCCGGCTCCGGCTACCTGCCTGCACAAGTTCGCCAGCGGCTTGCACCAGAATTGGATTTGAACATCACTCTGCTCGATCGCTCCCGCAGCCATCTGAATGGGAATGGCCCGTCCGTTGCCGGCGACGCGCTCGACCTCCCCTTCGCCGACAGTTCCTTTGACTTCGTAAGCTGCAATCTCTTCGTGCATCACCTGGATGCCGAAGAGGTCCAGCGCTTCGCCCGCGAAGCCTTGCGCGTCTGCCGCGTTGCACTTCTCATTAACGACCTGGTCCGGGACCCTTGGCACCTGGCCCTGTCGTATGCCGGCTTCCCGCTCTATCGCAGCCGGATCACCCGCAACGACGCCCCCGCATCCGTCCGCCAGGCTTATACTCCCGAGGAATTGCGCGTTCTTCTGCAACCTTCCGGCGCCGGGCGCATTCTCATCTCTCGACACTACCTCTATCGCATGGGGATCATCGCTTGGAAACAAGCATGAGCGAGAGTTACGACATGATTGTGATCGGTGGCGGCCCGGCCGGCACTTCGGCCGCGATCACGGCCGCTCGCGACGGCGGCCGCGTCCTGCTGCTCGAGCGTGGCCGCTTTCCACGCCATAAAGTTTGTGGAGAATTTGTCTCGGCGGAGTCGCTGGCGCTGCTGAAATGGCTGCTGGGTGATGCGGAGCAAGAACTGCTCCACAATTCGATATCGCTATCGGAATCGCGCTTGCTGCTCGATGGCCGCTCTGTGCGTATCCCGGTCACGCCGCCAGCCGCCAGCATAGCGCGCCACGATCTCGACCTTGCGCTGTGGAATGCCGCTCAAAGCGCCGGCGTCACGACGCTCCAGGAAACGTTGGTGCAAGGTATCGGGGGCCAGCATCTCTTCCGCGTCCAAACTACCGCCGGAGATTTTAACGGACGCACCGTGGTCAACGCCTCCGGCCGATGGTCGAACCTGAGTCCGGCTGCGCCACCCTCCAGCGGTTCCCGTTGGCTCGGACTGAAAGCGCACTTCCACGGCGAAACCGAACCCAGCGTGGACCTCTATTTCTTCAAGGACGGATACTGTGGCGTGCAGCCGGTGCGGGCGCCAAACGGCGAAATTCGCGTGAATGTTTGCGCGTTGTTCCAGGCCAATGAGCGGACAAGCTGGGAACATCTCTTTTCCCGCCATCCGCTGCTCGAAGCGCGTGCCCGGGATTGGACCGCCGCATTTTCGCCGCTCTCGACCTTCCCCGTGACTTTCCGCACCCCTCGTCCTGTCTCGGGCGACATCTTCAACGCCGGAGACGCAGCCGGATTCGTGGACCCATTCGTAGGAGATGGAATTGCCCTGGCGCTCCGCAGCGGGAACCTTGCTGCCCGCCGCGCCCTCTCATTTCTCCGTGGATCCTCCGGCCTCAAGCCCGCACTGCAACTCTATGAAAACGACTACCGGCGCCGCTTGCGGCCCGTTTACAAGGTTTCCTCCGTGCTCCGCAGATTCCTCGCTCTCCCGCGGAACCTGCGCGCGCCCTTCCTGTTCGCCTGCGAGCGCAGCCCGCGGATCGCGCAGTATCTGGTCCATGCGACACGATCCCGCCCAATCGAGATGAACTGAATCACGGGAATTGAAAGAATTGGAGCCGAAAGCTTAGCGAACGACGAGCACTTCGCGGATGTTGTCGCGCGCCAGGAAGAACTTGATTGAAGCGAAATCGCGGAACAGATTTTCGATATGGCGGTTGTTAAAGACTCGCTGCAGGCGCAGGGAGTTCTTGTCGTCTTTGCGGTTCACCGCCGGAAGCTTGATCTCCTGCATTTCCAGCATGTCGGTGGCGGTGATGTGGAAGCGGTAGCAGGGGGCGTCCGGGCCAGCATCCCGCGTGTGGAAAAACGCCAGTAGCAAGCCACCCGGCTTCATTACTGACCAGAGCCGGTCCACCGCTGGCTTCACCAGGCTCTCTTCCATGTAGTCGGGAAGGTTCCAGCACAGCACGATGTCGAACAGTGCGTTGCCGTAAGTCAAGTTCTCGTCGAGAAACCGCTTGCCATCCGTAGCCCAGTTCCCTGCTTCATCCTTGACGCGCAGCGTTGGATCGAGCGAAGCCCTTAGCAGATCTTCGCTGTAGTTCTTGTGGCCCTTTTCGGTCAGGAACTGGATATTACTGGCTGAGGTCGAACCCAGGTCCAGCACGCACAACGCTTCCTGGGAATTCAGCAACCGCGAAATCTCGGCCATGCCGCTGGAGCGGCGGTTCAGTTTCTGGGGAACCACTGGAGCGGAACTCTGGCCCGAACCTCGAAAGAGTTTCATTACGTTTTCAGAAACTAGCGCCATGGATCACTTGCACCCGGCCAGACTAGAAGGCCCGCGCCCCTACGAGGCCACCGGCGCCGCCTTTCCCGGTTCTTTCTGAATATCAATCTTGCCTTTGAAGAACGCGCCCTCTTCCATCGAGATGCGTTGCGTGATGACGTCGCCGTTTACCACGGCAGACTTCCGCAATTCCACGCGCTCGGTGGCGTTGACCGTGCCCTCGACTTTGCCCTGGACGACCACTCCCTTGGCACTGACATTGGCTTTCACATTGCCGTTCGGCCCGACGATCAGGCTGTTGTTGCGCAGCTCGATGGTGCCCTCGACCTGTCCATCAACGTAAAGATCTTCGGAGCCCGACAGCTCTCCCTTGATCACCACCGACTTCCCGATATGCGCGAACTCACCCGATTTGGGGGTGTCCATGCCTGGCCTCCAGTCTCACTTCCGGCTTCCTACTGCTACGGAGACTCAGATTGTAAATCATTAATCCTCTCAACCCGGGATCGAAGCTCCGGAAATCACGTTTCCAGTAGTATTTAGGGAAGCAACTGCAAGTGCAGGATTGATGAGAATGCAACGCCGACTCTGCTACCATCGTCTAATTTTCCAGGCGTTTTACCGTCGGTTTATGGCCACTTTCACTTCGCTCTCGCAAGCCGGCGCCTCCATTCTCCTCCTGGGAGCGTGGGGGATCGGCCAGGAGCTGGCGGCCCCCCCAGCCCGTCCCGAACCAGCCGAACTGGTTCGAAAGACCGTGCAGCACGAAATCCAGGCGAACGGCGACGGCGTCCATTTCATGTTCCGTGGCACCAAGACCACTCCCAGCGGTTCGACCTCCAAGATCTACGTCGAGACCAAAGACGCCACCGCCGGCATGGTAATCGCCTACAACGGCCAATCACTGACCCCGGAGCAGCGCAAGGCCGAAGAGGCCCGCATCGAGCGATTCGTCACCAATCCTGAGGAACTCCGGAAGAAGCAGCGGCAGGAACGGGAAGATGCCGAACGAACCATGCGGATTGTCCGCGCTATTCCTGACGCCATGTTGTTTGAGTATGCCGGCGAGGAGCATGGCTCGGNNCAGGTACTGGCGGGAATGCAAGGCGACTTGCTCATCGACGCCACGCGCTACCGGATCGCGAGAATTGACGGCACGCTTTTTCGGGAGGTTGGCTTTGGCTGGGGTATCCTGGGCCACCTCGACAAAGGTGGGCACTTCCTGGTTCAGCAGCAGGAGATCGGGGAGAACCACTGGGAAATCTCCCGGATAAGCCTCGATTTTACGGGCAAGATCCTGCTCTTCAAGAACCTGTCAATCCATTCCGCGGAAGCTTACAGCGACTTCAAGGAGGTCCCCTCCGACCTGACGTTTGCACAGGCGGTTGAACTGCTTAAGAAAGAAGGAGCCACGGTGGCGGACAAATCCACTTCAGGCAAACTTGCCGGGAACGGCGCACACGGATTGTCACGGCGGGCCGCTACGGCTTCCCAGCCCTCATCGTCTCTTCCCGAACGGTGAGTTTCTGGATCATATCCTCGCGCACGTGATAGCCAGTACCCGGCGCATCGCTGATGGGAATCATCCCATCGCCGCGCACCTCCACCTCGGGCTCCACGATGTCCTCTTTCCAGTAGCGTTTGGAGGCCGACACGTCTCCGGGCAGCCGGAAATTCTCCAGTGTTGAGAGCGCGATATTGTGAGCGCGCCCGACTCCCGACTCCAGCATGCCGCCGCACCACACCGGAACATCGTGCTGCAGGGCGACGTCGTGCACTTTCTTTGCTTCGGTGAAGCCACCGACCCGGCCGACTTTGATGTTGATGATGCGGCAGGCCCCCGTCTCCAGCGCAAAGTCGGCATCGCGCGCGTTGCGAATGGATTCATCCAGGCAGATCGCCGTCCGAATGGCTTTCTGCAAGCGGGCGTGCAGGTAAATCTCGTCGTTCCACAGCGGCTGCTCGATCATCAACAGGTTGAACGCATCAAACTTTCGCAGGTGCTCGACTTGGTCGAGCGTGTAGGCGGAATTCGCATCCACGCTCAGTACAATGTCGGCCCAACGCGAGCGGATCTTCTCCAGAACGTTCAGGTCCCACCCCGGCTTCACCTTGATCTTGATGCGGCGGTATCCGGCAGCCAGTTCGGTCTCGATCTTCCCCATCAACTGTTCCGGCGAGTCCTGAATTCCGATCGACACCCCGCAGGCAATCTCCCGCCGCGAGCCTCCGAGCAATTTCCACAGTGGCTGTTGTTTCTGGCGGGCCTCGGCGTCCCAGATCGCGTTTTCCAGGGCACCCTTCGCCATGCGATGGCCACGAACCTTGGCGAACAATGCCGGGCAGTCCCGCCCGGAGCCCACTTCGCCACCGAAAAGCGCTGGGGCCAGGTAGTGCTTGATCGTCGGCCACGCCGTTTCGATCCACTCCGAGCTGTAGTACGGGTCTTCTCCAGCGACGCACTCACCCCACCCCCGTATGCCGTCCGCCTGAACGCTCACCAGCAGGATGCGCCGGCCATAGACGCGGCCAAAGCTCGTCTCGAAAAAATGGACGAGCGGAATGTGAATTTCACGCAGTGTGACCGATTCGATTTTCATCAGAGTCCGTGAGTCGGAGTTGGAACATTGGTCAAAACCGGGAAGTATAGAAGGTTGCTGGCAAAGTAGGCAAGGTCAACCGACCCAGATACTGAGCGGTCTGCCGTCAGGTAGGCTCGAGGCAGCGCTAGTAATGCCACAGTTCCTCCCACGCGCCCAGCAAAAAACGCCCGTTTCCTCCCGGATCGCGTTCATATCCCAGCACAGACAAGCCCGCCCTAAACGCTTTGGCGAACTGTTCTCGATTCTCTGCTTGCACCTGGAGCGCTTGCGGACGTGTGGCGGCGGAAGCTTTCCACTCGTAGACCGCCGCCGGCACCGCAATGCTCGCACGCAGGTCGAATTCGCCTCGCGCGCCACCGCCCAGTGCGCGTTCCACCCGCCGCGACTTCATCCACCACTCCGCCACCAGTCGGTCGGTAGGCAATCCTCCCTGCAAGGGGGACGACGTGATCCCGTACTGGTTCGCGTTGTANNTGCCCGTTTCTCATGCCCGGAATAGCCAGCGCGAAGCCGACCAGTTCCCCGCCATCGAACGCCCCGATCACGTGCCCGCCGATCTTATTTGCCAGCACGAACATGCGCACCGGAACCAGGTCGGCGTCGGAAAACTTCCAGACTTCTTTCTGCAGCTCGAAACAGCCCTGCATGTCTTCGAGCTCTTCACACTTCCGGATTGTTACCGCCCCGGTCACGGCCGGTCTTCCTGCCGCTTCGCCTGTTGCCATAGTTCTTCCAGCTCTTCCATGGACGCCTGCTGTGGCCCCCGCCCCTCGGCGCGCAACCGCTCCTCCATCCACTGAAACCGGCGCTTGAATTTCCGGTTCGTCTTTTTCAAGGCTGATTCCGGATCCAGCGAAAGGTAACGCGCAATATTGACCAGCACGAAGAAGAGATCACCGACCTCATCCTCCAGGCGTTCCCGATGCTCGGGCAGAAAGTGCAGCCGTCCCGACCCGGCAACACCGGTTCCAACCCGGCCCTGGACAGGGTGATCGCGCAACTCCTCCCGCAGTTCCTCGGTTTCTTCCTCCAGCTTCGAAAAAAGGCCTTCGATCTCAGGCCAGTCAAATCCCACCTGCGCGGCGCGTGAACTCAGCTTGTGTGCCTCCAGCAAAGCCGGCATGCGCGACGAAACCCCTGCCAGCACCGACGCTGAATTCCCGGCAGCTTCCGTCTTCGTTCCGCCCTCCGCCGCCAGCCGCTTCCTCTTTTCTTCAGCCTTGAGCGCCTCCCAGTTCCGCAGAACTTCCGCAGGGGTTTCCGCCTTCACGTCGCCAAACACATGGGGATGCCGGTCCACCAGCTTGGTCGAAAGCCTCTCCAACACATCATCAATCGAGAAGTGCTTCTCCTCCGCCGCCATCTCGGAATAGAACAGCACCTGCAAAAGCAGGTCGCCCAGTTCGCCGGTCAGTTCGTGCCAGTCGCGGTTGTCAATCGCTTCCAGGACTTCGTACGTCTCTTCCACGGTATAGGGCTTGATGGTGTCGAAGGTCTGCTCGCGGTCCCAGGGACA
>PMCH01000350.1 GCA_003154055.1 Acidobacteriaceae bacterium
GCGCTTTTCGGGCGCGATGCGGTGTTCGTGCTGAACGCTCTGTCATTCCTGGTTTCCGCAATCCTGATTGTGCGCATGCGTTTTGCCGAGCCTCATACCGAAGGCGCTCAGCCGCTGCGCGCCCGCGAGTTGGTGGATTTCTCGCCCGTCATTGCGGGCATCCGTTATGTGCGATCGCAGGTCCAGTTGCGGTCTACGATCTTCGTGAAAGCCGGCAACTTGATCATTGGCCCCGGCTGGGTGCTGTTCACCGTGATGGGGCAAAAGGAATTTGCCGTCCGCTGGCACGGACTGGATCCCGCCCGCGGAGCATTCCTCGGGATGAGCGTCCTGCTGGGTGCGCGCGGTCTCGGCGCGCTCTTGGGCCCGTTGCTCACCGCCCCGTGGGCCGCACACTGGAAGAGCAGGCTCGAGATTGCGATCTTCTGGGGATATCTTGGCGCGGCCGCCGGCTACATGCTGCTGGGAGTGTCGGGACATCTCTGGCAGGCGTGCCTGTGCGTGATGCTGGCGCATTTCGGCAGCTCGATGGTGTGGGTCTTCTCCACCACGCTGCTGCAACTGCAAAGCGAAGATAAGTTCCGCGGGCGCGTCTTCGCCGCCGATCTAGGCCTCTGCATGTTCACGATCGCCGCCGGGGCCTATCTGGCCGGGCGCTTCGTTGATTGTGGCTTCGCGGCCCGCCATGTCGCCAGCGTTGCCGGCGCGCTGATGGTGATTCCGGCGCTGCTTTGGGGCCTAGCCATCCGCCGAACTCCAGCAGAGGCCGCCTAGGCGTTCGGGAGAACAGCTACCACGGAGACACGGAGTCCCGGAGAAAAGAAGTAGGGTTCCTCTGTGTGCCCCTGTGTCCTCTGTGGTTAAGGTTTTCTGGAGTCTTGCAGCCGATCAATCTTCGCTGCCAGAATGAAGTCCGATTCGGTTAGCCCATCCACGGCGTGCGTCCAGGTCGTGATTTCGACCTTTCCCCAACCCAGCAAAATATCCGGGTGATGTCCCTGTTCCTCGGCCACGTTTCCGACCTTGTTCACAAAGGCCAGTGCCGAACGAAAATCCGGGAACTTGTAGTTGCGCACGATGTGGTGCTCGTTGACCACGTTCCAGTGCGCAAACTCAGTGAGTTGTTGATGAATAGCAGCGAGTTCCTTCCCCTTGAGGGGCGCAGTGCCTCCCCGGCAGGGAACGCAGGTTTTATCGGCGAGAGCAGTCATATTATTCTTCACGGGGGAGGAATGCTGCAGTTCTATTATCTGCTTGTGGACGTTGCATTTCTTAGCGTGACAGCGATTCGTCGCTCAGGGGTTCCGATCCTTGACGAATTGAAAGAAAACCCGCCGGGCCATTTTCTAATCAGAGGGGCGCCTTCCGCCTTGGCTGAGGCGAGGTCGATGCCTTGGACACCATCCAAATTCTTTATGAACGCATATCCCGGAATGAAATAGTGATTGCTCGCGTTCGGCAGCGCGACGGCCCTCTTGCTCACATCGTATGCATAGAGTTGCTCGGAGTCGGAAGAAGCGCATCCCTGCGGAATCCGGAAAAGAAAGATGTGTCCACTATGCTCAGTGTAAAACCTGGCGCAGGGTGCAGGCTGGTCGTTGACGGTAATGATGACGCGATCGCTCTGTTCTCGCCACCAGTGGCCACGCATGATTGTCACAAAGAGCGAAATGAAGAAAAGGCAGGCCGTAAAGCCCATGGCGAAAATAAATGGGCGCTTCATGACTCGGCCTCTGGTGCGGCTAGAACGGTATGTCCTCATCCGTAATCGGCGAGGCCCCGACCGGCGCGTGCTCCGGCTCCGGCACGCTCTGATCGAAGTTGTTTCCGCCCGAAGATGCTGACGCGCTGCGCGATCCACCAGTGTGCTCGCCGCCACCTTCGCCGCGTCCGCTCAGAAGGACGATTTCGTTGCCGATAATGTTGGTCATGTATTTCTTCTGCCCGGTTTGCTTGTCGTCCCAGGAGTCGGTTCGGATGCGGCCTTCGATATATACCTTGCCACCCTTCTTCAGATACTCTCCGGCGATCTCTGCCAGTCGCTCCCACAGCACAATGTTGTGCCATTCGGTGCGGTCCTGCCATTGGCCGTCCTTGTCCTTGTAGCGCTCGTTGGTCGCCAACGAGAATTTCGCCACCGCCTTGCCCTGCGGCGTGTGCTTCAGCTCGGGGTCCTTGCCCAAATTTCCGATCAGGATGACTTTATTTACGCTTTTCATGAGGCTCCGGCTCCTTTAAGAGGCTCACTATAGCAGAATTGTGCCTGTCGAAGGCGGTGTCGCCTGCACATGGAAAATGTGATGAATCCGGCGCCCGTGACCCGCGAGCTACGCTGCCATTCGCCTCGGCCGTTCCCGCCGATAGGACTTCTTCTCCCGGTATAACCGCGCCAGTTCCAGATAAATTCCGACGTCGCGGTCCAGATCCGACTGGGTACCGTCGAAATAGAAATTCCGGATCGGCATCCCTCCCAGATCGCGGCTCAGTCGCGGATAGATCGCCTCGCTGACAATCCCGTTCATGCAGGTGAACGGGCT
>PMCH01000113.1 GCA_003154055.1 Acidobacteriaceae bacterium
GAGTTCTTGTTCGCGCCCACCGTGCCATCGGCTCCGAGGCCATAGAACAAAGCCCGCACCACGCTGTCCGGTTCGGTGGAATACGACGCGTCGTAGTCGAGGCTGGTGTGACCCACGTCGTCGTGGATGCCGACCGTGAAATTCTTTTTTGGTGCGGCCGCAGCCAGGTTGTCATACACCGCCTTGACCATCGCCGGAGTGAATTCCTTGGACGACAGCCCGTAACGTCCGCCCACCACTTCAACGGATCGCTTTCCCTCGTACAACGCGTTCACGATGTCGAGATACAGGGGATCGCCCGCCGCCCCGGCTTCTTTGGTTCGATCGAGTACCGCAATCCTCTTTGCGCTGGCGGGCAAGGCGGCCAGCAGATGCTTCACCGAAAACGGCCGGTACAAACGGACTTTCAGCAAGCCCACTTTCTCGCCGCGTGCGTTCAGCGCTTCCACGGTCTCGTGGGCGGCTTCGGCGCCTGAGCCCATCATCACAATCACGCGCTCCGCGTCCGGCGCCCCGACGTAATCAAACAGGCGGTAAGAGCGGCCCACCACGCTTGCGAACTTGTCCATCGTTGCCTGCACCTTCTCCGGGCAGGCGTCATAAATCGGATTAATGGTTTCGCGCATCTGGAAGAACACGTCGGGATTCTGGGCCGTTCCCCGAAGCACCGGATGTTCCGGCGAGAGCGCGCGCTGCCGGTGCTCGAAAACACGATCCATGTTGATCAGGGCGCGGAGGTCGTCATCCGCCAGCATTTCGATCTTGTTGACTTCATGCGAGGTNNGCTTCCTGTACGGAGTTCGAACAGAGCAGGGCATAGCCGGTCGTGCGGCAGAACATGACGTCGCTGTGGTCGCCAAAAATGGAGAGCGCGTGGGTGGCGATGGTGCGCGCCGAGACGTGGAACGCGGTCGGCGTCAACTCGCCGGCGATCTTGTTCATGTTCGGGATCATCAGCAGCAAGCCCTGCGATGCCGTGAACGTCGTCGCCAAGGCTCCGGTCTGCAATGCGCCATGGACGGCCCCGGCGGCGCCGCCTTCGCTCTGCATCTCCGTCACTTGCGGCACTGTGCCCCAGATATTGGTGATCCCTTCCGACGCCCACTGGTCGGCCCACTCCCCCATGTTCGAGGAGGGAGTAATGGGGTAAATGGCGATCACTTCGTTCACACGGTACGCCACATGGGCCACCGCTTCGTTGGCGTCCATGGTCTTGAATTTGCGCTTCATGTCTCCCCTTCTGACAAGGCCGGTGCGGATTCGGAATGCAGCCCAACCGGAGCGGCGGGTGATACGCGCCGTCGCAGTCCATGATGCAGGAGGGGGAGGGGAGGGGTCGGCAACGTGGATCACATCGGGCTGTGATGAGAATCACACCACGGGGCCGGGCCCACAGTTCGCCGCGAGCGCTGGATGATGACAACGATACCGGCTTCTAGTCACACCGAGGCGTGACCCCGGTCACTGAACGAACGTTCGACTCGTAACAGAATCTCGCTCCATCTCCCGGTCCGCACGTGGGCCAGTTCCAAGTCTCCGGGAAATTGCAGTGCACGGAGGAACGGATGCGAGCAAGGTATGCGGTTCTTTTCACCCTGGTTATTTCCTGTCTTCTGATGTCCAGTACAGCTCCAGGCGAGGATTCCGACTTATCCTCCCGGACAGAAAAAAGTGCGAGCGCCACGGCTCCCGATCCGTTGCTGCAGCTCCTGGTAAGCAAGGGTGTGCTCAACGCCGACGAAGCTCGCACGCTCACCGGTACCCCAGCGGAGCAGAGAGCGCGGCTGCTGGATCTCCTGAAGCAAAAAGGAATCTTGAGCGCGGCGGATTACGAGTCGCTCACGACGCCGTCTGCCTCGGCGCAGGTGGCTCCCAACCTGATCGCCTCGACCACGCCCATCTTGCCGGCGGTCCTGGCGAATCCCGCACCTGAGCCGCAACCCGCCAAACCGGCTGCTCCCAAGGTGATCCCTGGAGTGGCGCCGCTCCGCGTGCTGCAACTGGAACCGTCCAAGCCCGACGGTCTGATTCCCGACCTGAAGTTAGGGAGCGGGGCCAGGCTCAAGCTCTACGGCATGGTCAAGACCAGCGTCATTTATGACACCTCCTCTCCCTATGGCACTGACATGCCGCTGCCCGGATTCATTACCGCGTCCGGTACCGCGTTCGATCCCGGACCGACCAGCAGCCCCGAGTTTCACGCCAAGGCGCGCTTCGCGCGCGTGGGCGCCAACTTCGAGTGGCCCGATATTGCCGGCAGCAACACCGCGATCACGGGCAAGCTCGAGTTCGACTTCGAAGGCAACTTCAGCCGCGCCCTGAACCGCAACATTTCCACCATCCGGTCGAGCATGGCTTCGATCCGTCTCGCTTTTGGCCGCGTGGATCACCGCTTCAACGACAACACGAGCGCGTTCCTCGTCTTTGGACAGGACTGGACTCCCTTCGGTTCTTCCACACTGCCCAACCTGTTCGAAACCACGGGGCTGGGCCTGGGTTTCGGCACGCTCTATGAGCGGGCGCCGCAAGTGCGTTTCGGTGTGGGTCACAAGTTCGGCGGGTCTCGCAATCTGTTCTTCCAGCCGGAATTTGCCATCGTCATGCCGGCCTACGGGAATGACCCTTCCAACGTGGCCGACCAACTCGGCTACGGTGAAAAGCAGGGCGCTGATTCGGGCCGGCCCGAGGTACAGGCGCGCCTGGTCACGCAGTGGCAATTGGACAAGGCTCCGGGAGTTGCGCCCGCGCAACTGATCTTCAGCGGTGTCCAAGGCGACCGCAAGGTCATGGTGCGGTCCACGGACATTCCGCTTTGCAACAACCCCGACACTGCGATTTGTCCCTCTTCCACGGTCTTCAGGGCCGCATTTCCAAGGGGGACCGAGACCACCACCAGCCGCGCCGGATGGACGGCCGAACTGCAGCTTCCGACCCGGTACGTCACGGTGATCACCAAGTACTGGAACGGCTCCGATCTGCGCTGGTACTTCGTCGGCAGCCTGTTCTCGAACTTCAACGACACTTCAGGCCTGGCCACTCTAAAGTCTTGTCTGGACGCCAAGGGGGCCGCCGCCACCTGCGACGGCGTTTCCAACGACGGCTCGTCCACCCTGCTGTTTGGCCTGGACAAGACCACGGGAGCCGCCATGTTCGCCCCCGAGCGCCCGGTTCGCAGCCAGGGTGGTTTCCTCAATGTCGGATTCCCCCTGTCGCGTATTTTCGGCGCCGATCCCGCGGGACGGAACGCCGGATGGCAGCTCTATTTCCACTACGCGTACGACGAGGCCAAGGCCCGCGACGTGCGCCGTGTCGGAAACACCCGCCAGAAGAACGACCTGGCCGCCGGAACGCTCGTATATAAGATGAACAACCTGGTGTCTTTTGTGTTAGAAGAGTCGCTCTATAGGACGCGCGCGGTGGGCGATCCCAGCGGGGTCAAGCCGTTCCCGACCTATCGCGGCGTGCCGGCGCGCGAGTGGCACGATTTCCGTTCGGAATTCGGGCCCATTTTTACGTTCTAGATCCGAGACGTCAGACAAGGAGCCTCTATGCCAGAACCACCCAAAGTGCAAGCGATGCCACCCGGCGGCGCGCCCCCTGCCACCAGCGCGACGGAGTGGGATCGGGTGGCCGCCAGTCCTGAATTTAGGGACCTGATGGCCACCAAGAAAACGTTCATCATTCCAGCCTTCGTGTTTTTCATCGTGTACTACTTTGCCCTGCCCGTGCTGGTCGGCTACGCCCCCCAGTTCATGGCCACGAAAGTCATCGGCAACGTGAACCTGGCGTATCTGTTCGCATTGTCCCAGTTCTTCATGGCGTGGACGGTGGCTTGGCTTTACGTGAAAGCGGCGGGCGGTTTTGACCGGCTGGCGCGCGACATTATCGAAAAGTCCGAGAGCGGCAAAGGAGGCAAATAGATATGTCCACACCACTGGTGATGTTCCTCATCTTTATCGCCATCACGCTGGGGATTACCTACTGGGCCTCCAAACGCTCGACCGGATCCAGCGCCTACTTTGCCGCCAGCCGCCGCGTAACCGGGTGGCAGAACGGCATTGCGGTGGCCGGCGACTACATGAGCGCGGCGTCTTTCCTTGGAATTGCCGGCATCATTGCCTTCCAGGGATATGACGGGTTTCTCTTCTCGGTGGGCTGGTTGGTCGCGTACTTGACCGTGCTGCTGGTGGTCGCCGAGCCGCTGCGCAACGCGGGAAAGTACACCATGGCCGATGTGCTGGCCTATCGCCTGAAGCCTCGTCCGGTGCGGGCCATGGCTTCGCTGAGCACGCTCACCGTATCCACGTTCTACATGATCGCGCAGATGGTCGGTGCGGGAGCACTGGTTGCGCTCCTCCTGAAAGGATCGGGCATCACCTTCCACACTGCCGTGATTGGCGTCGGCGTCCTGATGATCGTGTACGTGGTATTCGGCGGGATGCTGGCCACCACCTGGGTGCAGATCATCAAGGCCATTCTGCTGATGGGCGGCACGCTCTTGCTCAGCATTCTGGTCCTGGCCCACTTCGGTTTCCACCTGGGAGCCTTCTTTGATGCCATCGGCCACGTCACTTATCACGACAAGGGACAGGAAGTAGTCAAAGACTTCCTGCAGCCGGGCCTGCGCTACAAGCCGCCCTACGGACCGCTGGAACTGATCTCGCTGGGCATGGCGCTGATCTTCGGAACGGCTGGACTGCCGCACATCCTGGTGCGCTTCTACACCGTTCCCGATGCCAAGACGGCGCGCATCAGCGTAGTGTGGGCGATGGTCCTGATTGGCAGCTTCTATATCATGACCACGTTCCTCGGCTTTGGAGCGGCGACCATCGTCGGCCGCGACTTCATCGCGACCCATGGCGGCACCAACATGAGCGCGCCGCTGCTGGCCCAGGCTCTGGCAGGGGATATTTTCTTTGCCTTCATCTCGTCCATTGCTTTTGCCACCATTCTTGCCGTGGTAGCCGGCCTCACCATTAGCGCTTCCACGTCGTTCGCCCACGACTTCTGGACCAACGTCATCCATAAGGGAGTCGAACGCAAGGCGGGTGAAGAGGTGCTGGTGGCTCGGATCTCCGCATTCGTGGTTGGGGCGGTGGCAATCTTCGTCGCCATTCTGCTGGGTCCAACCGCGAACGTTGCCTTCCTGGTGGCGCTGGCGTTTGCGGTTGCGGCGTCGGCCAATCTGCCCGTGATCGTGCTTTCCATCTTCTGGAGGCGCTTCAACACGGTCGGGGCTTGCCTAGGCTTGGGAACTGGCCTGGTTGCCTCGATCGGGCTGATTCTTATTGGTCCGAGCCTGATGGCAGTGGATCCTCCGACCGTGGTCGGGGCGGCGCGGCATCTATTCCAAAGGCCGGCCATCTTCCCGCTGGAGAATCCCGGAATACTCAGTATCCCGCTGGGATTTCTGGGGGCCATTCTCGGCACGCTGTTGAGCCATGAACCGTCGGCGGAAAGCAAGTTCAACGAACTGCTGGTGCGCTCGAACACTGGACTGGGCGCGGAAAAAGCGAGTGCCCACTAACTGGAGAACTGAGGCGCGGGCCGGACAGTCCGCGCCTCAGGAATCCTTCCCGGCAGGGCAGACATTCATTTTTGTGAGCAGTAGAATCGTACCCGCTACCTCAGCTTCATCGACGGGGCAGCGCATTCGAGGATAACCATGGCCGAAGTAATCGCAAACCAGTCCAACATTGATTCCACATTGCAAGAGCAGCGCAAGTTTGAACCCCCCGCTGAATTTTCCCAGAAAGCCCACCTCAAGAGTCTGGCGGAGTATGAGGCTCTCTACAAGGAATCCATCGAGCAGCCGGAGAAATTCTGGGGACGCGCCGCCGAGGATCTGCACTGGTTCAAGAAGTGGGACAAAGTCCTGGAGTGGAACGTACCCTGGGCCAAATGGTATGTCGGCGGGCAGATCAATCTTTCCTACAACTGCCTCGACCGCCACGTGCAGACGGCTCGCAAGAACAAGGCTGCTCTGATCTGGGAGAGCGAACCCGGCGAAGTTCGTACCTACACCTACCAGCAGCTTTGGAAGGAAGTGCAGAAATTCGCCAACGTTCTCAAGTCGCTGGGCGTCCGCAAAGGCGATCGCGTCGCCATCTACATGGGGATGACGCCGGAGTTGCCGATTGCCATGCTGGCCTGCGCGCGCATCGGAGCGCCGCACTCGGTGGTGTTTGGCGGATTCTCATCCAACGCGCTGATCGATCGCATTCACGATTCCCAGGCGGTGGCAGTGATCACGCAGGACGGCTCGTACCGCCGCGGTGCGGAAGTGAAGCTATTCCCAGCGGTCGAAGAGGCGCTCAAGTCCTGTCCGTCGGTGAAGCACGTGGTGGTGTACAAGCGCACCGGAACTGCCATCAACCTGCAGGCCGGACGCGATCACTGGTGGCACGAGTTGATGGCCAAAGCTTCCGACGATTGTCCTGCCGAGCCGCTCGACTCCGAACATCCGCTCTACATTCTCTATACGTCTGGTACGACCGGGAAGCCCAAGGGAGTCGTTCACACCACCGGCGGATACTCGGTCGGGACTCACCTCACTACGAAGTATGTTTTCGATCTGAAGGAAGAAGACACTTACTGGTGCACCGCAGATATCGGATGGGTCACCGGCCATAGCTATATCGTCTATGGACCCCTGCAATGCGGCGCCACCAGCCTGATGTACGAGGGCGCGCCCAACTCTCCGGAGCCAGACCGTTTCTGGAGCATCATCGACCGGCACCAGGTCAATGTTTTTTACACCGCGCCCACGGCGATCCGCACCTTCATTAAGTGGGGAGCGGAATGGCCAAGGAAGCACAAGATGGAGAGCCTGCGACTGCTCGGCACGGTCGGCGAGCCCATCAATCCCGAAGCCTGGATGTGGTATCGCGAGGAGATCGGCCACAACCGCTGCCCGATCGTGGATACCTGGTGGCAGACGGAAACCGGCTCGATCATGATCACGCCGATTCCGGGGGCGATTGCGACGAAACCCGGGTCGGCCACCCGTCCGTTCTTTGGGGTGGCGCCCGAGATCGTCACCATGGAGGGCAAGCCCGTGCCCGAGGGCTCGGGCGGATTCCTGATCATTCGCCAGCCCTGGCCGGCGATGCTGCGCACGATCTATGGCGATCCGGATCGCTACGTGAAGCAGTACTGGTCGCAAATCCCGGGTACGTACTTCACCGGCGACGGGGCCCGCAAGGACAAGGACGGGTATTTCTGGATCATGGGCCGGGTGGACGACGTCCTGAACGTTTCCGGGCACCGGTTGAGCACGATGGAAGTCGAATCGGCGCTGGTCGCGCACGACAAGGTCGCCGAAGCGGCGGTGGTCGGACGTCCGGACGACATCAAAGGGCAGGCGATTTCAGCCTTCGTCACCCTGGAGCAGGGAGTGAAGCCCACCGAGGAACTGAAAGAAGAGCTGAAGAAGTGGGTAGCGAAGGAAATTGGTTCGCTCGCCAAGCCCGATGACATCCGCTTCACCGACATGCTTCCCAAAACGCGCAGCGGCAAGATCATGCGGCGGCTGTTACGCGAGTTGGCCACCAGCGGCGATGTGAAGGGCGACACCACCACGCTGGAGGATTTCGGCGTGATCGCGCGGTTGAGAGAACAGGAAGAAGTTTAAGCGCAAGTTCCCAGTTCCCGGTTCTCAGTTCTCAGAGAGAATCGGGAAGTGACAGTGAATCAGCGTTGCAAGAGGGTGAGGCTTTCCTGCGACCTGCGACCTTGGTTCCTACTTTGCCTCGGTTACGTGGCGCTGCTGCCGTAGTTGCTGAAGGAAGGCCTCGACCGATACCTGAGATTTGTTGCGGAAAAGTTCCACCAGGGTGTCCTCGGTCTCGGGCGCAGACCACGCTGGCTGGCCGGGGTCGGCGATTGGTTCCAGGCCGTCTGGTTCAACCATGAGCTCCGGCGACTTTTCGCCGTTGGCGCGCAGCGTGTCGATCATTTGCCGGACATGGTCGCGCTGCAGCGCAGTCGTCTGGATGAATTCCACTCCCATGCCAAACTCGGGGTGCATGATTCGAACCACACCGCCGGCTTGCGCCTGGAAATCTCCGGTCTTCAGGGAGAGAGTGATGCGGGTTCCGGCTGGGAAGGGCGAGTTGGTTTCGAGATAGCAGCCACCCAGGCTGAGGTCGCTGAGACGGCAGGCGACAGGCGGATCGTCCTGCTCGGGCTCGGGCAACTGGTTGTTCAACCAGTGACGCAGCGCGATGTGCTGCTCCTCGTTCATGTTCTTGAATCGGACCCCGCCTTCGTTGCGGCCGCCATCCCAGGCGAGCTCGCCTTCGAGTTCCAGCTTCGCTCCCAGTCCGGGGAGTTCCAGCGAGAAACGGAATGAACTCTCTTTCACTACTCGGCCGACAAACTGGACGGCCATGCCCCCTTCGCAAAGGTCAAGCGTCTTGCCGCGGTAGGTAATGGCACTGCCAAAACCGCGGCACTCCACCGGAACCTGCACGGCAACCCGCACCTGCCGGCGCCGTTCCCGCTTCATCAGGGCCCGGACGGCCCGGAAACTGGAGCGCGCGCGCTCTCGCGTCAGCGGTTTGTGGAGCACGAAGTGGGCGCCCATATCGAAACCGCCGCGGAGTCCTACTGAAGAATCGACCAGCACGATGGCGACGGCACGGTTGTTGCCGGGCGAAGCCTTCGCGCTCCGCAGAACGCTGCGGGCTTCCTCGAGATTGGAGCAGTCCACGATGATCGATTCGAAACGCTGGCGGGTGAGCTGCCGGACCGCGGACTCGGAGGCGCGGCAATGCTCGACCGAAATCTCCAGGTCGCTCAGCACCCGGCGCAGAATGCGGACTGTCTCGTCGTCGGAACTCAGTAGTAAGGAACGCAGGCTCATACTTCCCTGGTTAAGCTCGGTCGCGGGCACCTCTTGGCTTCTAAAGCGAGGGCCGGGCGGAGCTCCACCTATTGTTTTCACTCTAAGTCTATGAGTTTTCATGGTCAACGCCATGGCCCAACCTTCCGGTTACTCTAGTCACCACTTGGGGGAATGAGTTCTCATTTTGGGCTGTGGAATGGTGAGTTCTGAGCGAATCGTCTTGGCGGAGGGGGATGCCGCCTTCCATTTCTTGGAAGTTACTGTATGGAAAGGGGATAGTAAATCCTGGAATGAGTGCATTTTTGTGTTGACAAATCGATGGAAACCCATTATTATCAGTAGTTTCCGTGGTTGTCTAAGGTCTTTCTGGTCGCCTGGTCGTGATCTCGATTTCCTATGCGGCGATGAATCCCTTAGGCGTTTCTGGGAATCAAACTCTGTGGGACAGTTAGCCGAACGTCATTATCCTAACGAACACGAGGGAACATTTTTCATGGCCAAGCGACGCGGAAACCCCAACTGGGGAAAGCCGGAGCCGATCGGACCGATCACCCCGACCATCACCGAGTTCGAGCAGGTGGTGCGTGAGTACAAGCTCTCGCCGGACCAGTACCTGCGCTCGACTCGCCTGCGGGAGTGGGCGCGCCGGAACAAGAATTCGAAGTACATCCCAGAGCCTTTGCTGGAAGCCTGGGGTTTNNCTGACGGGGGAATTTGGATGGGAGGGTGGCTGCGCGTATGCTGGCGGGCATGAAGTTGGGCGGCACGGAACTCGTCGGTTTGGTCGTGGCCGCCAGCTTCGCGGCCGGACTGAACGTCTATGCCACGGTGGCGACTCTTGGTCTGCTGGCCCACGCCGGCGTCCTGGATTTGCCGTCGGCACTGAGCCTGTTGGCGAGCTGGTGGGTGATCGGTGCCTGCGGCGTGCTCTTTCTGGTGGAGTTCTTCGCCGATAAAATTCCTGCCTTTGATCTGTTCTGGAATGCCCTGCAAACCTTCGTGCGGATCCCGGTGGCGGCCCTGATCGCTTATGGCGCAACCGCCCAGCTCTCGCCGGAAAAGCAACTGCTGGCGACGCTGGCGGGAGGTGCCATTGCGCTGGCGGCCCACGGAGGCAAGACCGCGGCCAGAGCGGCTGTCACGCCCTCTCCCGAGCCGGTTTCGAATATCACCCTCAGTCTGGGCGAAGATGCGTTAGCCATTTTCCTGACCTGGTTCGCCACCCAGCACCCGGTTCTCGCGACCATGATTGTGCTGGCGTTCCTGGTTGTCATTGCGGTGGTGATCCGGTGGGTCATCCAGGCTTTGAAGAATCTGTTTCGCGGCGCGGAGGCGGAAGTGGAGAGCCTCGCCGCTCGACAGTAGATGCCTTGGTTCCGGTGCTAGAATCCTGACGATATGTCTCCCGCAGCTCCATTTACGGATGTTGCGACGGCGGTGGAAGAGATCCGCGCCGGGCGCATGATCGTGGTCGTGGACGACGAAGACCGCGAGAACGAAGGCGATCTCACGCTGGCCGCCGAAAAGGTTACACCCGAAGCGATCAACTTCATGGCCAAGTACGGCCGCGGTTTGGTTTGCCTGGCGATGACCGAGGAGCGGCTGGACCATCTCCGCATCGGGAACATGACAGCGGAGAACACCTCGCAATACGGCACTGCGTTCTGTGAAGCGATTGACGCCCGCGAGGGCGTGACCACCGGAATTTCGGCTTTCGACCGTTCGCACACCATTAAAGTCGCTATCCACCCTAAGACTCGTCCCGCCGATCTGGCTCGTCCGGGGCACGTGTTCCCGCTGCGTGCGCGGAAGGGTGGGGTGCTGGTTCGGGCCGGCCAGACCGAAGCTTCGGTTGATCTGGCGCGGCTGGCCGGAATGATTCCCGCGGGCATCATCTGCGAAATCATGAAGGATGACGGCACCATGGCGCGGGTGCCCGACCTGATCGAGTTCTGCCATACCCACGACCTGAAAATGTTGACGGTGGCGGAGTTGATCCGTTACCGCATGCAGAACGAGCGCTACGTGCATCGGGTCGGCGAAGCGCTGGTGGATACGCGCTATGGAGAATTTCGGCTCATTGCCTACGAGAGCGAAGTGGATGGCGGCGGCTCTCACCTGGCGCTGATTCGCGGCGACATCAGCAAGTCGGATGTGCCGGTGCTGGTCCGCATGCACGCTCATTGCCTGTTGGGCGACGTGTTCGGGGCGACCGGGTGTGACTGCAACCAGACGCTCCAGGCCTCGATGCAAACCATTGCGGAGGAAGGCCGGGGGGCAGTGATCTACCTGCACCAGACGTCCAAGGGATTCTCCGCGGAAAAAATTGGAGACCAGTCCTTCCTTACCTTCCATCGGGAACGGCGCCTGCCTTCATTGCCAGAGAGCGAACGGAAGATTCAGCGTGATGTCGGCCTGGGCGCGCAGATCCTGTCCGACCTGAATTTGAAACGGATCCGGTTGTTAACCAATCACCCGCGAAGAGTCGCAGGACTGGAAGGATTCGATATTGAGATTGTGGAGCAGGTGCCGGTGAAGTTGGCAGCTCCGCAATGATAGGCCATTCTTGAAAACCCATTCGGCTGACAACAGGTCCAAATACCGACTACTGGCTACCGACTACTGTTTCTAGAACGGCTTGCGCGGCGTGATCTCTTCCTCGTGGATGAAGAACTGCGCTGAGCAGTGGGTCGATCCGCAGATAACCGGCAACAATCCAGCCATCTGCTTGCGGGTAATCAAGCCCAACGTGCCGCATGTTGGGCAGGAGAGCACCGCCCAGTAGGGATCTTCTTTCTCGCCAACTTCCCCGGCGTTTTCCAGAACAAACACGGTTCCGGGCTCCATCTGTTCGGGAATCCACTCGTTGAGAACGCTTAGTTCGCCGATCATCATGTCTATCGCCCTCCGTTATGCTCTGCGAGCTCGCCGCACCGGCCGAGACCTTTCGGAAACTACGTTCTTCTTGCGAGCCTGAATCTCAGCACGAACGCGCCGCACTTCGTCGCTCAGGCAGATATCGAACATCGGCTGGCGAGCGTTCTTGATCAGGTCCACGACTTGCCGAGCTGAAGTCCGCAGAAACAGGTTCGCACCGTCGGTAAGAAGGTGGTAATCCGAACCGCCGCTGACAGCAGCTGCGAGACTGGTGCCAAACTCCTGTTGCAGGAAGCGAATCACTTTGCGCATGCGCTGCAAGGAGAAACCGCGGCGGCGCAACTGGCAGAGCACGGCGACGGTGACCAGTTCATCCCATGCGTAGATGCGGCGATGGCCCTGACGTTCCGGGACCACCACGCCGCGCTCATCCCACCATTGCAACTGGCGGGCGGTGATGCCGGTCAGCGCCATGACCTCGTTGGATGTGAACTGATGCTGCATCTTGATGGCATCCTGTTTTAAACAAACAGGATGGCAAATGTTTTGGACATTCTAGAGGGTGGGCGGCAGAGTCAACGGGCGTTTCTTCCATCGGGATGTTGACTAGACGGGTTCGCGGGCGAGTAGCAAGTAGCGAGATGCGAATGGCGAGCATTGGATGTGAGTGCGGGTCAGAGTGCAAGGAATCGCGATTTGTAGGCTTCGGGTTCCGGGGCTTACCATAGATCACACCACAATTCTTTCCCGGAGCCAGGAACCTCTCATGAACAAAATGGTCCCTTTGCGCGGCACGTCGCTTTTCTTGCTGACCTTGCTGCTTTCCACGGGCGCTTTCTCGCAGCAAAAAGAGAGGAACCGCAATCAGGAAGCGGATCAGAAGGCGACGGCTTCCGCGCCCTCGCAGTCCGACAAGGATAAAGAGAAAGAAGACAAGAGCGAAGGCGATCCGCTCTTCAAGGCGATGAAGTATCGCAACATTGGGCCGTTTCGTGGCGGTCGGTCGTTGACTGCGTCGGGCATCCCGGGCGATCCGACGACCTACTATTTCGGCACGACGGGCGGTGGAGTGTGGAAGTCCACCGACGGCGCGACCACATGGTCTCCGGTGTTCGAGAAAGATGGCGCTCCTTCGATCGGCAGTCTTGCCGTGGCCCAATCGGAACCAAACACCGTTTACGTGGGCACGGGCGAAGCTTGCATCCGCGGAAATATTTCGCACGGCGACGGCGTGTGGAAGTCGGTGGACGGCGGCAAGTCGTGGAAGAACGTTGGACTAAAGGACACGCGCGCGATCGGGAAGGTGATCGTCAATCCACGGAATGCAGACATTGTTTTTGTCGCGGCCCTGGGACATCCCTTCGGCCCAAACACGGAGCGTGGAGTATTCCGGTCGACCGACGGTGGCAAGAACTGGGAGAAGGTGCTTTACAAGGATGAGAACACCGGCGCAGTCGACATTGCGTTCGATCCGCAGAACGCGAACATCCTTGTTGCATCCATGTGGGAGACGCGGCGTACTCCCTGGACCTTGTCGAGTGGCGGCCCGGGCAGCGGTTTATATCGTTCGACCGATGGCGGAACGACCTGGAAGCGGTTGGAGGAGCACGGATTGCCGAAAGGGCCGTACGGCCGCATCGGAGTGGCGCTGGCCGCTAACTCGGAGCGCGTGTATGCCCTCATCGAGGCGAAGGAAGGCGGTCTCTATCGTTCCGACGATGGCGGCGACACCTGGCAACTGGTGAATGGCAGCCACAGCCTCTACCAGCGGCCGTGGTACTACATGCACGTGATCGCCGATCCGAAGAACGCGGACGTGCTCTATATCCTGGACGTCGAGTTTTTCAAGTCGACCGATGGCGGGCGAACCTTCAACAAGATCAAGGTGCCGCACGGCGACAATCACGGGCTGTGGATCGATCCGAAGAACACGAAGCGCATGATCGCATCGGACGATGGCGGCGCGACCGTGAGCCTGGACGGCGGCAAGACGTGGACTCGCCAGGATAACCAGCCGACGGCGCAGTTCTACCACGTGATCACCGACAACCGCGAGCCTTACTACGTGTACGGCGCACAGCAGGACAACTCGACAGTAGCGATCGCGAGTCGCAGCGATGATGGCGCCATCGGGCGCGAAGACTGGTACTCGGTTGGGGGCGGGGAAGCGGGGTATATCGCGCCAGATCCTCGCGATCCCAACATCGTGTATGCGGGTGACTACGAAGGGAATCTGACGCGTTTCGACAAGCGCACCAGCCAGGTGAAGAACATCGCGGTGTGGCCGGAACTGTCCGATGCGCGCGGCGCGGCGAATCTGGAGCACCGTTTCCAGTGGACAGCGCCGATTGTTATTTCTCCCCACGACCCGGGCACCATTTATTTCGGAGGCGAGCGCATTTTCAAAACGACCGATGGGGGAACACGGTGGGAAGCCATCAGTCCAGACTTGACGCGCAATGACAAATCGAAGCAGCAGGTATCGGGCGGAGCAGTCACGATTGACGATACTGGCACCGAATACTACGACACCGTTTTCTCGATCGCTCCATCGGCGCTTGCCAAAGGGCTGATCTGGGCGGGGACGGATGATGGCCTGATTCAAGTCACCCGCGACGAAGGGAAGAGCTGGACCAACGTCACGCCGAAAGATCTGCCGGAATGGAGCCGGGTGAGCCTGATCGAGGCTTCGCCCCATGATGCTGGAACGGCGTACGTCGCCATTGATCGGCACCAGAATGACGATCTGAAGCCCTACGTCTACAAGACCAGTGACTACGGCAAGACCTGGGCGCGCATCGCAAGCGGCATTCCGGACGGCGCCTTTGTGCGGGCGGTTCGCGAAGATCCCAAGAAGAAGGGCCTGCTCTATGCCGGCACCGAGCGCGGCGTGTTCGTTTCCTTCGATGATGGGTCCCACTGGCGCTCACTTCAACTCAATCTGCCCATCACTCCGATTCACGATCTGGTCGTCAAGAACAGCGATCTCGTTCTGGCAACGCACGGGCGCTCGTTCTGGATCCTGGACGATGTTTCGCCGCTGCGCCAGTTCGCCGATTCCGTTGCCGGCGAGGATGTGCATCTCTACCAGCCAGCTGCGGCGTACCGCATCCACGCCGGAGAAGCGCCCCGCCGTGCGGTATTTGCAGGGAAGAATCCGCCCATCGGAGCAGTGATTTATTTCAACCTGAAGGCAGCGGCGAAGCAGGAGGTCAAGATCGAAATCTTGGACGCAGCCGGGAACGTGATCCGAGATTATTCCAGCAAGAAATACGAAACGCTGGACGAACCGCCCGATCCGGATGACAAGAAACAGGAGAAAGAAATCAAGCCAGAAGCCGGGATGAACCGCTTTGTGTGGGATCTGCACTATGGGGAAGCGAATCGAGTCCCCGACTACTATCTGTGGGAATACAACGAAGGGTCGCGCGGCCCGCTGGCGCTTCCCGGCAACTACCAGGTGCGGCTCACAGCCGACGGCAAGACTCGGACGGCGCCGCTGGAAGTAAAGCCCGACCCGCGGGTCAACGTTTCGCAGGGCGATCTGGAAAAGCAGTTCAAGCTGCTGCTTGGCGTTCGCGACGAGTTAACCAGGGTCTACGATGCGGTGAATCAGATCCAGGACCTCCGCGAGCAGGTAACCGGGCTCAAGAAGCGTCTGGGTCCGGGAGCGTCGAAGTCGGTAATCGATGCGGCGGGCGCGCTCGATGCCAGGCTGATTGCGGTTCGCGATCCGTTCATTAATCTGAAGATCAGCGCCAATGAGGATTCGCTTGCGTATCCGCCGGGGCTGGATGCAAAGCTGGCCTATCTGGCGATGACGGTTGCGGGATTTGCAGATTCTGCGCCGACCGAGTCTCAAGCTCAGGAATTCGACCGCCTGAAGAAGCAGGCGGAGGAGTTCCTGGCGCAGTGGAATCAGGTGCGGGACACCGACGTTGCNNCCCAGCATGGTAGAATCCGCTTGATTGATGGCCCCGCAAGTGACCCTTGCGGTTTTTGCCGCATCTCAACAGAGAATCGCGTGAATTTTGCCAGCGTACAATCCGAACGCTCCACGCTGTCTGTGCAGTTGCTCGTCGCGCTGCTCTGTTTGACGCTGGCGGTGCAGGGTGCCCACGTTTGCCAGTCGGCCCATCATTTTGAATCGGGAGTGCAGAGTGAACTTGGCTCCTCTGCGCCTGTCTGCCCGGTGTGCGCGATCGCGCATTCCCTGGTGTTCACCGTGTTTTTTCTGCTCCTCCTGCTGATGCCGAGAAGTTCCCCGGCCGCCTTCCATTCTGCCGAGGCGAAGAAGTCGTCCTGGCGCGCGGTCCAGTTGTACATGCGGCCTCCGCCAGCGCTCTGAGACCTGCGGATAGAGGCTGAAATCAACCTCAGCCTGTCTTTTTCCCATCGAACATTTTGCCGCTCAGGAGCTTGGAATGAAGCCGTCAACTTTGCTTTGTGTCGTTGTTTTATTGGCCATGGGAATCGCGCACGCGCAGCAGGAAACTACCACGCCCGCGAGTCAGGATACGGCAGCGCTGGAACAAAAGATCCGCGACCTGGAAGACCGTCTGATCACCCTGGAAGGGCAGATGCGGGCAATGAAGGCGCAGTCCAGCCAAACGCCGTCGGCCGCGCCCGGCACCACTTCCACTGAAGTTGCGAACGCGGCGCCTGCGCCCGCGGAAAGCGTTGCCGCCGAGCCCGTGAGCCTGGGCGGCGCTGGAGGTTCGGCAGCCAAAGCATTGAATCCCGACATCAGCATGATCGGCGACTTTGTGGCGTTTGCCGGGGGCAATTCGATTCGGCCCTCGCCCTCGCTGCAAATGCACGAATCCGAACTGGGGGTACAGGCGATTATTGACCCCTACGCCCGCGGAGATTTCTTTCTGACCTTCGGCGAGCAAGGAGTTGGAGTTGAGGAAGGGTACATCACGCTTACCGCGCTGCCGGGTGGCCTCGTGACCCGGATTGGCAAGATGCGCTCGGCGTTCGGCAAAGTAAACGGAATGCACAACCACGTGCTTCCGTTCGTGGACCGGCCGCTGGTCACGCAGAACCTGGCGGGCGGCGAAGACGGCATTGACGATGCCGGCGTCTCGGTGGAGCGCATCATTCCTTTCCCGAAGGGCATTTTCCTTTCCGCCACCGGACAGGTATTTCGCGGAGACTCGGGTGACGGCGATGAACTGGTGTTTCAGTCGCATCGGAAGAGCGATGTGAGCACGGTGGCGCACTTGCGCGGATACAAAGACCTGACCGAATCCACGAATGTGGAATTGGGCCTTTCGTATGCGCGCGGGCACAACGAGCTGGGATCGAATTTCACCACCAGCCTGTATGGATTCGACGCCACGTTTCGCTGGAAGCCGTTGCGGCGAGCCATCTACAACTCGTTTGTGGGGCGCAGCGAGTTCATCTGGAGCCAGCGCCAGCAAGCGCCGTTTGAGCAGCGCGCGTTCGGCATGTACGCCTCGGGCGAGTACCAGTTCCACCGGCGGTGGTTTGTCGGCGGACGCTATGACTGGTCGGACCGGTCGCGCGAGGCGAACCTCACCGACAAAGGCGGTTCTGCGATCCTGACGTACTGGCCGAGCGAATTCAGCCAGATTCGGGGACAATATCGCTTTACCGACTATGCGGGAAATCATAAGACCAACGAACTGCTGTTGCAGTTGCTGTTTTCATTGGGAGCGCATGGAGCGCATCCCTTCTAGGAGATTGGAATGAATCGTGTTTTTTCGAAAATAGAACTGCTGCTGACGGCTGTGGCGGTACTCGCCGTGAGTCTTGTTGCCCCAACCGCTGCGGCGGCCAAGAAGCTGAATGTCATTACGGCGACGACCGACCTGGCCGCGCTGGCGCAGGAAGTCGGCGGCGACAAGATCAACGTTGAAGCCATGGCTAAGGGCTATCAGGATCCGCATTTCGTGGAAGCCAAGCCCAGTTTCCTGCTGAAACTCCGGCAGGCGGATATGCTGATCGTTGTGGGCTTGCAGCTCGAGATCGGATGGCTGCCGCCGCTGATCACGCAGAGCGGGAACTCGCGCATCCAGGTCGGGGCCAACGGATATCTCGACGCTTCGCAGTTCTCGCAAATACTGGAGATTCCGCAAGGCTCGATTACGCGCGCCATGGGCGACGTCCACCCACTCGGGAACCCGCACTACTGGCTCGATCCGGACAACGGGCGCCGGGTCGCCAAAGGGATCGCCGGGAAACTGGCGGAGATGGACCCGGAAGATGCGGCCTATTTCCAGCAGCGCGAACAGGATTTCGAGCGGCGCTTGGCGGAGGCGGACAAGAAGTGGCAAGCCGACATGAAGCCCTTCCGCGGCCGCAAGGTGATTACCTACCACAACTCGGCGCCCAACTTTGCCCACCACTTCGGTCTCGACGTGGTTGGCTTCGTTGAGCCCCGGCCCGGCATTCCGCCGACGCCGAGCCACACCATAGAAGTCATCAACATGATGAAGCGCGATCATGTGAAGGTAATCATGGTCGAGCCTTATTTTGATCGCAAGACGCCCGACTCGATCGCGCGTGAAAGCGGCGGAACGGTGGTCGAATACTTGCCATCGGTCGGCGGATTGAAAGAGGTCACGACGTATTTTCAGCTGTTCGATTACGATGTCGCCCTGCTAACCAAAGCGTTCCAGGCGAATCCATAACAGCAGGGCGCGAGACCTTGGGGAAGAGTTCGAAGGAGACTCATGGAGATACTACCGTTTTTAATCTGGCCGTTTGTGGCCAGCCTGATTCTGACCGGAATTCACGCCTATCTGGGCGTGCACGTGGTGGAACGCGGCGTAATTTTCGTGGACCTGGCGCTGGCGCAGATCGCCGCCCTCGGCGCAACCATCGCCATCCTGGCGGGCATGGATCCGCACGGACGCGGCGCCTATTTTCTCAGTCTGGGGTTCACTTTTCTGGGAGCGGGCATTTTTGCATTCGCGCGAACCCGCCGGGGACACATTCCGCAGGAAGCGTTCATCGGGATCGCCTATGCCGTTGCCTCGGCAACCGCCATCCTCGCCATGAGCAAGGCAACTGGCGAGACCGAGCACTTGAAAGACATGCTGGTGGGCAACATCCTTGCCGTTTCCCGGGCCGAAGTGGTGAAGACGGCGCTGCTGTACGGCGTCATTGGCCTGTTTCACTACTTCTTCCGCAAGAAGTTCCTGTTGATTTCCACCAGTCCGTCGAAGGCCGAAGCGAGCGGGATGAACATCCGGCTATGGGATTTTCTGTTCTACGCCTCGTTTGGTTTTGTCGTGACTTCGTCGGTGGCGATTGCGGGGGTGCTGCTGGTGTTCTGTTACCTGATCGTGCCGTCGGTGGGCGCGATGCTGTTCGCCGACAAGATCGGCCGCAGGCTGGCGATCGGTTGGACGATGGGAACCCTGGTCTCAGCGCTGGGAGTCTATTTTTCAGTGCTGCTCGATTTGCCGACCGGAGCGACCATCGTGTGCACTTTCGGCGGCGTGTTGATTCTGATGTTTTTCGTCCACCTGATTTTCTTTCACGGCAGCCATGCGCGGGCGCTGGAGGGAGCAGTCTCCGGGGAGAAGCCGTTGGAGCGGGTGCTGGAAGCCCGGCAGTGAAGCTGAGCGTCAGAGCTGTGGGCCGGCGATGACGCCCGCCGGACAAGTGGTGGCGCCACTTTCTAGATAAACATCTCGTCTTGCGGGACGCCCATGCCATTGCGCGGCTGGCGGCGCTTCTGGCCGAGGAAGACTTCCACTCCCGTGCTGATCGCGCTCATCAGGCCGGAAACCTGCCGCAAGGGGGAGACCACGGTTTTGTGGACGACCTCACTGGTTTCTTCGACCTTGTCCATGGTGCGGTTCAACAACTCATCCGCACGAATCACCTGCAGGCGGGTGCGGTCGAGGGCATCACTGAGAGTGGCATCGATCCGGCCGATCTGGGAGCGCACCAGGGTGGTTGACTCCGACAGATTGACGGCCATGGTCTCGATTCTTGGACGCAACTGCACCAGCATGCTCTGCGCGGTATCCAGGGCGGGGATTGCCTTGTTCTTCATTTCCAGGGTCATTGCCTCCATCCGCGCGGTGGTCTTACGGACCGCGAGATAAAGGGCTACCAGGATCCCCGCCTGGATCAAGACTGCGAACGCCGTCAGCGCGATAAATGCGGTCAGCAGATTGTTGTCCATGGCCACTCCCAACCGGCGTGCCGGCTAAAAACTTAGACGCTCTTCGGCTCTTCGCTTTCCGGAGCGGTCGTCTCGCGATACGCCTGGCGGCCGGCCTCGTAGGCGGAGCGGAATTGTTCTTTTTGCTGGTTCAGCACATCGCGCCCGCGATCGACCCAGTCCTCAGCGTGTTCACGCGCCCGGCGCGCCTCGCGGCGCACTTTCTCACGTCCTTCCTCCGCTTTGGAGCGGAGCACTTCGCGAGTCTCATCTCCGGAGCGCGGCGCGTACAGCACGCCCACGGCGGCACCGACACCAAGACCAGCCAAGAACCACAAAAAGCTGTTGCCGTCACGATCTGCCATAACTACCTCCTTCAACCATTGACATATCGGATGGTAGCACCCGGATATGTGAAAAACAATTCACGCTCCGGTGGAAGCGCTGTGAATTGATGAGAGTTTCCAAGGCCAGGGATGACCCGCGGAACGCGCGAAGGGGCTTGTGCCCGGTGGGGGAATAGGCGGAGAATGAGGCGTCCCAGGGGAGGCCCTCCGTGTCCGACCGCAAATATCGCCAGCGCGGGTACCAGGATTCCGGCAATGAACGGCATGAAAAGCTGGAAAAACCGGCGGCTGCCAAGAAAGAGAACACCTTTGGACCGCGGCCCATCAACATGCCGGGCCGGCGAACCGTTTCGCGCTGCGCCGAGTGTGGGACGCTGCTGCAGAACCTTGCCGAGCCTGCCGGCCAGTGTCCCAAGTGCGGCTTTGACCTGCACTCCTGCAAGCAGTGCGAGCACTTTGATCCCTCCAGCCGCTTCGAGTGCAACCAGCCCGTTCCCGACCGGATCTCGCCCAAGGACAAGCGCAACGACTGCTCGTTTTATTCCATCCGCATGATGGTGGAGAAAGAAACGTCCAGCAAGCCCGCCCAACGCCCCAACGATGCGCGGCAAGCATTCGACAACCTCTTCAAGGATTAGCGGATATTCAGGGTTTTTGCGTCGGCCGCAACAGGATCTCGCTGGCGAACGACTGCGGCGCCTGGGTCACGATCATGGCCACGGCGTGGGCGACATCGCCGGGTTGCAGCATCTTCTCCGCGTTCTTTCCTGGGTGAGGGCTGAATCCGGTATTCACAGAGCCGGGGCAGATGATGGAGACGCGAATGTTGTGGGCGCGGAGTTCCTCGGCCACGGAATAGCTCAGACCATTCAGTCCCCACTTCGAAGCGGCGTAGGCGGCTGCGTTGGGAAGGGGATTCTTGCCGGCGAGAGAAGAGATATTGACGATGTGTCCGCCGGCGCCGCGGATCATCAGCGGGGCAAGACTTCGGATGCAGTAGTACACGCCGCGCAGGTTGGTATTCATCACCTGGTCCCAGGTCTCGGGAGAAAGCTGATGCAAGGGCCCGCCCGCGCCGCCGATACCAGCGTTGTTCACGAGGATGTCGAGCCGCCCGAAGGTGCGCTCGACCCGGGCTGCCAGCGATTCGACCGAGCGCAGGTCGGTGACATCGCATTCCATCACCGAGCTCTGGCCACCCTGGTTGTGGATCGAAGCCGAGACGGCTTCGAGCGCTTCCCGGGTGCGTCCGCAGAGGACGGAGCGGGCGCCGAGGCCGGCGAGGGTTGCGGCAATGGCAGCGCCAATGCCGCGTCCGGCGCCGGTGATCACGGCAATCTGTCCAGCCAGGGGCGGGTTGGATGCAGTTTTCATGCGAAATGTCTCCTCGGGACGAAAGCCTCGTTTTCAGGGACTGGAACGGGCCGGGCCGAATCCATCTTGCCTTGGCCTTTCCCGCATCGAAACTGAGAGGAGGCCGAATGTGAGCAACTTGCTTGCCTTAGCGGGACTACATCCTTATAATCCGCTCACCGGACTAATCTCAAGCCGTCGTATATCTTACAGGCGGCCCAGGATGGGCGGGATCATCCCCACGGACGAAGTCAGTTCATGGTGCAAGCTTCCGGCAAGCGAGCTCGGGTGTGCCGGACAGAATGTCGATACCAGCTTCCCTGAAGAGTTAAGGAGCCACAGAAACATGAAGAAGATTCTTCTCGCGACCGTATTGGTAGCCGCTACCGCTGTCGCTCAGACGGCTTCCGCGCCGGCACCGGCCCAGGCGCCGCAGCAAACCCAGGCGCAACCCCAGGGGCAGGCGGCGCCGCAGCAAAAAAAGGAAATCAAGGATCCCGCCGAATACAACGCATACATGGGCGCTTCGCAGCAAACCGATCCGGCCGCGATGATCAGCGGGCTGGAAGCTTTTGCCACCCAGTATCCCAACAGCGTGATGAAGGAAGACGCGCTGGAGTTGCTGATGGGCGCCTACCAGAAGTCGGGGAATAGCGCGAAGATGGTCGAAACCGCCCAGAAAGTTGTGGCGGCAAACCCGTGCAATATTCGCGCGCTGGCATTGCTTTCTTTTACCAAGCGTGCGCTCGCGGAGAGCGGCCAGAATACGCCGCAGAATCTGGCCGAGGGTTCGCAGGCCGGCGAGAAGGGGTTGGCGTGCCTGCTGACTGTGACCAAGCCCGATGGCACTCCCGAAGCGGATTTCCAGAAATTAAAGCTGCAGACGGGTGTGATCTTCAATGGAGCGGTCGGGATCAACGCTTTGCAGAATAAGGACAACGCCAAGGCCCAGCAGTACCTGCGCGCTTCGGCGGAAGGCGATCCGGCGAATCTGCGCGATGTCTATCCGCTGGCACTGGCTTACTTGACCGCGACGCCGGCCGACAACCTGAACGGACTATTCTTCATCGCCCGCGCGGCCAACCTTGCAACGGGCTCTCCGGCAGCAGCGCAGATCGAAGGCTACGGCAAGAAGCAGTACACCAAGTATCACGGATCGGACCAGGGCTGGACGGACGTCATGGCGGCAGCGAAAGCCAACAACACGCCTCCCGCCGGGTTTGCCATCACGAAGTACGAACCGCCCACACCTGCGCAACAGGCGAAGGAGTTGGTGAAGACCAAAGCGCCCAAGGACATGGCTTTTGCCGAGTGGGAGCTGGTGCTTTCTGCCGGCGATCCGGAAGACAAGGCGAAGGTTTGGGATGCGATCAAGGGCAAGCCCCTGCAATTGGGACAAACCCTGGTGCTCAAATCCTCGGCGACGAAGTTGGAGATCGCAGCCAGCAGCGACGACATTGACGCCAAGCGCGCCGATATCGTGCTGGAAATGGGTGGGCCGATGCCCTTGAAGATGATCCCGAAAGAAGGGTCGTTGCTGGACTTCGAAGGCACTCCGGTCTCGTATGAGCCCACGCCGTTCGTGATGCAGATGGACAAGGGCGCTCTGCTGACCAAGGCGGCTCCGAAGACGGCTCCGGCCAAGAAACCTCCGGTGCACAAGAAGCCCGCGGCGCACTAGAAGCGCAGTAGCCAGAAGTCAGTAGTCAGCAAGAAACTAAAAAGGCGGTCCCTGCGGGGGCCGTTTTTTTGTGCCGAACATGGGAGGAGTGAAACTCCAAGGACTCGCCCTTCTCCCTCCGCCGATTCAACTCACAACGATGCCGGCGTAGCCGACGACCTGGTCGAGGTGCCCCGAAACATCGCCCGAGGTCGCGTACTTAACCAGCGTGGCCGTTTTCGCCCCCAGGCGCTTGGCGGCGGTGAGCATCGCAACCGTCGGTCCGAAGCCGCACATGCTGATGTTCTGGCTCATCACGACATCCCAAAGGCCGCGCGGGTCAAGGGCAAGCACGCGCTCGATGGCCTTGTGATCTTTCACGCGCGTGATAGCGTCGGACTCGTAGTGGTTCATGTCGCTGGAGGCGATGATGAGAACCTTGTCACCGGCGGCGGCAATCGCCGCGGCAAGCGCCTCACCCAGTCCTGCCAACGCGTCGAAATCGCTGGTGCCGACGGCGATAGGAAGAAACCGCAATTCGGCTTGGCGAGCTTGCAGGAAGGGAAGCTGCACCTCGATGGCGTGCTCGCTGCGGTGGGCGGCGGCATCCTCCTGCAGCATGGGGAATCGCTTCAGAAGGTCGGCGCCAAGTTCGGTGTCGGCGGCGACGTCGCCCAACGGAGTCCGCCAGGCGGCGCGGGTCATGACGGCCAGCGGATGTCCCGCGCCGGTGTGGTTAGGGCATAGGACGACGCATCGCTGCGGGATTTCAAGGCGCGCATATACGGCGCCCGCAACGTGGCCGGAGTACATGTATCCGGCGTGGGGAGCCACGCAGCCGATGGCGGCGAGCGCGGGCTCGGAGGTGGTGCTGTAGTTGCTGATATCGCGAAGCAGTTCATCGCGCCGGCTCGGATAGAAGCGTCCGGCGACAGCGGGCATTCGTACAGCGGAAGTCATGAGCGGCCTCCTTTCGAAGATGGATCGTGTGGCGCGGGCACTCCTGCCCGCGTCCTTCGGGCGAACGGTAACGAACTACGCATATTATCGCGCTTGGGGGACAGGAAAGCGGCTGAGACCGAACTCAGCTCAAACGGATACACCGGTTGGCGGTTGCTGGTGAAATGGCGATATTTCGCCAACTAGAACTTAGAGTAGGATTCCGTTGGACCACACTCGACGCGAAGCGGTGTCTATAAATTCATGATCCGCCGAATCGGTTTTCGTCGCCTGCTACCGATTTTGTTCACTCTCATGCATGTTGCCCTTCTGTTTTATGCAACTGCACAACGGCACCGCACCTTGTCCAGCGCTGACGGTGACTCTGCCTACCACCCCGCTGCCTATCAAGAAAGTTCAATCGCGTGGGAACCGATGGAACCCAAACCGCTGGTGATTGCCGAAAAGCTCGGCATCGTGCTCAACTTTCCCGCATTTGTTTTGGCGATTCCAATCACTCTCCTGTTCTTTCATGGGAAAGATATGGGACTGTGGTACGCATCGCTCCCCTTCGTGCCGCTGGTCTGGTATGGCGTAGGACGCTGGTTCGACAGACTGCTGGGCTACATCTCCCATTCGCCTCCGGTACGCCGCACTTGGTACGAACTCTTCGGGACTCTCTCCATGATTTTGCTTTGTCTAAGCATCGCCACTGTCACCCCAATCTATCCACATCGGATGGGCGACACATACTGGATTGGATTTGGCCTAATCCTGTGGTCCGGGCTGTCTCTAGCAATTAGCATCTCTGGGTTTATCCGGCGTGCCCGCAATTGATGTAA
>PMCH01000295.1:0-1438 GCA_003154055.1 Acidobacteriaceae bacterium
ACCACCGCCCCCGTGCTGTCGGCCACATCGCCTGAGATATCGCCTGTGATCTTTTGCGAAAAAGACGGAATGGCCAATGCGCAAAGGCACACCACTACCAGCGCAAACCGGAAACTCCTACCCATGGGACCCCCCTCGCGCGCTGCAAACGGGGAAAGCTCATTCGCGCGCGTATGAGGGGTAAGTGTATTGACCTTTGCAGGAATGTCAATACGAAGAGGTCAGAAATAAAACTGATCCCCTGTATCTGACTGGTAGTCAGCCACAGAGACACCGCCTGACTGCATCGACCGGCTGTGAGCGGTTCGTTCCTGGCTAGCCCAGCGGGGAGTCGCTCATGCGGAATTTCGTGCGGACGTGCTCGGAAAGCAGTTCGACGGCTGCGCGATTGGCCACCGGGTCCGACTTCGCCAGATACTTCATGGCTTCGACCAGTTTCTTCTGGCCGTCCACGTAGCGGGGATCGTCAGTGCGCTCGCGCTTCTTGCGGCCCAGGTCGGGCGGAACCGTAATGGTAAAAACTTTGGCCATTCGAACTCGACTTTCTGGAGCGCTCGGCCGGTTTGGCCAAGCGCTGTGTTCCAAGAGCTCTGGTCGTGTGCAGTATATCGCCCTGCTTCCCACTTTTCAGCTTGATTATGCTGGTGCGTCCCGATTCTGATAACCGGCGGGGAGACTTCGGACGCTCAACCCTGGGGGGACACAAACTTCGTTTTGCCGCTAGTTTTCAGCTTGAAAACGTTGTCCGGAAGCTTCTGGTTGATCTGAATGTCGGAGTACTTGGCGAGACGGTAATCGCCGCTGGGCTCGAAGAACTGCTGCTGGACCGAAACTCCCCGCTCCGGATCGATCCACAGAAGGATGCGCGCAAAAATGTTGCGCACCCGCGCTGACTTCGGGACCAGTTCCAGTTTCGCTGCCTGGGCACCGTTGGCCGTCTCAGGCCCCAGATACTTCACGTCGTAGGCGGCAAGCAATTCGTGCCCGCTGCCGCCAAACCCCAGCACCAGGTAGCTTTCCACGTCGGCACGGTTCTTGCCCGCGGTGTACTCCGTCACCTGGTCAATCTTCGGTTGATACACCTGGATCTTGGCGTTGGTGTAGAGGACATACTTCTTGTCCGGCTCGCTGATGTCGGCGGCCATCTGCGTGTCTTTGTCCTGGCGCCGGAAATAGATCTTCCCCTTCTGCTTGTCGGTCTCGTCAATCACCTTCTGGTACTGGTCCCAGACGAAGCTGGCTTCGGTGGTGCGGAAGCTGCGCGCTGCCGTGTCCATTTGCCCGAGCACGCGGTCCAGTCCCGCGGCATTATCCTGCGGCCATGCCGCCGCAGTAAGCAGCAGGCCGGCCAGCAGCACTCTGAGGGTGTTTTTCATTCGCTGTACTTCTTCCTATTCCTTGTCTACCCAGACTTTGTAGCTTCGCACGTGTCCGGACG
>PMCH01000295.1:1507-5337 GCA_003154055.1 Acidobacteriaceae bacterium
GCTGCCCCTCTCGTACGACCACAGGATGTATCCGCGGATTGTGCGCCAGATTGCGCTCATGGGGAAAACGGCTCGTTCATGAGCCGTCACGCCTGCTTCGGACCGCTGCAAGTCTATTTCGGAATTCATGCGATGGCAAACGCTCCGACCCGCCGCTTCATGCGCCCCTCACTTCAATGCGGTCGGTTCCCATGTACGGCTGGAGCGCTTCGGGAATACGCACGCTGCCGTCTGCCTGCTGATAGTTCTCAACAATGGCCACCCAGGTGCGCCCCACGGCGAGCGCACTGCCGTTCAGCGTGTGTACGAACTCGGTCTTGTTCTTGCCTTCTGGACGGAACCGGATGTTCGCCCGCCGCGCCTGAAATGCTTCGAAATTCGAACACGACGAAATCTCGCGGAACAGCCCCTGCCCCGGCAACCACACCTCGATGTCATACGTCTTGGCCGAAGACGGTCCCATATCCCCAGTCGAGAGTGCGACCACGCGATAGTGAATACCGAGCTTCTGGAGCACCGTCTCAGCGTTGCGCGTGAGCTTTTCCAGTTCCTCGTAGGAATATTCCGGATGCACGAACTTCACTAGTTCCACCTTCTGAAACTGGTGCTGGCGGATAATCCCGCGCACGTCTTTTCCGTACGATCCTGCCTCGCTGCGAAAACAGGGAGTATAGGCCGTGAGGCAAATCGGCAAACGGGCGCCGTCCAGCACCTCGTCACGATAGAGATTTGTGACCGGCACTTCCGCCGTCGGAATCAGCCAAAGGTCGCGCTCTCCATGCGGCACGCGAAACAGATCGGCGGCGAACTTGGGCAGTTGGCCGGTCCCGTACATCGACTCGGAATTGACGAGGTAAGGCGGCAGGACTTCCGTATAGCCGTGCTCCCGTGTGTGCAGGTCGAGCATGAAATTGGCCAGCGCCCGCTCCAGCCGCGCACCCAGGCCCCAGTAAACCGCAAAACGCGCTCCGGTCAGCTTGACCGCGCGCTCTAGATCGAGGACGCCAAGGTGCTCACCCAGTTCCCAATGCGGCTTGGGCTTGAAGTCGAACTGAGGAGGCGTGCCCCAGCGGCGCGTTTCCACGTTATCCTCGGCCGACTTCCCCACCGGCACACTTTCGTGCGGAAGGTTCGGAAGGGCGGTCAGAATGTCCCGCAGGCGGGCATCCGCTTCGACAGACTTTCTTTCGCTCTCCTGGATCTGCTCGCGCAGTTCCTTGGTTTCCTGGATCGCCGTGGTGGCATCCTGACCGTTCTTCTTCAGTTTCGCGATTTCTTCGGAAGCCCGGTTGCGCCGCGCCTGCAGCGTTTCGGTCTGGGTGATAGCCTGCCGCCGTTCAGTGTCAATCACACTGAAATCCTTCAAAATCTCGGCAGCATTCATGCCGCGCTGGCGCAGCTTTTCCTCCACCAGCGCAAGGTTTTCACGGACAAAATTCAAATCAAGCATTCTCTTTAAATGTAGCTGAAATCGTCGGGCGGAGGTAGCCGTCGGCGTCTCACTGGCAGTAGCGAGGGCGCCCTCGCCCTCGGAGCAGCGCCGCAACTCCGCGCCAATGCCCAGAGGCCTGTCGACCCGGCTTTCCTACCGAGTTGCCTTCTTCTCCGAGGCAGGCCCGAGCGACCGCAGATACATCACCACCGCTTCGGCATCCTGCTTTGAGAGCCTGTATCCCGGCATCGGAGGCCGCGGGCGAATGCCCCTGGTCGTCTGTCCAGCACTCAATAGCGAGATAACGTCGGCATTATTCAATCCGGTCAAACCCGCGATGGCAGGAGCTTTCCCAGCCCACACCGGAACCGGTACGGTGGGCGAGAAAGCAATTGTCGCGCCCTGCAGTTTCTGGCCGGTAACCGGCTCGCCCTTCTCGTTGTGCGGCGTATGGCAGTCGCCACATAATCCGACGCCCTCCACCAGGTACTTCCCCCGTTCGAGTTTGGATGCGGCAATCGATGGCTTGTCCCCGGCCCAACTCAATGCCAGCAGTGCGATCAGACAAGCGGCTGCGCTGCAAAACTTAATCACGGAAAAATCCTCCTGTTCGATTTTGATTCCTCACAGACGCCAATAGTTTCTTTGGCCCCGAGGCACAACTGGCTTCCGGCGCGCGCAGCTCACATGTAAACTAACTCGCGATGATACTCCCCCGGTCCTTGCGCCTGGCACTGGTATTNNGGCGGCTTTCGCATCTTTCTCGACCGTGGCGCCTACTTCACCGACTGCAACTACGACTACGCAAATACCAGAACTGGCCCCGGCCATGCAACCCTGTTCGCGGGAAGCTACAGCAGCGGGCACGGCATCCTGGCCAACGAATGGTGGGATCCTCAGAAGAAGAAGATGGTGACCTCCGTCGAAGACGAGAAAACGAGGCTGGTCGGCATCAGCAGCGCCGCGCCCGGAGCCTCGCCCCACAACCTGCTCAGCGACACCCTCGGGGATGAGTTGAAACTGGCCACTGGAGGCAAGGCCCGCGTGTTCGCAATCTCGCTGAAGGACCGTGCAGCCGTCCTGCCCGCTGGATTCTCCGGAGATGGCGCCTACTGGATTGATGGCAAGACCGGGGCCTGGATTACTTCCACGTACTACCGGCAGGACCTTCCGGAGTGGGTGAAGAACTTCAATGGCGGCCACCGCGCCGACAAGTACTGGAATCGCGAATGGAAAGACAGCGACGGCAGGGTTCTAGCCTCCACCGCCCCGCGTGCTGGCAAGGACGGAACTCCCGCTGGCTTCTATGAAGTGGTCGGAGCCACCCCCTTCGCCAACGACTACCAGTTCGAATTCGCCAAGGAGGCGGTTCTATACGAAAAGCTGGGTACCGGCCCCGCTACGGACCTGCTGGTGGTCAGTCTCTCGGCCAACGATATTCTCGGTCATCGGGTCGGTCCCGATTCTCCCGCAGCGCGCAGCATGACCCTCGAAACCGACCGCCAACTGGCCGACTTCTTCAGCTTTCTCGGGCACCAGGTCGGCCTCGCCAATGTCTGGATCGCGCTCTCCGCCGACCATGGCATTGCGCCCCTGCCGGATTTCGCGAAGTCTCTCCTCCTCCCCGCAGCCAACCGCGATTCCAAAGAAGTGCAAGACCAGATCAATGCCCTGCTCTCGAAAAGATACGCGAAGAAGGCGGATTACTTCCGCGACTTCGATTTCCCGCTGGCATGGCTCAACGAAGACGCCTTTGCCAGCGCGGGCCGAAAGGAGTCGGACGCCGAGGCCGACACAGGCGATGCCATGCGCCAGGCCGGATTTCTGGGATATTTCACCAAATCGCAACTATCGCGCGGGGACGTTCCCAACACCGAGCTTGGGCGGCGTTACGGCCACAGCTATTCTCCCCACGGCGGTTGGTACGTGATGGGTGTCCCCAGCCCATTTGTCGTAGGAGTAACGAAAGGCACCGATCACGCCACACCCTTCTCCTACGATACTCACGTCCCGCTCGCTTTTTATGGACTCGCCTTCCAGTCCGGAACCTACCGCACGCACGCGGAACCGGTGGATCTCGCCGTCACGCTGTCCTCTCTGCTCGGAATCAATGCTCCGGCGCAGGCTACCGGGCGCGTGCTGACCGAAGCGCTCGCGGCTCAGCGCAAGGCCACCTCAGCCCCAGGAGATACGCAATGACGCCCTCCGGTCCGCCCGACCTGACCGTCAGCTTCGCCGGCATCGAACTGAAGAACCCGATCATCGCCGCTTCCGGAACGTTCGGCTACGGCATCGAGTTCGAGGATATCGTCCATCTCGACAAACTCGGAGGACTTGTCGTCAAGGGCCTTTCCCGGGAACCGATGACCGGCAACCCTCCGCCGCGCCTGTATGAAAC
>PMCH01000184.1:0-3098 GCA_003154055.1 Acidobacteriaceae bacterium
TCTATCCATCTGAGCTACGGGGCCGTATCGCAAGAAACTGTAACTCCTTCAGTTTATAGCAGCCCTTGCCGAGCAGGGACATCTGGGTACGCAGGGAGCGCCGATCGAGGGCCGCCATATTTCGTGTGGCGTTCGATCGCGTCGCCTTCGGCAGCGCCTCACTGCGTTGGCTGCTGGGGCTGGGGTTTCGGTTGCTGCTTGGGCTGTGGTTCGTGGATCTTCGAGACCGCGCTCTTCATCCGGCTGAACTCGCCGCTTTGATAGCCATATTTTTGCTGCGGCAGGATATGCGCTTCCCGTTCGATCGCCTTTTCGCGGTTATCCGGATTGGGGTGGTCGGAAAAGAACTGGGCCACATCCCCGTGCGCGCCTCCGCCCTGGCCACCGAGCTTGTTGAAAAAACGCGCCATCTCCATCGGATCGTAGCCGGCCTCGGCCATCAGATGGGATCCCATCAGGTCGGCCTGGCTCTCCGCGCTGCGTGAAAATTTCAGAAAAACGCTATTGGCTCCCAATCCGATTCCCAGCTGCGCCAACTGCCCCATCATGGAAGAGTTCCCCGCCATCTGCGAGGCCAGCACCGCCGGCAACTGGAGCAGGTTCCTCTTGGAGGCCTGGTTCGTTCCATGACGCAGGATCACATGCGACATCTCGTGCCCCATCACCCCGGCCAGCTGCGCTTCATTGTCCACCGCCTTCAGCAGCCCGGTATTGATGAACATCGGCCCGCCCGGAAGAGCAAAGGCGTTGATCGAAGGATCCGCCACCACTTCGAAAGTGAAGGGGAATTTGCTTTCCTGCGCTTCCTGGGAAGCCACCAGGCGCTTCCCCACCCGGTTCACATAGTCGGTCAGAAGCGGGTCATTGATCACCGCCATTTGCTTGCGAACCGCAGCGGCATTTTCCTGCCCAAGCTGGACGTCCTGTTCCTTGGAAAACAGGTTAAAGCCCGGCTGGTAGCGATGTGGTCCCTGGGCCCAGAGCGAACTCGCAAGCAAAAGCAAAAATACGCTGGCGCCCGTAGCTGTCATATTTTTCCGCATAATGCAACCCCTCTCAGCGGCGGCCTGGCCCGAGCCTGCTCCCGCCACCCACAAAATGCACGATCTCCAACCGGTCTCCATCCTTGAGCGCGGTCTTTGCCCACTGGTCGCGCGGCACGATGTCCCGGTTCAGTTCGATCGCAACCCGGTCGGATTTCATTCCCAACTGGTCGACCAAGGCATCCACGCTCTCGGCGGAAAAGACGCGCGGTTCTCCATTAATCAGCAGATTCATTGGCAGCAATTTTCGCGCAGGGGCAACTACGATGCAAGCGGGCCAATCCCTAGCCAGCCGCGCGGAGACGGAACTTACGGGTGGCGGTGCGTCCGGAATAGCTGGCCTGCACCAGAACGGAAGACTCGGGCAAAGAAGCTTCTTCCACCTGAACGCTCATTTCAGCATTCCCCTGGGAATCGGTTAGCACCTGGGCATACAAAGGCGGCGCCTCCGGCCGGGCGAAACGGAAGGTCAGCCTCGCACCCTCCGCGGCAGCGCCTCCATCGGTCACGCGCAACACCATCAGCAGGGTACCGCCGGTATGGACGGAGTTGGCATTGAGCCATTCCACTTCCAACTCCTTGACGGTGGCAAGGGTTTCCGGCGTATCCCGCTTGTCGAGCACCGAGTCGATCTTTCCTTCCCGGATCGCCTCCATGACCTGCCGGTGTTGCTCGCGCAGCATCTTTTCTTTGTGCTGATCTCCGAATTCGCCCCCCGCTTTGCTGGCGGCATAGGAAATTGCACACTTTCCGATGCACCGGCCACGAACAAAAATCTGCGTCTGCAGAATCTGTTCGCTTTCGCGCGCCTCGCTCTGCACGTGGTACACGGTGTCCTCGTGCTTGATATCCGTATTGAAGCCAAAAATCATGGGGGACCGGACTTTCGCGGTTGTTGAAATATGCTCCCGGGGATTAAACCACTGTTAAAACTCGCAGTTAGCTTGACACTGCCGCCAGTCAAAAACTAATCTAGAACGTTTACAGCGTGCTTGGCGCGAATTATATATAGCTCCTCCTATGCCCGACTATTATTTCGCCCGCTACCTGCCTCTTTTGCTGCATTTCGCGATCGCCTTCGCGATTGCGGGCGCCATCGTCACGCTTTCCTGGCTGATTGGCCAGCATAAACCGAACCGGGCCAAGATGTCTCCCTATGAGTGCGGGGTAGCGCCCATCGGAGACGCCCGGGAGCGCTTCTCGGTCAAGTTCTACCTGGTCGGTATGCTGTTCATTCTTTTCGACGTGGAAGCGGTTTTCCTCTATCCCTGGGCGGTCATCCTGCGTGAACTCAAGATGTTCGGCTTCTGGGAGATGATCGTTTACATCGGAATTGTCCTGGTTGGCCTGTTCTATGTCTGGAAAAAGGGCGTGCTGGACTGGGGCCGCGCCGCAGCGCAGCGAGGGGACTTCTGATGGCCCTGGCTCCCGCGATCACGGACATCGAACAGTTAAAGTCGCACCCGGCGCTCGCCCGCTTGCTGGGATGGAACGCGACTGCCGTGCCGGCGGCGAAGTTCGACCGTGACGAACTCACGATCTGGGTGGAAAAGAGCTTCATCCGCGAAGCCTGCGCCATTCTGCGCGACGACCCGGCCTGCCCGTTCAATTACCTTTGCGACCTGACCTGCGTCGACTGGTATCCATCGGAACCGCGCTTCGAGGTTGTGTATCACCTGCTTTCGATCCCGACAAAAGAGCGCGTACGCCTGAAGGCACGCGTTGACGGGTCGAGCCCGGCGATTGAATCCGTCACATCTGTGTGGCCCGCCGCCAACCATTACGAGCGTGAGGTCTTCGACCTGTTCGGCGTGCGCTTCACCGGACACCCGAACCTGCAACGAATCATGATGCCCGACAACTGGGAAGGCCATCCCCTGCGGAAAGACTATCCGGTGGAGGGCTACCGCTAAGTCATGACGCAATTTCCCGCTACGGTTGCTGAACCCGGCCAGGACAAGACTCTGGTCCTGAACATGGGGCCGCAACACCCCTCTACGCACGGGGTGCTGCGCTTGGTATTGGAGATTGATGGCGAGACGATTGTTCGGATCA
>PMCH01000184.1:3109-5106 GCA_003154055.1 Acidobacteriaceae bacterium
GCAGTGGATGCGCGTGCTCATGAATGAGCTGACTCGCATCAATTCGCACCTGGTCTGGCTGGGAACACACGCCATGGACCTGGGCGCGATGACCGTCTTCCTTTACTGCTTCCGCGAGCGCGAGGACATCCTGCGTCTTTTCGAGATGGTCAGCGGACAGCGGATGATGACGTCGTATTTCCGCATCGGCGGCTTGGCTCTCGAACCGCCCATCGGGTTCTTCGACAAAGTGAAGAAGTTCGCCGACCGCTTCCCCGGCAATGTGGATGAATACGAAGGCCTGCTGACCGGGAACCCCATCTTTCTGATGCGTACAAAGGGCGTAGGCCTGTTGAGCGCCGAAGACGCGATCGCTCTGGGAGCAGGCGGCCCGACTTTGCGCGGCAGCGGCGTAGACATCGACCTGCGACGTGACGATCCCTACACGGGATACGAAAACTTCAAGTTCAAAGTGCCGCTGGGAAAAGATGGCGACGTCTTCGCGCGGTACGTGTGCCGCGTGCAGGAGCTCCGCGAGTCCATCGGCATTGTGCAGCAGGCACTCGCCGGCATGCCGGAAGGCCCGACGAAAGCCGACGCGCCCAAGGTGGTGCTGCCAGACCGTGAGAAGATGAAGACCCAAATGGAAGCCCTCATCTATCACTTTAAGATCATCACCGAGGGCTTCACGGTTCCCGCAGGCGAGGTGTACCAGGCAGTCGAGTCACCCCGCGGTGAGATGGGGTATTACATCGTCAGCGACGGCACGGCGAAACCGTATCGTGTGCACATGCGCGGCCCGTCGTTCGCGAACCTGCAGTCTCTGGCCAAGATGTGCGAGGGCCACCTGATCGCCGACGTAGTCGCCGTGATCGGGTCCATCGATGTTGTGCTGGGGGACATAGACCGATAATGCGCTTTTCTCCAGAATTCGAAAGCCGCTTCGCGGATATGCTGACCCACTATCCGACGAAACGCTCCGTCCTCGTCCCGACGCTTCTCTACGCGCAGGACGAGATCGGTCATCTGACCGACGAGGTGATCGCGGAACTCGCGCAACGCCTTGACCTCACAGAACTCGAGGTCCGCAACGTGATCAGCTACTACTCCCTGCTGACCACCAAGCCGCGCGGAAAATACAACGTTCAGGTCTGCACCAACATCGCCTGCATGCTGCGCGGCGGTGAAGAACTTCTCGATCACTGCAAGAAGAAGCTCGGCATCGGGCACAAAGGCACAACCCAAGACGGCCTGTTCACGCTGGAGGAAGTCGAGTGCATCGGAGCCTGTAGCTGGGCCCCGGCCGTCCAGGTGAACTACGATTTCCACGAGAACCTGACTCCCGACAAGATGGACAACGTCCTCGACGACTACAAGAAGAAGGGAACGCAATAGTTGGCTGACCTGGTTTCCCATCCCGACGAGGTCCGCGTTGTCTCCAAGCGCTTCGGTCAGGGCGCGACGGACATCGACCGCTACCTCGCGCTCGACGGCTACAAAGCCGTGCAGAAGGCGCTTGCCATGCAGCCCGACGCGATCATCAACGAGGTGAAGAGTTCGGGCCTCCGCGGTCGTGGCGGCGCCGGATTCAACACCGGCATGAAGTGGTCGTTCGTTCCCAAGCAGTCAGCCAAACCGAAATACGTCCTCTGCAATGGCGACGAAAGCGAACCGGGCACATGCAAGGACCGACTGATTTTCGAGCACGATCCGCACGCCGTGATCGAAGGCGTGATGATCGCCGCCCTAGCCGTGGGGTCGCACACCGGATACATCTACATCCGCGGTGAGTATCGCTATCTGTCGATCATCATGCAGAAGGCAATCAAAGACGCCTACGCGAAGGGCTACCTCGGCAAGAACATTTTCGGTAGCGGCTACGACCTCGATATCTACTGGCACGGCGGCGCCGGAGCTTACGAAGTCGGTGAAGAGTCTGCGCTGATGGAGTCGCTGGAAGGCAAGCGCGGCATTCCGCGCATACGGCCTCCCTTCCCTGCCGTCGTCGGACTTTGGGG
>PMCH01000184.1:5121-12397 GCA_003154055.1 Acidobacteriaceae bacterium
ATGGCCGGAAATTGAAGGCCGTCGTCCCCGGCGGATCATCCACACCGATACTGCTCCCCGAAGAGATCGACATCCCCATGGACTTTGATTCCCTGGCCAAGGCCGGCTCAATGCTTGGTTCAGGGGGCGTAGTCGTCCTCGACGATACCGCGTGCATCGTGAAGTTTGCACTCCGCACCATCAAGTTTTACCAGCACGAAAGCTGCGGATGGTGCATCCCCTGCCGTGAAGGCACCGACTGGCTAAAGAAGACGCTGACGCGTTTCCATGCCGGCGGGGGTGTCCGGAAAGACATCGACAACATTTACTACCTCTCCGAAAACATGCTGGGCCGAACGTTCTGCCCGCTCGGAGACGCGGCTGCCATGCCGACCATGGCGTTCGTGAAAAAATTCAGAAAAGAATTTGAAGATCACCTGGAAGGCAGACCATGCCCGTTTGAGAAGACGGGCAAAGTGGAGCGGCTTCCAGTGCTGGCCTAAACTAGATGCCTGACGTAAACCTCATCGTCGACGGAAAGAAGCTAGCGGCCCCGGCCGGGACGCTGCTCATCGAAGCCTGCAAGTCCGTGGGCATCGAAGTTCCCTCTTTTTGTTATTACCCCAATCTGTCCTTGCAGGGCGCCTGCCGCATGTGTCTCGTGAAAATCGAGAAGATGCCCAAGCTCCAGACGGCCTGCACCACGCTGGTTTCCGAGGGCATGATCGTCACCACCAACAATGAAGAAGTCGTCCAGGCGCGCAAGTCGATGGTTGAACTGCTCCTCGGCAACCATCCGCTGGATTGCCCCGTCTGCGATGCCGGCGGCGAGTGCGAATTGCAGGACATGACGTTCTCCTACGGCGCCGCCGAATCGAAATTCATGGAGGCCAAGAACCACAAGGACGAGCAGCAATGGTCTCCGGTGGTGTACTTCGACCGTCCGCGCTGCATCCTGTGCTACCGCTGCGTGCGCGTGTGCGGCGAAGCCATGGACGTCTGGGCGCTCGGTGTGCAGAACCGCGGTGTGAACTCCGTCATCGCCCCCAACCANNTGGGAGATGAACCACGTCGGCACAGTCTGCAACCACTGTGGCGACGGCTGCAAGACCACGCTGGGCATCCGGCGTTGCGATACGGGCATGGAGATCGTCCGCGGCGACAATCGCGACAAGAGCGGCATCAACAACGACTTTCTTTGCATCAAGGGTCGCTACGCCTTCGACTTCGCGCACCACAAGGAACGCCTGACCACGCCGCTGATCCGTAAGAACGGCAAACTTAATCCCGCGACTTGGGAAGAGGCATTCGAGATGATTGGCAAGCGTTTCGCCGAGGTTCGCGACAAGGACGGCGGACAGGCCATCGGCGTGATCGGCTCCAATCGGACGACCAACGAAGAGAATTACCTGCTCTCGAAGTTTGCCCGCACGGTTCTGAAGACCAACAACGTGGACCATCACCGCACCGCCGACTATCCGGCGTTGGCGGCAGCGCTGCACGGCAAGCCCGGTATGACGGCGTCCATGCGCGACGTGTACACCGCGCCGGCAATCTTGCTGATCGGCAACGATCCGACCAACCAGCATCCACTGCTCGCCTACCAGATTCGCAACAACGTTCGCCTGCACCGCTCACGGCTCTACGTGATAAATTCCGTACCGATCAAGCTGCGGCGCCAGGCAGCAGCGTTCGGTCTGATTCCGGCTGGCGCGGAAGCCCAAGCGGTTTCCTTCCTCGCCGGAGACGATTCCGTTCTCGATTCGCTGCAAACCGACGGCGCGACTCGCGAAACCTGGACTGCCCTGCGCGACAAAGTTCGCGCAGAGCAAAATATTGTCATCGCCTTTGGATCGGAGCTACGTGGCGCGGATATTCAGAAACTGGCCACTTTCGCTTCGACTCTGACCGGGGCCAAGCTGATCTGTCTTGGCGACTACGCAAATTCTCGCGGCGCCGCCGACATGGGACTCTATCCCGACCTGCTGCCCGGCTATCACCCAGTCACCGATGCCAGCACCTTCCACCAGGAGTGGGGCCCGCTCCCTTCCGCAAAAGGCCTGGCTGGGCCCGAGATGGTGGAAGCCGCCCGAACTGGCACGCTGAAGGCTCTCTACGTGGTCGGTTCCAATCCCTTTGGAAGACTCGGGATTGATCCCTTTGCCACTTCGAAGACGTTCGTCGTTGTCCAGGACATGTTCCTGACCGAAACCGCTGAGATCGCCGACGTCATTCTGCCGGCAGCGAACGCATACGAAAAATCCGGCAGCTGTACGAATACTTGCGGCGATCTCCAGCTGATAAAGAAGGCCGGAGAAGTCAGCAACACGAAACCGGATTTCGAGATGATGGTCCGCATCGCCGATGCCATGGGGGCGGAAGTACGCAAACTGGTGCCCTTCGGCGGCGGCACGCACTCCGACATGGGCCAGACCCGAGGCGCGCAATCTGGCGAGGCCGATCGTCATGCTGTCTGGCTCGAAGCGCATAATCTCGAGCCCAAGATGTCGCCGCTTGATCCGATTGCGATTCTCGACGAGATCCAGCGCGTAGTACCCGGCTACGACGTTTCGCGGATGGATCTTCTGGCCGGTAACGATCAGCATTTGGAAATCGCAGCTGGCGGTCCGGGCACCATGCACCGGCCCGAACTCATCGTCCCGGCGAATGACGACTTATTCAGCTCTGGGACCTTGGGCCGTTATTCGCATACCTTGAATTCGGTAATGGAAAACAAGTCGGCAGACACGGAAGTCGCGGCCGACTAATCACGTTTGTTTTTTCGGTTTGTCATCCCGAGCGAAGCGAGGGATCTGCAGTTGGCTTGTATCGGCGAAGGTAAGGAAGTTTGAGCATAACGACCTACATCATCATCTCGATCATCAAGTCGGCGGCTTTGATCTCTATTCTGCTGACGGCGGTCGCCTACAGCGTCTGGCTGGAGCGCAAAGTGTCGGCCCGAATCCAGAACCGCTGGGGGCCCACCCGGGTCGGCCCGTTCGGCCTGCTGCAACCGCTCGCCGATGGCGTGAAGTTCATCTTTAAGGAGGACCTCACCCAGCCGTACGTCTACAAGACCCTGTACATCGCGGCCCCGATCATTGCCGTGGTGTTCGCAATCAGCTCGATTTCCGTGATCCCGTTCGGAAACTCGCTGACCATCCCCGCCTTCAGCCTGGGTCCGTTGGGGACGGTGGGCCCGATCACCACGCCCCTGCAAATCACCGACCTCAACATCGGCTTACTGCTCATCCTTGGCATCACCTCGATGGGCGTGTACGGCGTGGCCCTGGCGGGATGGTCGTCGAACAGCAAGTATTCCCTGCTCGGCGGATTGCGCGCCAGCGCCCAGATGATCAGCTACGAGATCTCGCTCGGCCTGTCGCTGGTCGGCGTGCTGATTCTGGCCGGCAGCTTCAGTCTGCGGGACATTGTGGATTCGCAACGCCACATGCATTGGTACATTTTTTTGCAGCCGGTGGCATTCTTCACCTATTTGATTTCCGCCTACGCGGAGACGAACCGCACGCCGTTCGACCTGCCTGAAGCTGAGTCGGAACTGGTCGCCGGTTACCACACCGAATACAGCGCCATGAAGTTCGCCATGTTCTTCATGGCCGAATATGCCAACATGGTGACGGTCGCGTGCCTGGCTACGCTCCTGTTTTTCGGCGGCTGGCTCGGCCCGGTATTCGGCCCGCCGATCGTGCAAATGCTGCTGCCGGTGGTCTGGTTTTGCCTGAAGGTTTTCTTTTTCATGTTTCTGTACGTCTGGGTGCGCTGGACCCTCCCTCGCTTCCGCTATGACCAACTCATGGCGTTCGGATGGAAGGTGCTGCTGCCCATTGCGATTGCAAATCTGGTGGTGACCGCGCTGGTTGTAGCGTGGAGAGCGTAAGAAACTGGCCACTAGCTAGGAGCTAACAGCTAAGAGCTCAGTAACTAAAGATGCTTCATTTACCTCTATTCCTGATCTTCGGAGCCATCTGCGTCGCGGGCGCAATCAACCTGCTGGTGCAGCGTCATCCCATCAACAGTGCCCTGTCGCTGATCGTGGTGATGGCCTCGCTGGCGGTCGAGTACCTGCTGCTGGGCGCCGAATTCCTGGCCGCCGTCCAGGTCATCGTCTACGCTGGCGCCATTATGGTGCTTTTCGTTTTCGTCATCATGCTATTGAATGCCGGAGAAGAAGAGCACACTCAGGGTAGCCGCGTGGCTCTACTCCTGGGCGTTCCGGGCATTGCCATTGGCGGAGTGCTTGTAGCCTGGACGGTCTTGCGCCACTCCAATACCGAGGCGGTTGCCCTCGGCGCCCTTCCCGGCCCCCCGAAAGACGTCGCCCGGCTCCTGTTTCATGATTTCCTGCTGCCCTTCGAAGTCACGTCGGTATTGATCCTGATTGCCATCATGGGCGCGGTCGTGCTGGCCAGCAAACCAGGAGCCATCGTCCGGGACCGTCGCCCCGAGCCTGCCCAGGAAGAGAAACGCGAACTGGCGGCCGTAGGAAAGGAGCGCTGATGAACTCACTTTCTGAGGTCCCTCTTGCCTACTACCTATTGCTCAGCGGGGTCCTGTTTGCCTGCGGCGTGCTCGGGTTCCTGATCAAGCGCAACATCATCGCCATCTTCATGTCGATCGAACTGATGCTGAATGGAGTAAACCTGTCGTTCGTGGCCTTCGCCGCGCACTGGCATGCGCTTAGCGGTCAGATTTTCGTTTTCTTTGTAATGGTAGTGGCCGCCGCCGAAGCCGCGGTGGGCCTCGCCATCATCATTGCCGTGTATCGCACGCGTGAGACCCTGAACGTGGACCAGATCAACCTGCTCAAACTATGACGCCGAAGCTGATAGAAAGTCTTTTGTGGCTGATTCCGGTGCTTCCGCTTGCCGGGGCGGCGATCAACGGTTTCTTCGGACGTCAATCGTCGAAGAAGGCGATCTCGACGATTGCACTCGTGTTTTGCGGCGCGGCCTTCTTTGTGGCCTTGCTGGTTGCTTCTGGCTTCGCTTCGGCATCCGCACCCTACTCCCTCAATCTCGCCCACTGGATCCGTTCCGGTACTTTCCAGGTGGACTTCAGCTTCTACCTCGACCAGCTTTCGCTCGTCATGCTGCTGGTCGTGACTGGCGTGGGTTTCCTGATCCACATCTACTCGGTCGGTTACATGTGGGACGACGACGGGTTCTATCGCTTCATGGCGTACCTCAACCTGTTCATGTTCTTCATGCTCACGCTGGTGCTCGCCAAGAACTACCTGCTGATGTTCATCGGCTGGGAAGGTGTCGGCCTCGCGTCGTATCTATTGATCGGGTTCTGGTTCACCAAGGACTCCGCCGCCTCCGCTGGCAAGAAGGCGTTCATCGTCAACCGGATCGGCGATTTCGGATTTCTGATCGCACTCTTCCTGATCATCAAGCATTTCGGATCGCTCGACTTCACGCAGGTATTTGACGCCGTGGGCAAACTGCAGCCCGAAACCGCCGGCGTTGGACTACTGACCTCGATCGGCCTCCTGCTGATGGTTGGTGCCGCCGGCAAGTCCGCTCAGATTCCACTCTATGTCTGGCTCCCCGATGCCATGGAGGGCCCGACACCCGTCTCCGCCCTGATCCACGCGGCCACCATGGTGACCGCGGGCGTTTACATGGTCGCCCGCTCGCACGTGATCTTCGAGCGCGCTCCTTCCGCCTTAATGGTGGTCGCTATCATCGGCACGCTCACCGCACTCTTTGCGGCGACCATCGGCATCGCGCAAACCGACATCAAGAAGGTGCTTGCCTACTCCACCGTCTCGCAGCTCGGCTACATGTTCATGGCCTGCGGAGTTGGCGCCTTCTCAGCCGGTATCTTCCACCTGATGACCCACGCATTCTTTAAGGGCCTGCTGTTCCTGGCAGCCGGCTCCGTGATTCACGGCGTGGGCGGCGAGCAGGACATGCGCAAAATGGGCGGCCTGCGCCAGTACATGCCGTGGACGTTTGCCACCATGGGGATCGCCACGCTGGCCATTGCCGGTATCCCGCCGCTGGCAGGCTTCTGGTCGAAAGACGAAATTTTGTGGAGGGCGTTCGAACGGGAACCGGCGTATTGGCTGGTTGGCGTTATTACCGCGTTCATCACGTCCTTCTATATGTTCCGGCTGATGTACCTGACCTTCGGAGGCGAGTACCGCGGCGCGACTTTGCAGGCTGCGCACGGTCATGACGCCCACGGCCACGACGATCACGGTCATGGTCACGGCGAGCCGCACGAAAGTCCTCGGGTGATGCTGGCGCCGCTCGTCGTCCTGGCTGTGCTATCGGTGATTGGGGGACTCGTCGGGTATGGAAATCGCTTCGAACATTTCCTCGATCCGGTATTCCAACAAAAAGTTGTGGAAGTCGCGCAGGGAAGCCCCCCAGAGGCCTTGAAGAGCATTGAGTATCTATTGATGGGTGTCTCGATCAGCGTGGCGGCGCTTGGCTGGATCCTGGCGTACCTGCTCTACAGCCGGCGGCCCGAACTTCCTGCCCGTATCGCCGCGAGCCTCGGCGGAGTCTACCAAGCTGTTGTCCACAAGTACTACNNGTCAACAACAGCGCCGATGCCGCGCGCCACGTCTCCGACAACGTGCGTCACATGCAATCGGGTAACCTCCGCTCCTATGCCGGTTGGGTCGCCGCCGGAAGCGCGGTCGTGATTGCCTACATGATCTGGATGGGGGTCCGATGAACACNNGGGCAGCCTGCTGCTTCTCGCCATCCCGCGACGCGACCGCGACATCAAGGTCTTCGCGCTGGTCATCTCGTTGCTGGCATTCGTGGCGTCGCTGCACCTGCCTGTCCATTTGCACCGTAATCTGCCCGGCTTTCAGTTTGAAATCGATAAAGTCTGGATCTCCAGCCCCAATATCCACTACCACATGGGCATCGACGGCATCTCCGTCTGGCTCATCGTGCTCACCACGTTCCTCACGCCCCTGTGCGTGCTGATTTCCTGGACGTCGATCCACGAGCGCGTCAAAGAGTTCTTCCTGCTGCTGCTGATTCTCGAGTCGGCGCTGATCGGCGTCTTCACCTCGCTCGACCTGTTCCTGTTCTACTTCTTCTGGGAAGCGACGCTGATCCCGATGGCCCTGCTGATCGGCATGTACGGCCACGGNNCGCAGCGGCAACGTGGAGAACTTCGCAGCCGCCGCGCAATGGCTCTTCCTTGGCTTCTTCGTTGCCTTCGCCGTCAAGGTCCCGCTCTTCCCTCTTCACACCTGGCTGCCGGACGCGCACGTGGAAGCGCCCACCGCCGGATCCGTTCTGCTGGC
>PMCH01000184.1:12415-35548 GCA_003154055.1 Acidobacteriaceae bacterium
AAGCTGATCGCGTACTCTTCAGTCAGCCATCTTGGCTTCGTCGTGCTCGGTATCTTCAGCTTCACCACCGCCGGACTCAACGGCGCGGTCTTCGTCATGCTCGCTCACGGCGTGGCCACCGGCGCGCTCTTCATGTTGGCCGGAATTCTCTACGAACGCCGCCACACCTACGAGATCTCTGACTTCGGCGGGTTGGCCACACCCATGCCTAAGTACGCTGCATTCTTTCTGTTCACGGTGCTGGCCTCGGTTGGGCTGCCCCTGCTCAACGGCTTCATCGGCGAGTTCCTGGTGCTGAGCGGTGCTTTCCAGGCCAACCCCGTTTACGGAATCCTCGGCGCCACGGGCGTGATCTGGAGTGCCGGATACCTGCTCTGGATGTACCAGCGCGTCTTCTTCGGCAAGGTGACGCACGCGGTGAACAGTACTCTCCCCGACCTGAATCTCCGTGAGAAGACCGCACTCGTCCCCGCTGCCGCCGCAGCGCTGGCGATGGGCGTCGCTCCGATTCTGTGGTTGAGCTCCATTGACCCGGCTGTACAGACTGCGCTCGCGCCGTTCACGCAGCTCGTCAGCAAGGTGGTGGGCCAATGACGATGCCCCTCCACATGTTCCCCGCTCTGTTCCTCCAGGCACAAGGCTTCATTGCGCCCCCACTCGCCGACTACCTGCGCATCCTGCCGGAAATTGTTCTTTCCATTTTCGGCATGATCATCATGGTCGTCGATCCCCTGCTCGACGAAGACAGCAGCCACAAGTCGCTCGGCACGATCGCGCTGGTTGGCACCCTGGCAGCGCTCGCTTCCACATATTTCATGGCACGGAATCCGGGCATCGGATTCTCGAACACGATCCGGGTCGAGGGCTTCAGTGTCTTCTTCCATATCCTAGTCATCGCAATTTCCGCGGTCGTCATCCTGACTTCATACGAGTACATGGCCGTGCAGCGCATCCGCGCCGGCGAATACTACGGACTGATTCTGTTTTGCACCGTCGGCATGTGCCTGATGTCCTCGGCCATCGAACTGGTGCTGATCTTCATCGCCCTCGAGATTTCGTCCATCTCCACCTATGTTCTGGCCGGGTTCCGCCGCCGCGAAGCCTCCAGCAGTGAATCTTCGCTCAAGTACTTTCTGCTCGGATCATTCGCCACCGCCTTCTTCCTCTACGGCGTCGCGATGATGTTCGGAGCAACCGGGTCGACCAACATCGACGTCATCAGCGCATCGCTGCGTTCTGGCAACAACCAGTTACTCCCCTACGTAGCAGTCGCCCTGATGTTTGTGGGCCTCGGCTTCAAAGTTGCCTCCGCTCCGTTCCACATCTGGACGCCCGACGTCTACGAAGGCGCGCCCGCTCCCGTCGTTGGCTTGATGTCCACCGGCCCCAAGGCCGCTGCCTTTGCCGTCCTGCTGCGCGTGCTCTTCGAGACCAACGCCCCGGGCCGCTTCTGGCTGCTCTGGGTCTCGGCCGCGCTCTCCATGACCCTGGGCAACATCGGCGCGCTCGTACAGGACAACGTCAAACGCCTCCTCGCCTACTCCTCCATCGCGCACGCCGGATACCTGCTGATCGCCTTCGCCGCACAGCCGGAACTGGGAACATCCGCCGCCATGTTCTACACCGCGGCCTACGCTGCGATGAATGTCGGCGCTTTTGCCGTCGTCAGCCACTTCGCCAACGCCGGCGAGAAGTACGTCACCTTGGAGGACTATGCTGGCCTGGGCCGCCGCTCGCCCTGGCTGGCGGCAACGCTCACATTCTTCCTGATGTCGTTGATGGGGATTCCAATCACCGGCGGCTTCTTCGCCAAGTTCTACGTTTTGAGCGCCGCTCTGCACGCGAACCTGGTAGGACTGACCATCATCGGCGTGCTGAACAGCGCGGTGGGCGCCTACTACTACTTGCGGATCGTCGTGATGATGTACATGCGTGAGCCGCGCGCCGAAGTGCCCCTCACGCGCGTGCCGGCGGCTGCCGGCCTTGCCATGGCGGTGTGCGTGCTGGCTACCCTATACCTCGGCGTTTTCCCCGGACGCGTCCTGGACTTCGCCACGCGGTCTGCGGTTCAACTGATGGGTGCCGACCGTGCGGCCAGTGTCTTGCCGCCAGCACCGGGCCCTGGCCAGTAGTGGCCGGATCCCAGGACTCATTCCGCCGTGTCCCGGCCAGCCCGTTGCACCGAAAGAGAAAATTCTTGCAACGCCTCCTTGCCGTGCCTGCGGCGCTGCAGCCTGCTCACCGCTTCTTTCGCGGTGCAAAAGCCATCCGTCTCTGAGTCCTGATGTGGGTATGAAATCTTGTTAAAAACAGCGCCCGCCAACGATTGACAATCGCCGCTGAAGTCGTCATTATCTACAGTCTAGTTCGGGTCTTAACTCCCCCGTGGGCCTGGAGGGTCTATGCTTCAGTTGTGCCGTAGGATCTGGTCGGACGAACAAGGACAGGACATCGCCGAGTATGCCGTGATGCTGGCGGTGATTCTGGTACTCGTCATCGGTACGGTTCGTTTGATCGGTGGCAATGCCAACAACGCTTTTTCCAGCGTTGCGAGCTCGCTCAACCAGTAGTCGGAGTCCGAGCATTTTTCGGTGTGTCAATTATGAAACGATTTACCACCTCCCACCGTTTTGGCCGCTATTGGTTTACTTTTGCGGCGGCGCTGGGGGACTGGAGCGTGTCGGTGCAATAGCGACAGCCCAGGTGATTCCACCCAGAGCCGCGATCAAAGATCGCGGCTTTTCTCTTTTTGCGTCCATCGAAAGGATTTCGCCATGATCGTGAATATGTCCGACAACGCCACACCCGAACAGATCGAGCACGTCATCCAGCGCATTCGCGAGGCTGGCTTCCAGCCCCACATCACTCGCGGAACCGAGCGCACAATTGTCGCCGCTGTCGGCAGCGGCGGCCGTCGCCACGAGATCGAGGCCCTGTGTGTTGCGCCGGGCGTCGATACCGTCGTCCCCATCGCTCAGCCTTTCAAACTGGTCAGCCGCCAGACCCGTCCCTCGCCTTCCGTCGTGGAAGTCTGCGGAATCCAGATCGGGGGCCCCGACGTGGTCGTGATTGCCGGCCCGTGCTCGGTGGAATCGCGCGAGCAACTGTTGGAGACTGCGCACGGCGTGAAGAAGGCAGGCGCCACCATGTTGCGCGGCGGAGCCTACAAGCCTCGCACCTCTCCCTACGAGTTCCAGGGTCTCGGCATCGAAGCTCTCAAGATCCTGCGCGAGGCCCGCGAACAGACCGGCCTTCCGGTGGTCACAGAGGTGATGAGCACCGAAGATGTGGACCTCATCTGCGAATACGCGGACATGCTCCAGGTGGGCGCGCGCAACATGCAGAATTACGCGTTGCTGCGCCGACTTGCGACCCTCCAGAAGCCGATTCTGCTCAAGCGCGGGCCCTCGGCCACGGTGAAGGAATGGCTGCTGGCCGCGGAATACCTACTGGCCGGCGGAAATCGCAACGTCGTCTTGTGTGAGCGCGGCATCAAGACCTTCGAAACCGCCACCCGCAATACGATGGACCTTGCTTCCATCGCGCTGGCAAAGGAATTATCCCACCTGCCTGTAATTGCCGACCCGTCCCACGGGACTGGCAAGCAGAGCCTGATTGGCGCCGTCTCGCGCGCCGCAATCGCAGTGGGCGCCGACGGCATCATCGTCGAAGTGCACCCCTGCCCCGAGCGAGCTTTTTCTGACGGCCCTCAGTCGCTCGACATCCCGCAGTTTGAGCGGGTCATGCGCGGATTGAGCGATCCGCTGCGGCGGGTGGTGGCTCCCCTTGTGAGTTCAGCGTAGGCGGACGAGTGGTTTAACTTAGTTCAGCGGGTTCCGCGGGAACTTCAGGAACGGCATCCGCACGCCGTCGATGACCACGTTGTCTGCATCGATCGCCTGCGGCGGCAAGAAGCCGATGGCCCCGTTGTATGTAACGTAATCGTCCTGGTCCACGCCGTCTCCGCTTACGCCCAGGCCCCCAACCAGAACACCATTCTTGTAGAGCGGCAGCGAGCCGGGAAAAAATACAACGCCACTGTGGTTCGGCGGATTCGATACGTCGGAACCCTGCGTACAAGGGGTTGCCGTGTCGAACTGGTAGAGAGAAAAGAAGGGGCCCGGCCCCGACCCGTCAATTCCGGGCGGAAACAGCGGCTGCGCGCCGAAACTGATTGTCCGATTTGTTACTGCCGTCCCCGCCGGAATTTCCGGCAGATCGGCCGATCCCCCGCCGCTGAACCAGATCACGTTGCGCGCCTTCGCGACCGCGACGTCGGCACTGAACATCGTTCCATCCGGCATCCGGTGCAACCCGAGGATGGTACCGTCCAGGTCCGCCACTGCAATCGTCATGCGCGTTCGTGAGCTCTGCGGCAAACGGATCACGGCACGCGTGATCTCCGCCGTGGCCACCGCCTGGCTGATGATCGTCTGCACGTCCGACTGCGTCAGTCCGCCGCTCCCCGCACTGGGACCAGCCAGCAGTCCGTCCGGAGGCAGCGTCCCGTTGGTGGGCCCTTGAACGTACGTCCCCGGATTCGGCCCCGGCGTGACGCTGGCAGGCGGCGTGGTCTGGTTCACAAATGGCAGCGCAATTCCTCCAACAATCACCACGCCAGGCGGCGGCAACTGATCGGGAGACGGAAGAAATCCAGCATTCGTTGCTCCCGCGAAGGCGGCATATTCGGCAACCGCATTCGAGGTGCTCACCACCCCCACCCCACCCACGGCAAATCCATTCTTGAAGATGGGAATTCCGCCGGGATTGACGGCAGTCGGATCGCTGTCCAACACGTCGGCCTTGCCAGTCATAATGCCCAGGCCAGTCGTGGAACCATCAATCGAGCGGGCCGGAGTCAGAGTTTTCCCCGGCAAATACGCGGTGTTCAGCGGACATCCCCGGTTCGTATTCTCGATCCCATAAAGGTCTCCGCTCGCAGTTCCCGCAACTCCCGGCGGAAAGTGAATGCCGCTGATAAAACGCACTGTCCGGGTAGAGAGGGGTGCCTGATCGTTGCTGAAGAAGGCGGCCGTTCGGGCGAGCGCGACTGCTAACTCTTGCGCGTCTTCCGATTGGTCAAAATTTCCCAATCCCGTTGCCGGAGCGCTCGGTTGGGTGACGAAGATCGCCAGAATGCCGCCCGCCCGGTCCGCCACCGCGATCACCATGGGCTGCTGCGCCGACTGCGCCACCGCCTGCACAATGTTACCCACGTCGGCTTGCGCCAGCGGCGCCGCGACCGGGGGTGGTCCCACTGGATTCGAGGAACCACCGACGCCGCCGCAGGAAAGCAAAATGCCCCCAGCGGCCAGCAGCGCGAGAGTCAGGACGGCGGCAAGAAACCTGTTTTTACTGAACAAACCAGTGCCTTCTGGCGATCCATCGCATCGCCCCTGCAATTTCACTCCGGAAACTGCCACCGTACAACGGTCTTCTCAGTTTGCAAAGTGACTAGGCGCGTCCGCGGTAACCTGAGTTACTTCATTGTGTATTGTCCCTGCCGCGAAGAGTGTGGTACCTAGAGGTTCCATCTCTTTCAACAAGAGCGCATCCATTGCGGCCCCAGCCCTCGTCCAACCCGGGTTCTTACCTTCGGCTTGCGGCCTGCATTGCAGTTTGGGCCAGCTTGAGTCCGCTGGCTTGTGCTCAGATCGAAGGATTGGTGGCCGGAATTCGCATCGTATCCCGATCGCCACAGGACCGGGTGCTTCCCGAGGGCAGGGCTTTGCGGCCGATCTCGGTGCAGGGACGCGTCCACGATCAGTCCGGCAAAGCAATCCCGGCCGCTCGTATCACGTTGAAGTCTGGCTCAGGCTTCCTCTATTCGGGCCAAAGCGGCGCGGAAGGCCTGTTCCGCTTCCCCGATGAAAGCCTGCCGAAACATCCTCCGGTCCCATTGGTACCCGGCAGCTACACCATAGCGGTGGAGATCGATGGTCTCCCCCAAGCGTTGCTCTCCGAACTGCCTCTCGCTGCGGGTGAATTCGTGGTCCTCGACGTGCTCCTCCCTATACCGGCAGCGCTCCAAAACGATGTCGGTCCCGCGGGAGTTGCCGGCTTGCGCACCGCCCCACTGCCCCCCGCCACTTCGCGTTCCAACTATCCCGGCGTAGCTTCCACCGCGCCGGAGCCAAGCCCGGTAGATCTGCCACCGGAAACAATTCCTCCCGGTTCCGCCAACTTTCAGACTCAAGCAGATCGCTGGTGGATATCCATGCCCGAGTGGCGCCGCTATGCCACGCAGCCCGACGTCCCATACGTCAAGGCACGCTGGTACGACCCCTTCAACCGCAACCGTTTCAAGGGCGACTATCCCATTTTCGGGCAGCAATGGTTCCTGAACTTTACCGGCGAGAGCATTACATCCGCCGAGGTGCGCCGCCTGAACTTGCCCAGCGGCGCTTCCGGAGCCGGCGGAAATAACTTTCCTTTCTTCGGACGCGGCGAACAATCGTTTTCCTCGCAAACCTTCCGCTTCTCATTTGATCTCTTCCACGGCGACACCAGCTTCCGCCCGGTCGACTGGCGCATTCGCTTCACACCCGAGTTCAATCTGAATTTTCTGCAAACCCGCGAACGCGGCCTCGTCAACGTCGACGTCCGCAAAGGCGTCAACCGTTTCGACGAGTATGTTGCCATTCAGGAGGCCTTCGTCGAGGCCAAACTCCGCGACCTGAGCCCGAACTACGACTTCGTATCCGTGCGCGCGGGTATTCAGCAGTTCAATAGCGATTTCCGCGGATTTCTATTTTCGGAAGAACAGCCGGGCATTCGTTTCTTCGGAACGCTTCGTTCGAACCGCATCAACTACAACGCTGCCTGGTTTTATTTTCTCGAAAAGAATACCAACAGCGGCCTGAACACGTTCGAGAAACGCGATCAGCAAGTTTACGTCGCTAATGTCTACTTTCAGGATTTCTTTCGGAAAGGCTTCACCAACGAATTCAGTTTCCACTACAACCGCGACGATCCCAGCATTCACTTCGACGATAACGGCTTCCTGGTGCGCCCCGCACCCATCGGCCTCGTGGTGGGCGACGGCGTCCTGCCCCACGGCATCCGCGCTTACTACCTCGGCTGGACGAGTAACGGACACGTCGGCCGCCTCAACGTGAGCCACGCCTTCTACCAAGCGCTAGGGCACGACACTCTCAATCCGATCGCTGGCCGCCGCGTGGATATCAACGCGCAGATGGCGGCACTGGAACTCTCAGTCGACCAGGACTGGATCCGCTTTCGCACCTCATTTCTCTACTCTTCCGGTGACGGAAACAATCGCTCCGGCGCCTCCCGCACCGACGGCACCGCCCGCGGATTCGACACCATCGTCGACAACACCCACTTCGCCGGCAGCGATTTCAGCTTCTTCAATCACGAGGGCTTGCGCCTCACCGGTGCGGGAGTGAACTTAGTCGGCCCCGGTAGCTTCCTGCCCAGCCTGCGCTCCAGCAAAGAAGAAGGTCAGGCAAACTTCGTCAATCCAGGCATCTGGCTCTGGAACCTCGGCGCCGATTTCGACCTCACGCCAAAACTGAAAGCTTTCGTCAACGGAAACTACCTGCGCTTTGACCGTACCGAGCCGATCGAAATCGTTCTATTCCAGCGGCCGATTCATCATGCCATTGGCACCGACCTGGGTATTGGTGCGGAATACCGGCCACCCTTGAGCGAGAACATTGTGATTCGCGCCGGATTCTCCAGCCTCATCCCCGGCCGTGGCTTGGAAGACATTTTCACCGGAAAGACGCCGTTCGCAGGATTTGCGAGTGTGAAATTTCAATTTTGAATCCATATATGAATTGTCATCCTAAGCGAAGCGAAGGACCTGCTGTGGGGAGTACAACGTTGCCGTCTTACGGCCGAAGAGCTGTCGCGCTCTTGGTGTTTGCAGCGGTAGTACTGCTGACGACCCTCGCAGCCGCCTCCGACGACCCACTCCTCCGCCAGCCCCAGCCTGACGCCGATGCCAAGTCCTCTGGCTGCCAGACCTGCCACACCCCCATGGACAGCGCTACCATGCACACCACCGGCACCGTCCGGCTCGGCTGTACCGACTGCCACGGCGGCAATGCCGAAGCGCACATCAGCCCCGGCACTCCACCCGCCTCCTCCGACTATCAGTCCGCCAAGACGCAGGCGCATCCCCAGCCGCGCATCCTCTCCAACCAAACCAACGCCGCTAACCCCGTGCGCGCCTACACCGACTGGCTTAGGGAAGACACCGACTATCTCCGCTTCGTGAACCCTGGCGATCTGCGCGTCGCCGAGCAAACCTGCGGACGCTCCGGCTGCCACACCGCGGAGGTCCGCAAAGTCCAAACCAGCATGATGACCCACGGCGCCATGCTCTGGGGCGCCGCTCTCTACAACAACGGCGCAGTGCCTTTCAAGACTCCGCACTTCGGCGAAAGCTACGGCCCCGACGGCCAGCCGCGCCGTCTGCTCACCTTCCCGCAGCCCACCGCCGAGGAAACCGAAAAAAAAGGCGTGCTTCCCTATCTCGACCCTCTCGAGCGGTGGGAAATTTCCCAGCCCGGCAACGTGCTTCGGGTTTTCGAACGCGGCGGACGGAAACGTCCCGACACCGGCAATCCCGATCTCGCCACGGATCCCGGCAAGCCCGAGATCAAGCTCAGCGAGCGCGGCTTCGGCACAGAACTCCGCACCGACCCGGTCTTTCTCGGCCTGCAGAAGACGCGCCTGCTCGATCCCCTGCTCTCATTTCCCGGAACGAACGACCAGCCCGGCGACTACCGTTCCAGCGGGTGCAGTGCTTGCCACGTCGTATACGCCAACGATCGCTCAACCGAACATTCCAGCGGCTACGCGCAATTTGGAAATCTAGGCCACAGCGCCACCGCCGATCCCACCATCCCCAAAGATCAGTCTGGCCACCCGCTTCGCCACCAGTTCACGCGCTCCATTCCTTCCAGCCAGTGCATGACGTGCCACATGCATCCGGGCACGAATATGGTCGCGACCTATTACGGCATGACCTGGTGGGACAACGAAATGGACGGCGAGTACATGTGGCCTCACAAACAGCGCCACCCGTCAGCCCAAGACCAGTATCAGATCCAGACTCGTAATCCCGAACGCTCCGCCATTCGCGGCCTCTGGTCTGATGTCGATTTTCTTCAGAAAGTTGGCACACCCGAATTCAACCAGCAACTGCAGCACACTCAGTTCGGAGACTTCCACAGCCACGGCTGGATCTTCCGCTCCGTTTTCAAGCACGACCGCAAAGGCACGCTGCTCGACGCCGAAGACAAGCCTGTCGCCTTCGATGATCCCGACAAATTCAAGAAGGCCGTCCACCTCCAGGACATTCACCTGGAAAAAGGCATGCAGTGCATCGACTGCCATTTCGAGCAGGACAGCCACGGTAACGGCAAGCTCTACGGCGAAACCCGCAACGCGGTCGAGATCGATTGCGTAGACTGCCACGGTTCCATCCAGCAGCGCGCAACTCTGGTCACGTCCGGGACGGCTGCTCCCAACGGGGGCACCAACCTGTCCCGCCTGCGCACGCCAGGGCTGGAGCGCCGTTTCTACTGGAAAGAAGGCAGGCTCTATCAGCGCTCAATGCTCGAGAAAGACAAAGAGTGGGAAGTTGTCCAGGTCCTCGACACGATCACCCCCGGCAATTCGCACTACAGCGAGAAGTCGCGCCTCGCGAAGACACTGCAACACGGCGGCACCACTTGGGGGGACGCTCCGCAAGACGAAACGAAGCTTGCGCACTCCAACCAGCGCATGACCTGCTATGCCTGCCACTCCTCGTGGGCACCGACCTGCTACGGCTGCCATCTTTCGATGACCGCCAACCAGCGCACGCCCATGCTGCACAACGAAGGCCTCACCACCCGCAACTGGACCTCCTACAACTTCCAGGTGCTGCGCGACGACGCATACACCTTGGGCATCGACGGTACGGTCACCGGACACCGCGTCGCTCCCGTTCGTTCCGCGTGCGCCGTGCTAGTGAGTTCGCAAAACAGCGACCGCGACTGGCTCTACTACCAGCAGCAAACCATCTCCGCCGAAGGCTTCAGCGGCCAGGCTTTCAGTCCCTTCGTGCCTCACACCGTTCGCGCCCGTGAGACGAAAACCTGCACCGATTGCCACGTTTCGCGCGCGGGCGACAACAATGCATGGATGGCCCAACTCCTCATGCAGGGCACGAATTTCATGAACTTCATCGGGCGCTACGCGTTCGTCGCCACCGGCAAAGGGGGCTACGAAGCCATCGCCGTGACCCAGCACGATGAGCCGCCGGCCGTGATCGGCAGCGACTTCCAGAAGGTCGCCTATCCCGACGACTATGCCCGCCACCAAGCTGGTCACGGCGAACTCAAAGAAGCCCACGAACACCGCGGCTCCGAAGTTCTCGACGTCCAAGCCCGCGGCGAATATCTCTACGCAGCCATGGGCAAGGGCGGCCTCCGCATCTACGACATCGCCAATCTCGACAACAAAGACATTTCCGAGCGCACAGTGACCGCGCCGGTCTCTCCGCTCGGGCAGAAATTCTATCTGCCCACACAATATGCGATGGCCATCGCGACCCCCACCACGCTGGGCGTCGATCCCCTGCGTTCGCACCTGAAAGAAAACGAAGAGCAATCTGCCCACTTGTTCTACGGTTTCCTCTACGTCGCCGACAAGTATGAAGGCCTGGTCATCGTCGGCAATCCTGATCTCAAGAGCAAGAGCCCCGGGGTCGGCACACTGCTCGATGGCAATCCCGCCAACAATTTCCTCAAGCGCGCGCTGGCCTTCAATCCCGGTGGCGCTCTCAACGGCGCGCGCCGCATCGCCATCGCCGGAACCTATGCGTATGTTCTATGCGATCGCGGGCTGGAAGTCGTGGACCTCGACAACCCGCTTCAGCCGCGCATTACAGCCGAAATCGGCCAGCCAATCCTGAAAGACGCTCGTGGGATCGGCGTGCAGTTCCGCTATGCCTTCGTCGTCGATAGTGAAGGAATGAAGGTGCTTGACGTTACCAACCTTGCTCAGCCAGTTCCCGTGCCGAACGCCGGAGTCCCGCTCGAAGACGCCCGCAATGTCTATGTCGCTCGCACGTACGCCTATGTCGCAGCCGGGAAACAGGGGTTGGCGATCATCGATGTCGAGCATCCCGAACAGCCGCACCTCGACCAGGCATTCACCGCCGGTGGCGCGATCAACGACGCAAATGACGTCAAGCTGGGCATGGTCAGCTCAAGCCTCTTCGCCTATGTCGCCGATGGCAAGAACGGTCTGCGCGTAGTGCAGTTGTTCTCTCCGCAGACCGTATCCGGATTCCTGGGCTTCAGCCCACGCCCCGCGCCCAAGTTGATTGCGTCCTATCCCACCCGCACGCCCGCCTTGGCCGTCTCGAAGGGAATTGACCGCGATCGCGCCGTGGATGAAAGCGGCAATCAACTGGCAGTCTTCGGTCGCCGAGGCTCGCGCCCATTCAACCACCAGGAACTGGAAAAGATGTATCTGAAAGATGGGAAGCTCTACACCGTGACCGACGCCCGGCCGAAGCCGTAGCGCTACCGCGCCCTCACCGGGTGGATAGCCACGAAGTCGCCGCTCCCCGCAATTCCGGGATCGTGTACGTCCCCTTGGTCCGCTGGGCCTTCGTCCAGTCATGATACTGGTGACACTCGAAACAACGCCCCTCAGCCGCTTCGCGCGCTGGACCGTCCTCACGATGACAATCCCGGCAACTGGCAATCCCCGCAATCAACACATCTGTTGTCTCGCGGCTGTTGATCGCCTTCAAGTGACAACTTCCGCAAGCGACTGCGCGATGCGGGTAGTGATCGAACTCTCCGTGAGCCAGCCAGCGCCGTGTGATTTGCGCCTTGACGACTTCCGGCAGCGAACCTGCCGGCACACCCAGCGTGTGGCACTGCTTGCACGTTTTCCGATAAAGCAGCCACTCCGCATCTTCTACGCGAAAACCTACCCACTCGCTCGCGTCGCGCGCAATCTTCAGCGAGTTGGGCCGCTCCGGCAGTTCCCGGTCGAACTCCTCCACTTCGCGTACCGAAGCAGGATGAGCCGCGATGTATCCGCCAAATCGCTCCGCCAGGAACTTTCGAACCACGGCCGGACTGTCGTGCGGCACCTGCTCCTCCCCGAAACGCTTGTCGAAGGTCAGTAGATGGCACCCGGCACAATGGTTGGCAAATTCCGGCGGAGCCATATACGCACGCGCATTGCCCTCCGATCTCTGGGGCTGTGCGCCGTCCTTCTGCGGGGCGGCCGCATACTGCACCTGCGCCGCACTTCCCGGATACGGCGCCGAGTCCGCAGCGCCCTCGGGCCGGTGGCAGTCGTCACACGTCATCTGTACGCGCCTCTGGTTGGGTCCGATCAGATTGAGTTGCATGTGTACGTAGTGGTTCAACTTGATGTGTCCCGGATCGCCCGCGTGGTCCCGAACGGCACGAAACTCCGGATGCTTGCCCCCGAAGTTGCTGATCGAAACCTCATACTTCGGTGCGCCCGATTTCGTATGCAGATCTGCATGGCACTGCGTGCAATTCACATCCGCAGTCGCGCTCAAACGCATTGCGCCCTTGTGCTCCACGTGACAGGAAGTGCACGCCGGAGTGAATCTCTGATTTTCATGATGGCCCGGCGCGTCATGGCATGAAAGGCACGCCTTGTCCGCCACCGGTCGAAAGAAGGCCCCCGCCTGCTGCACGTGGCAAAGGCCGCATTGCTTTGCAAAAACGGCATGCGAATACGAAAGTGGTCCGCTCGAATAGGCGCGCTGGCCACCCTGGGCACGTTGCGAGAAGAACCACACCAGGGCGATCGCCGGAACCGCGATCGATAGCATCAACCGCCATCGCCGGAACGGGTGCGGGCGCGCAAAATATTCCAGATCGATGCGCCTGGCCAGAGCTTTCGTCGTTCGAGTTCGGCGAATCATTTCCTAATACCTCAGCGCGACCACAGCGTGGATCGCCCCCAACAGCAATACGGCATACGATAGTGGCACGTGTACCAGCAGCCAACCATGGAGGAGCCGGTGCATGCGGCTCTGCTGATCAAGCTGCCGCTTCTCGTCGCACACATTTTCCAGATCGTCGATTGCGGAGTGCAGTCCCGGCGGCAGCAGGATTCGCATCTGGCGGAACATCGCCCTCGATCGATCCCCCTCGGCCAGCGCTGAGCCGTGCGCTCCGGCCTTGTCCAGGTAGCCCGATACTTGTCCGCGATAGAACTGCTTCAGTTCGGCGCCTACTTTCTCATCCGCTGCCAGACCAGAGGCGACCGTGACGTCCCAATTCGCCCCCGCGCTCGCTGCGACCGCCCGCTGCTGTTGCGAGGCCAGCGACACATCGCCATCGAGCGCGGCTCCTGCCTGTTCCACGATCTTCCAGCCTTCCTGGGACAGTTGCTCTCGTACCCGGTCGATCTGCTCGTAAATTGTCTCCATCGGCAACCGCTCGGTCTGTATGCGCGGCAGGTAGTGCTGCAACACGGCTCCGAAGATCCCGCTGACGAACACCGCCACGAACATCCACATCAGCACCCGCGTCAGCGTGCCGCCAAGGTGAAATCCGCCGTGCAACAGAATCAGCGGGAAACTCAGCGCACCGAGCCACAGATGGCCGCGCATCCAGGTTGCCGCGCGTCCGATCCGCCAGATCGGGAACTTCTTCCGCAGGCTCAGCAGCCCGGCTAAGACCATCAGCGCGAAGCCCACGCTGCCGTAGATCAGCCCCATCCAACTGCCACCGGAAACGTGCCCGCGCAGGCTGTAGGGGACGTAAGCCGCAATCGCGAGCGCCAGCGGGATCGCCGTGATCCACAGCCAGCCGCGATGGGTTTCGTCGATGCGCAATCTCAGTTCCTCTGCAGCGGGTTCGACTGCTTCATCAGGTTCGCAAAGAACTCCGGCGGGTTCACACGATGCGCGGCGTCGTGCGGACACGCATACACACAGCTCGGCTCCGCATGNNCTCCACCGGGAAGGGATGCATATTGATATTTCCGTACGGACAGTTGCTGGCGCACAGCCCGCAGCCGATGCACCAGTCTTCGATGATCACTTCCAGTGAATTACGCCGTCGGATCGATCCCACCGGGCATCCCACCATGCATAGCGGATCGCGGCACTGCCGGCAGGAAGTAGCCACTAGATACTTGTCGAACCTCAGACCCTCGCGCACCAACCGGGTCACGCCGTCATGCGCATCGGCACAGGCGCGAACGCACTGGTCGCACCGTGTGCAGCGCTCCAGGTCTAGCACCAGCAGGCTCTGCGCTTCCATCAATCCCTGCGCCAGGAACTGGTCCACCGGGACGTTCTGCACCTGGACCGCGCGGCTGCGGTTTTCATCAATGCGCTTCTGCGCGACCGCTTCCAGGCTGCGCCGCACTTCCGGAAACTTGTCTGCCATCAAGCGGAAATCTTCCGCTGAGATGCGGACCGCCTCCACGTGATCGAGCGCCGTACACGTTGCGGTGCGCGGAGTTCCACTCAACAGTGCAATCTCGCCGAAGTATCCGCCGCGCGCCAGGTACGCCAGGACCAGTTCGCCGCCCGGGCGATCCTCCGCCACACGGACGAATCCAATGCGGACCAGGTAGAAGCTGTCTGCCACATCACCCTGCCGGCAGATCACCTGCCCCGGACTGAAGCGGATCAGTTCGACGTGCTCGCGCAGGTGGTCAATGAAATCAGGCGTGAGTGAAGCGAAGATCGGAATGCTGCGCAAATGTGAATCGAGCGCGCGCGTCCGGTAGTTGCTCTCCAGTTGCGCGCGGAAAGTCTTGTTGCGTTGCAGGATGTCGAGCACGTTGCGCAGCATTTCGAGCATCACGCAATCGGTCTTCGCCCGCACCGTCGCCGAGCGCGGATAGTAGCTCATGCACGTCATCTCGCCGAACAGTTCGCCCGCCCCCAGTTCGGCGATTGGGCGGTCGTAGGGAAGGTCCACCGAGGCGTCAATTGGAATAAACGCGCGGTCGCTCTCCTCGCTGCGCCGGTCCTCTTCGCGCGGCGTGAGCAAACTCTTCAGCCGCGAGAAGAAACCCCGGCTGCTGCCCTCGGTCTTGACGTGTGCCACCGGACTGGCCAGGAAGACTTCGGCTGTCCCTTCCATGATGTAGAACGCGGTCGAACCGAACTCGCCCTCGCGGCAAACGGTCTCCCCCGCGCGATAATGCCGCTTCACGATCGCTTTCTGATTCAGTTGCAGGAATGTTCCGGAAACATTCTGAAAAATGGGCAGGTCCAGCAGTTCGGTAGGGTCGAGAACGTCGCCCGTCCCCAACTCGGTGCCCACCACCCGCTTATTCGTCAGCGCGCCGGTGGGACACGACACCATGCACTCGCCGCACGACACGCACGACGACTCGCCCATGGGCAGGTTGTTGTCGAACGAAATCCCCGCCTGGTATCCCTTGCCACGCCGCGCCAGAACCCAGTTGTGCCGGATGTCATCGCATCCACGAATGCAGCGGTCGCACAGAATACACGCCTCATGGTCGACCGCAATGACCGCCGACGAATCGTCTTTCCCTCTCGGAGTCGCGCGCTTCGGGAAGCGGGAGGTCTTTATTCCCGCCTGTTCTGCCAACGCTTCCAGTTCACAGTCGCCGGAATGCTGCTGGCGAGTGCAGGGCGCCGGATGGTCCGACATCAGCAGTTCCACCAGCATGTGCCGAGCCGCCTGCACACCCTCGGTCGCCGTCTTGACGGTCATCCCCGGCTCGCACTGCCGGATGCACGAAGCCGCATACACGCGCTGCCCCACGTCCACAACGCACATGCGGCAAACGCCCACCGGAGTTTCATTCTGCTGATGGCACAACGTGGGGATGGAGATTCCCTGCATGCGAGCCGCATCGAAAATTGTGGTTCCGGCAGGCACCGTGACGCTCTGCCCATCGATCGTCAACTGCACACCGGGAGGTGTCTTTGTGCTCACCGGCGTCCTCCCGTGAAACAAACGCCCGCCGCGCAGCGTTTCTGCTGCAAGTGTTCATTCACCATTTCTGGAAAGTGTTTCAGCACGGAAGCAATCGGCACCGGAACGACCTGTCCCAGCCCGCAAATCGAAGTCATCTTCATCGCCGACGAAAGCTCGTCGAGCAGTTTCAGGTCTCCTTCAGCCGATCGGCCGTCCGTCCAACCAGTCAGCATCTCGACCATCTTCTGTGATCCGACCCGGCAAGGAACGCACTTTCCGCAAGACTCATTGCGATAGAAGCGCACGGCATTCAGCGCCATGTCGAGCATGCAGCGCCCTTCGGCGCACACCACAATCGCGCCCGATCCGACCATCGATCCAGCCGCTGCCACCGCATTCCAATCCAAGGGCAGATTCGTCATCGAAGCCGGGAGGTATCCCGACGACGGCCCTGAGGGCGCGAAGCCCAGCAACTGCCGGCCGCCGCTAATTCCGTCGGCGTATTGAAAAATCAAATCCGCGTAGCTCGTTCCCATCGGAACTTCGAATACGCCCGGGCTCTTCACATCCCCGCTGATTCCGACAAACTTCACTCCCAGCGCCCCGTTCTTTCCCTGAGCCTTATACCAGTCCACCCCACGCGCAAGAATCGCCGTCGCCAGCGTGAACGTTTCGACGTTATTGATCGCCGTAGGCTGGTTCCACAACCCATTCGTCCCCGGAAACGGCGGCTTGTTCCGCGGCTCGGCCCGCTTCCCCTCGATCGCTTCAAGCAACGCGCTCTCTTCCCCGCAGATGTATCCTCCGGGACTGACAAAAATCTCCAGATCGAACGACAAATCCGACCCCAGAATTTTCGCGCCGATTAATTTCTCCTTGTAACAGCGCCGGATCTCGCGCTCCAGAATTTCTTTCGGCTCTTCGTATTCGTGCCGGATGTAGAGAATGCCTTGCTTCGCCCCGGTCACCAACCCGGCGACGATCATGCCCTCAATTACCAGCCACGGCACGGTCTGCAGGATGAACCGGTCCTTGATCGTCCCTGGCTCACTTTCATCCGCATTGCAAACGATATACTTCCCTGCTCCGCTGGCGTTACGAACGATCTCCCACTTCATTCCCGTGGGGAAGCCGGCCCCACCCATCCCGCGCAGCCCGCTCGCCTTCAGGGTGGCAATCACGCCCAGGAAGTCGCGTGTCTCCAGGAGTTTCCGCAATACCGCATACGTAGGCGCGCCCTGGTACGGATCGCACTGCACCGAAGCATGCAGATGCTCGCGCGATTCAGGCGGAAGCTGTCCACCCGAGAGCAGGTCGCGCACCATGCCCACGGCCGCCGGGCCACTCGCGCCCGAGTAGATCATCCCGTTTACGCTGACCGCCGGAGCCTTGTCGCACCGCCCCAGGCACGACACATCGCCCAGCACAACTTCCTCCGGCCGCGATCCACCAAACGCCTGTTGCAGCGCCGACTTCAGTTCGGTCCCGCCCCGCAAGTGGCAGCTCATATCGCCGCACACGCGCACTTCCGCCCGCGGAGGCGGAGCCAGCCGAAAATGCGGATAGAAACTGACCGTGGCGTGGATCTGGCTCAGCGGAATCTTGATTCGCTCCGCCAACAGGCGCAGTTGCTCGCCCGGCAGATACCCGAATTCGCGCTGGATGGCGTGGAGTTCTTCGTACACCCGGGCTGTCCCCAGATCTGTTTTGCGTGAGTGTGAAATCTTAACTTGGAAACCCGTTCCCGCCGACGCAAAAATCGCACCCTAGTAACCTCGCTGCTACCCCTCGGCTGCGCTATTTCTTGATTTCAGCTGCAAGGTTGGATATAGGTACTATCGCTGCTCCAGCTCACACTCAAACTGCGCGATAAGGGATGGCTACGCCTGATGCCTGGGACTCGCAAGCTTCGGCGGGCGGTCGAATTGTTGATGATCGTTCTCTGTGCCAGCTGTTTGATGCGGCCGCAGACCCGCGAACCCGCGCCTATCGGCAAGTACAACGGTCCCGGAGGATGCGCCGCCAGCAGTTGCCACGGCAGTATCTCGCCGAAGACCGTTCTGCGCATTCCGCAAAACGAGTACAGCATCTGGGCCGGTCAGGACAAGCACGCCCGCGCCTATCAGGTGCTCTCCAATGACGTCTCCATCCGGATGGGGCGCATTCTGAACCTCAAGACTCCTGCGGAACAGAACGAGAAATGCCTGGCCTGTCATGCGCTCTCTGTCCCACCCGAACAACGCGCGCAAACCTTCGACATCAGCGACGGCGTGAGCTGCGAGCATTGCCATGGCCCGGCGTCGGGATGGCTCGGCCCGCACACCGTCAAAGACTGGGAGAACAAGACAGGCGACCAAAAAGGCCAGCTCGGCATGTGGGATCTGCGCGACCTCGCGGTCCGCGCCCACAACTGCCTGCATTGTCACGTCGGCAACTATGACAAATCCGTCGATCATCAGATGATCGCCGCCGGACATCCCGATCTGACCTTCGAGCTGAACCTGTTCAGCGCCGTGATGCCCCGCCATTGGCGCGACTCGAAAGACATTCCGTGGTTCGGCACAAAAGAATGGGCGGTCGGCCAGAGCATGCAGTTCCGCGACAGTCTCCACCGTCTCGCCCGCCGCGCGCGCAGTGCGACGTGGCCCGAATATTCCGAACTCGACTGCTTCGCCTGCCATCACAGCCTGACCGCCCCGAAAGACAGCTGGCGTCAGGATGTCGGCTACGCCGGCCGCACACCGGGCGTCCCAGCGTGGAATTCCGCACGCTACGTGGTGTTTCGCTACGCCGCCGCGGAAACCGATGCCGCCACCTCAGCCAAACTCGAATCCGAAACTGCAACCCTCGCAGGATTGATGGGCCAACTCAGCGGCGACCGCGAGCAGATCGCCGCCTCTGCCGAGCGCGCGGCCGAACTCGTCCACTCCCTCGCCTTCAAACTTAACGGCCGTGCTTACGACCAGTCCTTCACCCTGCAAATCATGCGCCGCATCGCCGCCGACTCCCGCGCCATCTCGCAGCAAGGGCAGCGCGCGGCCGAGCAAGCCACCATGACGCTCGACTCGCTCTACAACGTTTGCAAGCAGAATGGCGCGGTCAACATCGAACTCCAGAGCGCCATCGCCGGATTGTTTACTCAAGTCCAGAATCCGTCGGCCTATAACGCCCCCGCCTTCGCGGCACAACTTCAAAAGGTTGGCGCTGCCCTCGGACGCAGCAGCGCCCAGGCCGGGAACTAGCGGTACCCGTCTTCAGCATGCCCATCCCTGCCAACACGCCCGAACATCAACGGCTGCGAGAACAGTATTCTGGCCCCGTTCAGCCTTGGCGGAAGTGGGGTCCCTACGTCGCCGAGCGGGCATGGGGCTCGGTACGCGAAGACTACAGCCCCTACGGCACCGCCTGGGATTCCCTAACCCACGACATGGCGCGCAGCAAAGCCTACCGCTGGGGAGAAGACGGCATTGCCGCGATCTGCGACCGCTACCAGGTGCTCGTCTTTGCTCTCGCTCTCTGGAACGGACGCGATCCCATCCTGAAAGAACGCATGTTCGGGCTCACCTGCGACGAAGGCAACCACGGCGAGGACGTCAAGGAATACTGGTTCTACCTCGACTCGACGCCCACCCACAGCTACATGCGGATGCTCTACAAATATCCGCAGGCCGAATATCCCTACGCACACCTGGTCGAGGAGAACCGCCACCGCTGGGGTGCCAATCACCCGGAGTACGAGCTGCTCGATACTGGGATCTTCGACCAGGACCGCTATTTCGATGTCTCCATGGAGTACGCGAAAGCTGCGGAAGAAGATATCTGCATCAGGATCGAAGCCATCAACCGCGGACCTGAACCCGCAACGCTCCACCTGCTGCCCCACTTGTGGTTCCGCAACACTTGGGGATGGACCGATCCCCGAGGCCGCGAGCCCATGATCCGCCTGAACTCCCAAAGGAATCGCAGACAGACCGACTCCCTCTGCCTCGTTGCCGACGATTCCGAAGCCGGCCCCATTGCCAATCTTCAGTTCCCGTACAAACTCGGCCGCCGTTTTCTCTACGCTGCCTCCGATGGCAAGCCCCTTTTCACCGATAACGAGAACAACGCCGTCCGCCTCTACGGGTCCGCGAACAATTCCAAGCGTTTTGTGAAAGATGGATTCCATCGCCACGTGATCCACGGCGAGGCGTCGGTAGAGCCAGCGCACTGCGGAACGAAATCCTGCGTGTGGTACCAGCGCACACTAGCGCCCGGCGAGTCATGGATGCTCCGTCTCCGGCTCTCGCCCAAAGAACTCGCAGCACCGCTGGCCGATATCGACGAAACCATCCGCACCCGCCGCGCCGAAGCTGACGTATTCTACGAAACCGTTCATCCTCCCAAAGCCAGCACTGAAGAACGCCGCGTGCAACGGCAGGCTCTTGCCGGCATGCTGTGGAGCAAACTTTTCTACTACTGGGATGTCAATCTCTGGCTCGAAGGCGACAATCCAAAATCTCCACCTCCCGACTCCCGCAAGCGCGCGCGCAACATTCATTGGCGCCACTTGAACTCCATGCGCATTTTGTCCATGCCCGACAAATGGGAGTTCCCGTGGTTCGCCGCGTGGGACCTGGCGTTTCAGTGCTTGACCCTGGCGCTCGTCGATCCCGCGTTCGCCAAGGAAAATCTCTGGCTGCTGCTGTTCGAACAATTCCAGCATCCCAACGGACAGATCCCAGCTTATGAATGGGAGTTCTCCGACCTGAATCCTCCCGTACACGCCTGGGCCTGCTGGAAGGTGTACGAACTCGAAAGGGACCGCACCGGCGTCGCCGACACCGCCTTCCTGGAGAAGTGCCTGCACAAGCTGCTTATGAATTTCGCCTGGTGGGTGAACCGGGTGGACAGCGAAGGCAATAACGTTTTTGAAGGCGGCTTCCTGGGCTTGGACAACATCGCGGTGGTTGATCGCGGAGAGAAATTTCCTGGCGGCGCCATCCTTGAGCAATCCGACGCCACTGGATGGATGGGCTTCTTCTGTCTCTACCTGATGAAGATCGCCCTCGAACTGGCGCGCACCAACCCGGTGTATGAAGGAGTCGCCACCAAGTTCTTTCAGCATTTCATCTACATCGGCAGCGCCATGAAGAAAATGGGCGGCCGCGATTATCAACTCTGGGACGAAAAAGACGGCTTTTTCTACGACGTCCTGCGCTACCCCAACGGCGAGTTTCACAAGTTCCGCTTGCGCTCGCTGGTCGGACTGATTCCGCTGTACGCGATCGCGGTTCTGCGACTAGACGAGCTCGCCCCTTTTCCCAGCTTCAAGAACGATGTTGAGTGGTTTCTGAAAAACCGCGCAGACTTGGTAGGTGACGCCTGCTATCGCGAAGGCCGCGCCGGCGAGCGCTATGTGTTGTCCATCGCTGCCCCGGAGCAGTTTGCGCGTCTTCTTCGCCGTCTCTCCGATCCGGCAGAATTCCTCTCATCCTATGGTTTAAGAAGCATCTCGAAGTATCACGAACATCATCCCTTTGAGTTTGCCGGCCATTCGGTTGGCTACGAGCCCGGAGAAGCGGCCGTCAAGATCAAGGGAGGCAATTCCAACTGGCGCGGCCCGATCTGGTTCCCTACGTCGTACTTGCTTATCAACTCCCTGCTGCGCTTCGGCCAGGCTTTGGGAGACAAAGTCCAGATCACCAGCGACGGCCGCAGCGTTACTCCCTCGGATTTCGCAGGAGAAGTGGCCAACCGCATGATCGCGATCTTCACGCGTGACAGCAAGGGGCACCGTCCCTCCTCCGGCGAGTACGCGAAGATGCAAACCGATCCGCACTGGCGCGACCTGGTCCTTTTCCACGAGTACTACCACGGCGACACCGGCAAGGGGATCGGCGCCAGCCACCAGACCGGCTGGAGTGGATTGATCGCCAACCTCATCGACGAATGGCGGCGCTGACATGGGACTCCGCCGTCGCCTCCTCTACGCGGCCATCTTGCTTCTGTTGCTGATCAGCTTCAGCACCCTCGGCTACCGCGTACTCGGCGGTCCCTCAATCGGCTTGCTGCAAGCGCTTTACATGGCGGTCATTACGCTCGCGGGCGTCGGCTACGGAGAAATTGTCGACACCGCCCACAACCCCGCGCTACGCATCTTCAACATGTTCATTGTGCTGTTCGGGGTGGCAGTCACGGTTTACGTGTTCTCGGTCGTGGCCGCTTTCCTGGTCGAAGTCGAAATTACCAACCCGTTCTGGAGACGCCGCATGCAAAAGCGCCTGGACGAACTCAGCGATCACTTTATCGTCTGCGGCCTGGGAGATACGGGCCGTTTTGTAGTCACCGAGTTGCAGAAGACGCAGACCCCGTGCGTGGTCATCGAGATTTCAGAAGACAACCTCCACAAGATGAAGGAACTTCACGGAGAAGTTTTTCGTGATCTCGCGTATGTGATCGGTGATGCCACCGAGGAGGAAGTCCTGGAGAAGTGCGGCCTGAGCTGCGCCAAGGGTCTCGTTGCAGCGCTGCCGCACGATAAAGACAATCTGGTCATCACCGTACTCTCCCGCCAGCGATTTCCCCGCTTGCGCATCGTGGCCCGCGCCACCGACCGCAAGTTCGGCGAGCGCATGATGAAGGCCGGGGCCAGTTCCACCGTCTCTCCCAACCAGATTGGCGGATTGCGCCTGGCGAGTGAGGCCATCCGCCCACATGCTGTGGGATTTCTCGACTTACTGCTCAAGGAACAAGGCCAAACCCTGCGCGTTGAAGAAGTGGTAATCCAAATAAATTCTCCCTGGGCCGGAAAACGTCTCGACGAGATTGACTTGAAGGGGCGCATGAATCTCCTCGTTCTCGGCCTGAAGCACCCGTCGGGAAGCGGCCTTCCGGACGTGGTCGTGAACCCATCCGATCACGCCACCGTCAGCGCCGGAGGAGTCATCATCGCGCTCGGAGATATGCCCGACATCGAGCGAGCCCGCCGCGAATCCGAAGCCCGCGCTTGACTCGGGTTACTGCGTTGGTTACCGGGTCCCACGACCGAAGTTCCTTGACTCCCCCTGTGGTTGAGCGACAATCCGGCTAGGATTCCCCGCCAAAATAAAGTTACGTGGGAGACTTGCGTGCTCAAATCAACTCTTTCAGTTCTGTTGTCCCTGCTGCTCGCTGCCAGTCCGGCGCTCGCTGCCGATAGCCAAACGGCTGGCGAAGT
>PMCH01000273.1 GCA_003154055.1 Acidobacteriaceae bacterium
GGATCAGTGAAGGCTGCATCGCGAGCACATGCTGCAGCGGCGCCAGCGCAGACTTGAAATCAGCAAGCTCCACCAAAGCTCGTCCCATTCCGTAATATGCAAATCGCGATGTGCGGTGGGGGCAATCTCCAGTCAATTCTCGAAGACGACCAGATCCTCAAGGTTGACCCACGTGCCAGCGGAATCCTGGAAAGGCTGACCCTTTACGACAACGCGCAGCGTATGCTCACCAGCCGGAAGACCGAAGTCGCCCCATAGGCCTTCTTTGTAACGCTCACCGTCGGCGTTGTAAGTATCACGGGTTCCGACGCTCTTGCCGTCGAGGTACACTTCGAACAGCCCGCCTTCGGGCCGCAGAGTTCCGGTCAGGATTGCGCCGGTACCCTTGAACGTGACGACGGCTTCCGAGCCGGACTGATCCGAGCCTTGGGAGACGGACCATTCCTTGTCCACCTTCTGCCAGCTACCAGAGAACTTCCAGCGCGAGTCGGTGAAACCAATGCGCTCCATCACCTTGCCCGGCTTGAATTGCTCCAACTTCAACGCAACCGGCTTTTGTAGTGGAATGACAAGTCCGTTCGCTTCGACCTTGCCTCCTTCCAGCTTCACGACCTGCTTCGTGCGCTCGATCGTCTTCTCGACGGAGGTGTTATAGGAGTAGTTCGTGTAGGAGAACTTCTTATCGGCGATGGCCGGAAGCGGGGCGGTCCACTTCGCCGGGATGGCCTTGTAGCCAATCATCGTTCCGAGAATTCCGCCAGCCGAGGCCGGGTTGCAATCGCTGTCTTGACCACCGCGCATGGCAATGTCCATCGTCTTCTCGAAGTCTTTGTCACCATAGAGCAGGCCCATGGCGACATAGGCGCCGTTCAGGGACGCATCGATGTTGAACGGCTTCAGCGCTCCCTCAGGACATGCGTCATCGCGATCCCTTATCTTCCAGAAGTTGCCAGGTCTTCTTCCAGTTGGCCGGATTCTCCTTCGACCAGCCAAGCACATCGTTGATCACATGGGCATAGGTACTGCCGGCGGGAATCGCGGCGACTCCGGCCTCGACGACCTTGCGTGGATCGCTCTCAAAGTACGCCGACGAGTACATGGCTGCTATGAAGATGCCGCCATAGACGCCATCGCCATAGTTCATCACCCGTCCGACGCGTCCCGCGAATCGTTGCGCGGCGACCGGCATGCCCGGTGTCATCAGGCCAATAAAGTCCGACTCGATTTGGAAATCGATGTCATTTGAATGCAAGTTATATTTCGGATTGCCGGACATGGAACCCTTCACGCCGCGCAGCAATGCGCGGCGTGCAGACAGGTTCGCATGCCACAGTTGATATTTGGAGTTCTTGAACGCCTCGCCGTAGTCGTCAGAGGTGGCGTTCACGCCTAAACGATCCATGACATCGGAGAACGTCATCTCCACGTAGAGGTCGTCCTGATCGAGCGCACCCGCCAGTTCTTCAGGCTTCCAGTCGCGGGGTTGATCGTTGGTTTTCTGCAGGAAGCCAAATTCCGTAGGCGCGCCATACGTCACGCCAACCATCTGCCCAGCCCACCCTCCCCGAACCTTGTCTTCGAGTTCGGCGGCTGTGATCGTCCGCANNGAGGGCTGGATTCGAGCAGAAAACGTCGGAGTGTAAAACGTTTCAAATTAGATGTCCAGCTTTCCTTGCGCCGGTCTTTTCGGGGGCACAGGATGGCCAGGACTTTGCTCTCGACAGCAAGGCACTGGCTGGGGCGGTGCAACTTCTTGTGGCGCGCTCAGGTCGTAAAACGTTTACCATGGCGGGGCAAAACCTGGTCCCCCGAAAACCTCCTGCTGCGGACCACTGGGAGGCTCGATTCGCTACGATGGTTTTGCCGAGGTTCCGGACTTTCCGGAGAGTGCTTAATTCCTCGATAATCGCCAGGAGAAATATCAATATGTTTTCCGAAAACAGACGCCGTTTCTTGCGCCAGGCTGCCAGCGCCGGTGTGGCCTGCTCCGCCAGCACTTTGCTCGGGAGCTTTGCCTCGGCCCAGACGCCATCCCCTGCGGCTGACATGGCGCGGATTTACCTGGATTCCCGCCGCCGCATCGCGCCTCTGGACCGAAATCTGTTTGGGTCGTTTCTGGAGCACCTCGGCCGGGCGATCTACGAAGGGATTTACGATCCGGGCTCGAAGCTGTCCGACGCCAACGGGTTCCGGAAGGACGTAATGGACGAGGTACGACAGCTAGGAGTTCCCATCATTCGCTATCCCGGCGGTAATTTTGTCTCGAGCTACAACTGGCTCGACGGAGTGGGGCCAAAGCAGGATCGTCCGCACGTGCTCGACAAGGCATGGAACGCGCTCAACACCAATCAGATCGGCACCAATGAATTCATGACCTGGTGCAAGGCGGTCGGCACGGAGCCGTTGATGGGTCTCAACCTGGGGACGGGATCGGCCGAAGATGCGGCCGCGCTGGTGGAGTATTGCAATCTTGAGAAGGGAACGAAGTGGAGCGACCTGCGGCGCAAGCACGGCGTTGCAGAACCCTACAGGGTGAAGCGCTGGTGTCTGGGAAATGAAATGGACGGCCCCTGGCAGGTTGGACACATGACAGCGACCGAGTATGGACTGAAGGCGGAGGATGCGGCGCGGCAGATGCATGCGATCGATCCCTCGCTTCAACTCATCGCCTGCGGCTCCAGTGGGCCGGGAATGCCCACCTATCTGGAATGGGATCGCGAAGTCCTGGAGCAATGCTACGACTACGTTGATGCGCTCTCTCTGCATCGCTACATCGGGAATACTCAGGAAGAGACTGGAACCGACAGTGCGAAGTTTGTGGCCATGAACCTGAGCATGGAGCAGCAGATCAAGGAAACGCTTGCGGTCTGCGACCTGGTTCAAGGACACAAGCGGTCCCCGAAGAAGCTGTGGCTCTCGTTCGACGAGTGGAACGTCTGGTACCGGGCCCGCACTGGGGACGCCCTTCGAGGGCATGGGGAAGAGGCTCCCCACCTTCTGGAGGAGGTCTACAACCTGGAAGACGCACTGCTGGTGGGTGGCATCCTGAACACGTTGATGCGCAATGCCGATCGCGTGAAGCTCGCGTGCCTGGCCCAGTTGGTCAACGTCATCGCGCCCATCATGACCAACGCGAATGGAATGCTCAAGCAGTCGATCTACTATCCGTACAGCTGGGCGCTACAGTTTGCCCATGGATCGGTGCTCAACCTTCTGGTGGAGTCGCCGACGTATGAGGTTTCCGGAATGGGGCAGGTTCCGTATCTGGATGCGGTGGCAACCGCCAACGCGGAAAGCGGGAAGACTACGCTCTTCATCCTCAATCGCGACTTGTCGAAGGCCCACGCCGTCGAGGTCAACTGGCAGGACAAGGCGCCGGGAAAAGTGCTGATGTCGACCACGATCACGGGCAGCGATCTGAAGGCCTTCAACACCTTCGAATCGCCGCAGCGCGTCGCGCCGCAGGCATTCGACAAACCCGCGACCACCGGAGGACGCACGAAGTTCGAAGTGCCGGCGCGGTCCTACACCGTCATCCAATGGGGAACCTGACGCCGATTGCGTGCCAACTAAGCCGGGAGCGGAGGGGCGGCTCGGTTCACTGATTCTGCCACGCGAATCAGTTTCGGCATCACGTCGCCTAAGGGATTGTCGCCTGGGGAGCCCAGCGCGAAATAAAGCTTCCGATAGAGCGGGTAGAGTTCTTCGTACACACGTTCTTCGGAGTCTTGCGGCTTGAAGACCTTGTGCGAAGGGCAAATCGCCTTCTGCGCTTCTTCCACAGTTTTGAAAGTCTTCGCCCCCAGGAATGCAAAAATCGCCGAGCCTAGGCCGACCACATTGCTGCTCGGGACGAGGACTGGCCGTTTCAGGATGTTGGCATAGACCTGGTTCAGCACATTGTTCTTCTGAGGAATGCCGCCGGCATTGATCACGCGCTTGATGGTGACACCGTGTTCCGCCATCCGGTCAAGGATGACGCGAGTGTGGAACGCCGTGCCCTCAATCGCAGCGAACAGTTCGTCTTGAGCGGTACTCTGCAGATTCCAGCCCAGCGTGGCGCCGCGCAGGTTCGGATTGACCAGCACAGTGCGATCGCCGTTGTCCCACGTCATGCGCAGGAGTCCGGTCTGGCCGGCGCGATAATCTTTCAGCCCACCACCCAAGGCCTCGACCGTTGTGCCGGCGCGGGTTGCGATAGCGCTGAAGATATCTCCCACGGCGGACAGTCCGGCCTCGATGCCCGTGCGTTGGGGATGCACACTCCCTTGCACCACACCGCAGACGCCAGGCACCAGGTTGACCGAGGGCGTGATGCCGATGATGCAGGTGGAGGTGCCGACAACGTTGACCATGTCGTCGGTGCTGCAACCGGCACCGATCGCGTCCCAATGGGCGTCGAAGGCTCCCACCGGAATCGGGATGCCCGGCTTGAGCCCGAGTTGTCCCGCCCAGTGGGGCGAGAGCGTTCCTGCAATCTGGTCGGAGGTCGCGTACTCACCATCCAGTTTGTCACGGACGCCGCTGAGTAATGGATCCACCTTGGTGAGGAACTCCTCCGAGGGCAGACCGCCGAGTTGACGGTTCCACAGCCACTTGTGGCCCATGGCGCAAACGCTGCGTTTCGCTTTTCTGGAATCAGTGATTCCGGAAAGAGTGGCGGCCACCATGTCGCAATGTTCGAAGGCCGAAACAAACTGGGAGCGCTTCGCAGGATTGTGGCGAAGCCAGTGCAGAAGTTTTGAGAATCCCCACTCCGACGAATAAACTCCGCCGCACCACTGGATCGCTTCGAGTCCCTCGCGGTGGGCTGCTTCGGTGATTTCCGCTGCTTCGCCCTTGGCGCGATGGTCGCACCAAAGGTAATAGTCATCCAGCGGCTGCATGTCTTTGCCAACGGGGATCACGGAGGAGCCGGTCGTGTCGAGCGCAATGGCTTCGATCTGATCGCCGGAGATTCCGGCCTTCTTCAACGCCTGGCGAGTCGCTGAAGCGAGTGCCTGCATGTGGTCGGCATGGGATTGCGTAGCAAATTCCGGATCTTCCCGTTTGCGGTGAAGGGGATAGTCTGTGACCGCCGATTCCAGCAAGCCCTTTTTGCTATCCACCACCGACACGCGGACACTGAGCGTTCCAAAGTCCACACCGATTACAACGGCCATCAGCAGGCCCCCTGATCTCCGTGGAAGTACATATCCCAGCCGAAATAGCGGGTAGCAGCTTCCTGTACGGCGGAGGCGACGGAAGAGAGGTTTGCGGCGACGTGATGCTCAAATCCGTTTTCACAGATGAAGCGCAGCAACTTCTGGAGGTGGGGAATTTCGACTACGCCAGCGCCGCCGAATGTATTCAGCGGATCGTCTGTAAATCGTCCCTCGCCCACGTAGCCGCG
>PMCH01000208.1 GCA_003154055.1 Acidobacteriaceae bacterium
TGCCTTGGGTTTTGTCGCGCACAATTGCACTATTCCTGATGCAAATCTGCCTGAAGCAGATAAGGCCCGCTAATCGGAGCCATAAGCCCTTTTTATTTGTCGCCGTCCCCGCTTATCCGATAGCCTAGTGCGGTATCCCCCAGCCATTGGATCTGATTCTCGGGCTCCGCCCAACAATCTAAGGAGAAGCATGTCAACTGACCTTCGGAATTTTCTGGCGATACCGTATGACGAACTGGAAGAGATGAATCTGAAGGCGAAGAAGCAGCGCCTCGACCGTGTTGCGCCCCACAAGATCCAGGAAGGCCGGCTGAAGTACCTGACCGACGAGAAAAGCATCAAAGCCCTGACCGTGATGTTCAGCGACCTCGAAGGCCGCCTGCACATGCTCGACTACGACAAGAAGTTTCTGCTGAAAAGTTATGACAACCTGACCTTCGACGGCTCTTCGATCCGCGGATTTACCGCGCAGCGCGAGAGCGACCTGCGGTTGGGCATTGACTGGAGCGCGTTCTACTGGGCGCCCGCGGACGTGTTTGGTCCGGGCAAAGTGCTGGTGTTCGGCGAGGTCATTGACAAGGGTGGAGAGCCCTATTCCGCCGACATGCGCAGCGTCCTGAAGGCGTTCGCCGCTGAACTCCACAAGAAACACGGCTACACGCTGAATGCAGCGAATGAAATCGAAGGCTTCCTGTTCAAGGGGTCGGACGCCGAGCGCACCTACCACGAGACGGGAAAGTTCGAGTACGTGAACACGGGCGGCTACTATCATTCCCTGCCCGGCGATCCGCTGCGCACCTTCATTGACACGACTGCCGAAGTGCAGCGCGCCATGGGCTTCCAGAACGAAAAGGATCACCCGGAGGTTGCGCCCTCGCAGTTCGAGATCAACTACAACTATGCCGAGGTGGTGGCGGCCGCGGACCATATCCAGCTCTACAAGCTGATCTGCCGCCAGGTCGCGCGGAATATGGGCTTGACCGCGTGCTTCCTGCCCAAGCCGGTGGTGGGCGTGAACGGCAGCGGCATGCACACCAACGTTTCGGTCAGCAAGAACGGCAAGAACCTGTTCTGGGATCCCAAGGGCGAAGAAAAACTCAGCAAGGTGGGATGGGAGTTCGTGGACCGCATCCTCACTCACGGAAACGATATCTGCCTGTTGCTGAACCCGAGCGTCAATGCGTATCGCCGCCTCGACCCGCATTTCGAAGCGCCCAACCAGATCAAGGCGTCGGCGGTCGACCGTGGTTCGATGATCCGCATTCCGATCGGCAACGAGCGGAGCATGCGCGTGGAAGTCCGCTCCGTGGCGCCCGACGCGAATCCGTACCTGGTCATGCTCTCGATTTTCAAGTCCGGGCTCCAGGGCTCGACGTCGAAGATCAAGAACCTGCGCCAGGCGGAGCGCTACCTGCCCGACAACATTTACACCGCGCTGGAGAACTTCCGGAAGGCGGACTGGACGTCNNTCGGCGGACCGCTGCCCGCGCCTGCTGGGAACGTTCGTGAAAGCGCCGGAGGTGCAGTATCACCACGACGTGTACAACCAGTACCTGTGGAACATGTTCTAGAGCGTGTGGCGCGGACACTCCTGTCCGCGAAAGTTGATTGTCATCCGGCCGCCGCGTTTCTTCGGCGGCCGTTTTCTTTGCCCGGAAGGACGTATCTTGTCCGCCCATTACCTCCGTGCCCCGTGTTTCTTGGGGGTTTGTTTCCGTGGCTGCGATAATGGTTACTATCATGGCTCGTTCTTTCTTATCAGAAGCCTGGCTGCCGAAGTCAGTCCTCTGCCTGCGCGACTACAACCTGAACAAATTCGTGCGCGACCTGGTTGCCGGGATCACGGTCGGGCTGGTCGCCCTGCCACTCGCCATGGCCTTCTCCATTGCCTCTGGCCTCACGCCCCAGGCTGGAATTTACTGCGCCATCGTTACCGGGTTACTGATTTCTCTCCTGGGCGGCTCGAAGACGCAGATTGGCGGCCCCACCGGCGCCTTCGTGGTTGTCATTTCGGGGATCGTGGCCCTGCACGGAGTGGACGGCCTGTTCATGTGCACGGTGATGGCCGGCTTGATGCTGATCATCATGGGGCTGACCGGCATGGGGTCGGCGGTGAAGTTCATACCGCGGCCGATCGTTATCGGTTTCACCAACGGCATTGCCGTCTTGATCGCCAGCACGCAGGTGAAGGATTTCTTCGGCCTCAAGCTGGACGTAGTTCCGGGCGTGTTCTGGCTGCGCATGAAAGCGCTGGCGCAGAATTTTCATACTCTTTCTATTCAGTCAACCGCGCTGGCCGTGGGCGCGGTCGTGATCATCCTGGTCTGCCGCGCGGTCTCGAACCGCGTGCCCGGGGCCATTGTCGCGCTGGTTGGAGGAACCCTCACTGTTTGGATCTTCAAGTTGCCGGTGGAAACCATCGGGACCCGTTTCGGCGGGATTCCCAGCGGCTTGCCCCACTTTGTTATTCCAACGTTCCGGCCAGAGTTGATTCACGGTCTGCTTGGCCCGGCAGTGACAGTTGCGATGCTGGGTGCGATTGAGTCGCTGATGTCGGCCGTGGTCTCGGACCGCATGAGCAACGACCGCCACAACCCGAATGTCGAACTCATCGCACAGGGAGCGGCCAACGTGGTGTCGCCCATGTTTGGAGGGCTGCCCGCGACGGGCGCCATCGCGCGTACCGCGACCAATATCCGCGCGGGCGCGCAGTCGCCGGTTGCGGGCGTCATTCATTCTCTGACTCTGCTCGCCGTTCTCCTGTTCGCCTCCCACTGGGTGAGCTTTGTTCCGATGTCGGTGCTGGCCGGAATCCTGTTGGTCGTCGCCTACAACATGGGTGAATGGCGCGAGATTCCCGGACTGCTCAAGCTAACCAAGACCGACGTCAGCGTGTGGCTGGTGACGTTTGCCCTGACCGTCTTCGCCGATCTTACCGTTGCCGTGCAGTTCGGAATGATCCTCGCCGCCCTGCTCTTCATCAGCCGAGTGGCGGCGACTACGACCGTCTCGCAGGTCACCGACGACTATATCGAAGACGGCCGCGCGCACATCCTGCAGGACAAAGACATACCCTACTACGCCACGATTTTCCGTATCCACGGACCGTTCCTGTTCGGCGCAACTGACAAGATTTCGGTCGTGACGGAGAACATCCACAAGCTGCCGCCGGTAGTGATTTTGCGCCTGCGCAACATGACGGCGCTGGATGCGACCGGTCTCTTCGCCCTCGAAGAAGTGGCTCGTACACTGAAGGCCGGCGGGCGCACCCTGATTCTGTGCGGAGCGCGCGAACAGCCAGCCCGCATGATTCATGAAGCGGAATTTGAGGATCTGATTGGCCAGGAGAACATTACAGAAAACGTGCAAGAGGCGATCGGGCGCGCCGAGGAAGTGTTTGAGAAGCTGACGCCGGCGGCGAAGGGCGCTGGCCGGTAAAAGGGCTTTCTCTGCGGACTCTGCCAGACCCCCGCGTCTTCTGCGGTCAAAAGCTCTTAACCGCAGAGATCGCCGGGAAAGGCCGCGGAGGACGCCGAGTACGGGTTAGCGCATCGCCACCGCGTTGGATAGCCCGGCATTCAGATAGCGGCTCATCGCCAGATCGACAATCTCTCCAATCAATTCCGTGTACGACCGCCCGCCTGCCTTGGCAGCCATGGCGAACTCCTGCCGACTGGCCAGCCATGGATTAGGGTTGGCCTCGATCACGTACACGTCGCCATTCGGAGCAAGGCGCATGTCAATGCGACCGTAGTCGCGCAGTTTGAGGGCGCGGTAGGCGGCGAGTGCGGTTTCGGAAAGGCGCTTTGTGGTCTCTTCGTCGAGATCTTCCGCCACTTGCGACTTGGTCAGCTTGTAGGCTTCGGTGTTCTTCTCGAATTTCACATCGTAAGTGGCGATCTTGGGTGTGCCCTCGGGTAAGCGAGAAAGATCCAGTTCCACCAGCGGCAACACCTGGGTGTGTTCGTAGCTGCCGAGAATGCCAGCGTAAATCTCGCGTCCCTCGATGTACTCCTCGATCAGGGCCGGCGAGTCGAACTCGTCCTGGATGTACTGGATCCGTTCCATCAATTCCTTGATGTTCTTCACGACCGAGCCCTCATCGATTCCGATCGAGCCGTCTTCCCATCCTGGCTTGACGATCAGCGGAAAGGCGATGTCATGAGCGTGCTCGATGCGCCCACGGTACGACGTCGCGAAGAACGGAGTCTTGATGCCGTGAAACGCGAATATCTTCTTGGCAACGGATTTGTCCTGCGAAAGAAAAATGGAATGCGGCCCTGCACCCGTGTAGCGCAAGCCCAGCAGATCGACATACGCGACTACGTTCATTTCCTTGGTGTCGTCGCCGTCAAAGGACTCGGTGAGATTGAAGATCAGGTCGGCATCGCAACGCGACAAGGAATGCAGGGAGGTCGGGCGTCCGTCCAGTTCGAAGTACGAAGGCTCGTGCCCGAGCTTGGCCAGCGCTTCGAAGATCTCCTCGCGGTCGGTCTTCTCCACCTTCTTTACCTTCTTGCCCTTCTTGCGGGGCTTGGGCGCCGGAACGGGATCTTCCTTGGCCGCGGCGGCCACCGGATCTTCGTTCCACAGGTCGTACAACAACGCGATTTTCAGTTTTGCGCCAATCATAGGCAGTACCCAGTTCTCAGTTCTCAGTTCTCAGTTCTCAGTAAAAACGAAATCAAAAGCAAAACCTATTACAAGACCAAGTTCACCAGAAACTAGAATCGAGAAACCAAAAACAAATCACTCACGGCTGAATGAACTTTCCTCTTGTCACATAGGTCATCGCCAGGGCGGTGACATATGCGGTGATTTCTGCCAGGTGTTCATCCTCGCGCGCTTCGTCGGAGCGCAAGTCCAGTTCCCCAGCACGTTTCTCAATACCGTCCAGCAAACTCTTGATCAGCGGCCGTTGCGCGCCGGTCCAGTAGGCAACCTTGTCGATCACAGCCTTGCGGTGCTGATGCAGGAAGTCGCGCGCAGGCTGCGCCCCTTTGCGCCGCTTCGAGACGCGAAACATTTCGCGCAGGTCGGTATCCGGCGTGAGTTCGGAGACCGCCACTTCCTCGCGCGCGGACTGGTGGTAGAACTCGGCAACGGTGGTTTCCATGTCATCCACGGTGATGTCGGTCCGTCCCCGGCGGCGCGGCGGATCGGCCTTTCCCAGCTTGCGGGCGAGGCGGTCGAGGTAGCGGAGCTTTTCCATCGCATCCCAGCCGCGATACCGCTTGCGCCAGTTCGAGCGCGGAGTCAGCCAGACCGCGAAGGTTTCAGCAAAGTCTTCGTCGGGATGCTTCTGCGCATACCACCCGGGCAAATGGCGCACATAGTCACGCGAGAAAGGCACCGGACGGTAGTTGTCGCGATAGGGCCGGCGAAATGGCCCGAACAGGCGCTTCCACTCGGGAATGTTGTGCAGCTTGTAGGCGTAAGTGAAGGCGTGTCCGGCCTCGTGGCGAAGGTACATCATGATTTCGCGCGCGCCCTCGAGGTCGTTAGTTTCCTCTTCCAGTTGTGCCAGCGCAGCATGCGCAAGGTAGAACGGAATGCCGATGACTGGTTCTCCGGACGGGCATCCCCATTCGTCCGTCAGGTAGCAGGCCGGATGGAACTTGGTCAGACCCTTCGCTTCAAGTTCGCCATAGAGCTGCTCGACAAAACGCTCCACGGGCGAACCCTCGAGCTTCAGCCCCAGGTCGCGAATGGGCCGGCTCAGGAGTTCCTGGTACAGAGGTTCCGGTTTTCCGTTGTCTTTATCGTGCACAAACGCTCGCTTCGATGGCAAGAACAGCGGCTGCGTTGGGACACACGAGGAGGGAGAGTGTCACCAATATAAACAGTAATCGAGAGCAGGGATAACTCAGAAGTTACGGGAGTAACGAAAAATCGCAGATGCACGCGAGNNCGCGCCCACTTCACAGCCACGTGGGCGACTTCTTCCTGTGTGATGCCTGTGTTCTGCCGCCAGATCATCAGGCGCATGTAGCCCTCTTCGAACTCGTGAATCACTTCTTGCGCGGGCACCGGCTTGATGTTGTGCCACTCGCGCTCGGTCAGGAACCGCCGGTGGAGTTGCTCCGTCGGGATGCCTTTGTCGGCACGAATCGTTCGCACCCATGCGGGATGATCCAACCCGGTGGGCGGCAGCGTGGTCAGGGTATGGCTGCTGCCGTCGGTGTAGCGGTTTGCGAACTCGATCCAGCTGCCGACCCGGGGATGATCGTAGATGTGCGCCGCAACATAGGTCTCCGGATGGAAGAGCATGCGAATCAGCACGCCCGGCATTTTGTCCACTGCGTAGGAACCCAGATCCGCGAACCCCTCGCGAAGCAGCGGTGCGGATTGCCGATCCACTTCCGCCCGATGTTTCCACTGCGGCGAGTCCACGCGCGTGAGCGCAATCTGTTCCGGCACCCGGTTGAGCGCTCTTTTGCCGACGTCGGAAAGCACGTTGCGTACCGCCCGTCGCAGGATCAGCCGGCTTACCAGGCTCTTCAGAACGAGAACGGCCCCTACGGCGAGCATCAAGGCCAGCAGCGCTGTCAGGTTCATGATTCCGCTCCCGGAGATGGAGTGTGCGTGGACGTATTGCACCAAACTTGGCGCGCGGAAGAAAGATTACGGGGGTGACAGGTTCGGGTAACCAGTTGCTTCGGCGCGGCGCGAAATGCACTATGATTTCGAGCGGGAGACAAGCTATATGCCACGCACTGCGGTCCTGGTCATTGTCGCGAGCGCGCTCCTAACGGCTTCCGCGATCTCGCAAGAAAAAGCAATCAAGCGTGCGCAATTGCCGAAAGCAGTCGAGGCAACGGTCGCCGCCCAGAGCCAGGGAGCCAGGGTCCTGGGGTTTTCTGAGGAGAAAGAGCAGGGGCAGACCTACTACGAAGTGGAATTAGTTGTGAATGGTCACACCAAAGACGTGCTGATGGATCACGATGGGAAGATCGTGGAGGTCGAAGAGCAGGTTGCCGTGGACGCGCTTCCGGCACCGGTTCGCGATGGATTGCAGGCCAAGGCTGGCAAGGGCAAGGTGTCTAGCGTTGAGTCCATCACCAAGCACGACAAACTCGTCGCCTATGAGGCTAAGGTGATCACGGCCGGGAAAACTTCAGAGGTCCAGGTCGGCCCGGACGGAAAACCTCTGGATCGCGAAGAATAGCTGCCTGCTGCTTCACGGGTTTTTCCGCTGCCCGCTAGTGCACGGTCACCGTGGTGGTTGCCTGCGAGCGGCCGAAGGGTCCAGTCGCGTAGATCGTGTAGGTCGTGGTCTTCGCGGGCTTGATCGCGATGCTGGCCCCCCGCACCGCTGCGACGTCGGGAGAAATGATCAGGTACGAAGCGCCGCTCACCGTCCAATTCAGCGTGACCGATTGGCCGGCCGCTACTGAGTTTGGTGTGGCCGTGAAGTTCGAAATCTGCGGCGCATTTCCGGTTGGCACGTTGGATTGCGTGTAGACCGGGTTCATCTGAATCACTTCGAAGTCCGAAGCTCTCAACGAAGACAGATTGTGCAGGTCATCGTTGTCCCAGCGATCGTCGGGCGCGCCGCTCAGGTACATCGAGCTGCCATTGTCGGCCATGATCATGCCGTACTTCTTCAGCGCCGCCAGGATCACCTGATTCTTCTGCGAAAAGCCGGAAACGTTGAAGCCGGACTTGAGGCGCATGCGCATGCCCATGGGCGCCGCATTCGGATCGCTTGAGTTGGCCGCCCAGTGCGAAGCTGGAGGAATGAATGCCGCGCGGCTGTGTTGCAGGGTAAAGCGGATGGCGTGTTTGATCGATCCTGCGGCAACCTCGTCGTAGCGCAACAGGCCGGGGAAGATGGGCAGTCCGGCGGCGTCAGCTGAAGTCCAGGTGTACGGGCGCTGCCCGTTCGCAAGCATGTCCCAGACGGCGGCAGAACCGGCGTTCCACGCGCCACCCGCGGCGGGCGAGGCAAGATAAAGTTCGTAAATCCAGCACTGGTTCTGATCAATCACCAGCACGTGCTGGTCGCCGCTCGGATTGGGATCGCCCTCGATGGGAGCATTGGCCGGGATCGGCATCGGTCCCGGATCACTTTCGTCGCCGTATGCTGTGAAATTAATGTCCACAGGTGCCTGGCCCGCGCCGACCACAACATACGGAATCCCCATGATGCTGTTGTTATAAAGACCCGCGCCGAAATCGGGATGCACGGCCGTGCTGGCGCCAATGAAGTTGACCATCGCCGTCGAGTTGGCATCAACCGGCGCACCTGAAATGTCCTGGTTCCACAAGCTGCTTGCCGGGAACGGTACAAATCCGTTCAGGCTGGCGCCCGGTCCGGTGGCGATCTGGCTGCAGGAGCTATTGCCGCCGCCGTTGCCACCGCCTCCACCCCCACCGTTCCCACCTCCTCCGCCGTTACCGGCGTTCGTGGCGGCTCCACAGCCGAGCGTGGCAAGCAGGCAGGCAATCGCAAGAACGGCGAAGAACTGGCGTCCCATGGAGGAATCTCCCAGCCCTAATGGTCTCCGGCTCCAGGCGGCGCGGCAACCGTCAAAAGGGCTGGTTGCGGGCTGGAATTGGGACGATGCGCCACTCCGTATCCTCCAGGAATCCGGTCCCGTCCCGGGTTTAGCCGAACTTCAGTAGCGCGCCACACTTCCGTAACGCGCCTCAACCGGCCGGTCATCTGGAAAAAATGAATGCCCTCAGCGCCGGGCCGATAACCAGACTAGCNNCGAGTCCTGAAGCAGATGGCGGTGAGGACGACGATCGATGACAACGCCGCCAGCGCTCTGGCGCGGTTGGCCAGCCAGGAGTTCGATTCCCTGATCGTGGATTGGCGCGAACTGGACAACATGGGCGACTTCCTGGAGTCGGTGCGCAAATCGAAA
>PMCH01000146.1:0-9623 GCA_003154055.1 Acidobacteriaceae bacterium
CCATCGTCGGCAATCGACAAAAAGAGATCCGGCTGAAAGACGCCAGCTGCCTGCGCGCTGTCGGTCCAGAAATGTCTTGAGACCACCCTGGCGCCCAACACGAACACTCCTGTGGCAAGAGCGCCGCCAAGAAATCTGCGACGGGAAACATTCTCAATCAGACTCATGCCGTCTCCTTCGCAGCCTGGTGGATGGCTGCCCGAATACGCTGGTATGTTCCGCAGCGGCAGAGATTGCCCGACATGGCGGTGTCAATATCCTCGTCACTGGGCTTCTTGTTTTCTTTCAGAAGTGCGATGGCCTGCATGATCTGCCCCGTTTGGCAGTAGCCGCATTGCGGGACTTTGATCTCCATCCATGCTTTCTGGACCGGATGCAGCGGCGCGATCCCTTCAATGGTTGTGATCTCGGCGCCGCTGACTTCTTTCATCGCGGTGGTGCAGGAGCGGATCGCCTCGCCATTCTGGTGAACCGTACAGGCGCCGCAGAGCGACATCCCGCAGCCATACTTCGTCCCGGTCAGCCCAGCCACGTCGCGCAAATACCACAGCAGCGGCATCTCCGGATCGCCGTCAAACGAACGATCCTTTCCATTCACTTTAAAACGGATCATGTCTCCTCCCGGTTGCAGGCGGATGAGGTGCGGAATTGATTTCCATATCCTAGTCGCAGAGCGGGAAATGTGGAAGGACAGAGCGAGGGTGAAGAACTTCTCGATCTCCGGCCGGAGTTCCCCCTGTGCCCCCCGTGTCCTCCGTGGTTAAGGTTTTCGCCCACGCCAGCACGGCGTCATATAATCGTGTGTCCTTCCAGGAGGAATTTTGGCCTACGACGATCTGCGGGACTGGATCAAGGCGCTCGACCGTGCTGGGGAACTGAAACGCATTCGCACCGAGGTGGATCCGATTCTCGAAATCACTGAGATCGCCGACCGGGTCTCCAAAAGCCGCGACCGGCAGGGAACCGTTGGCGGCAAAGCTTTGCTGTTTGAAAACGTAAAAGGCTATCCCGGCGCGAAACTGCTCATCAACCAGTTCGGCTCAGCCCGCCGCATGCGCATGGCGCTGGAAGTGGAGGCGCTGGATGAAGTCGCTGAGCGCATCCGCGGCTTCATGGACGTGAAGTCCCCGCAGGGATTCCTAGACAAAGTAAAGATGCTGCCCATGCTAGCCGAGATGGGCAAGTTCTTTCCAAAAGTTGTCTCAACCGGCCCCTGCAAAGAGGTCATCAAGCGCGACAATTTCTCTTTGCTCGATTTCCCCATCCTGCAATGCTGGCCTCAAGATGGTGGACGGTTCATTACGCTACCTTGTGTCATCACCCGTGATCCGAAAACAGGGAAGCGCAACGTCGGCATGTACCGGATGCAGATCTACGACGAGCGAACCACCGGCATGCACTGGCAGCGGCAAAAAATAGCAGCAGAGCACTATCGCGATGCGATCCGAAACGCTGCGGTCTCCCCGAACCACGTAGGGACGGGCGCCCCCGCCCGTCCAGCCGACCAAAGCCCGGCAGCGACCGCAGTCGACATCATGGCCCGCTCTTCGGGCGGCTCAATGCTCGCGGAAGGTGATCGGCCCACGGGAAGGATGGACGTCGCCGTCGTCATCGGCACAGAACCCGCGATCACATTTTCCGCCATTGTGCCCGCTCCGCCCGATGTCGAGGAGTACATCGTCGCCGGATTCCTGCGCCAGAAGCCCGTCGAACTGGTGAAGTGCGAGACGGTTGATCTGGAAGTCCCCGCCGACGCCGAGATCGTCCTCGAAGGCTACGTGAACCTCGACGAACTCCGCACCGAAGGCCCCTTCGGCGATCACACCGGCTTCTACTCGCTGGAAGACGAGTACCCGGTCTTTCACGTCACCTGCGTGACGCATCGCAAAGATCCGATCTATGCGACGACAGTAGTGGGCAAGCCGCCGCAAGAAGACGCCTGGATGGGCAAAGCCATCGAGCGCATCTTCCTGCCGCTGATGAAGCTGACCATCCCCGAACTTGTAGACGTGAATCTTCCCATCGAAGGCGTGTTCCACAATCTGATGATCGTCTCCATCCGCAAGTCCTATCCCGGACAGGCGCGCAAGGTGATGAACGCCATCTGGTCGCTGGGCCAGGCGATGTTCACAAAATGCGTCGTCGTCGTGGATGAAGACGTGAACGTGCACGACCTGGCCGAAGTCACGCTGAAAGTCCTGAACAATATCGACCCCGAGCGCGACATCCAGTTCACAATGGGCCCAGTCGATTCGCTCGACCACGCCTCCCGCCTCGCGGACTACGGGTCGAAGATGGGCATTGATGCTACGCGCAAGTGGACGAGCGAAGGCTTCACGCGGCCCTGGCCCGACGAGCTTGTGATGGATGCGAAGACCCGGGCCTTGGTGGATGGGAAGTGGAAAGGGTTGGCGAAGGAGTTAGGGATCGACTAGAAAGCAAGAGTTGCCGCAACAAATGGCAGGCGGCAACACTGCAGATCCCTCGCTCCGCTCGGGATGACAATCGAAAACAACCGGGAGGAGCGTCACCCCGTACGGCCTACCCTGCTACAATTTTCCAAGGAACGATTCACGAAAGGACTCCCTCATGCTTCCGGCCGGCAATCCCTTCCCGAATTTCGCGCTTCCCAACCAGGACGGCAAGATCACCAAACTCAGCGACTACGCCGGCGAATGGCTGGTCGTCTACTTCTACCCAAAAGACGACACCCCCGGCTGCACCGCCCAGGGCAAGGCGTTTACCGCGACCAAGGCTGATTTCGACGCGGCTGGAATCAAGCTCGTCGGCGTGAGTGCCGACGACGTCGCCTCGCACAAGAATTTCTGCACGAAGTTTGTCTTCACCATTGATCTACTCGCGGATACCGGCTCCGGACTGATGAAGGCCCTCGGCATCGGCCAGGCGGAGTGGAAGGGAATGAAGTTCTGGGAGCGCAGCACCTTTGTGGTCGATCCCAACGGCACCATTCGCAAGGTGTATGAGAAGGTCAATCCGGAAGGCCACGAGAAAGTGCTGCTGGATGACATCAAGCAGATGAAGGCGAAGGCCGCCTGATTCTCAACGCCCCGCGCAACTTGGAACCCAGCACCTCCGCCAACATCGCAGGGAGGCTCCGGTAAAGTCTAGGCCTCAGGTCGCGGTAACCCTGGATGCCGGCAAATAAATCGCACATCAAATCGCGGCAGGTTGCGCTCCGTTGCGTGAGTGCAACCATCCGCTCCAGAACGCTCTCCCCGAAAACTCGGCCATTGTAGAAGCGCTGCGAGACGCGCGCTGCCAGCCTCAGTTCGGGCAGGATCTCTTCTTCCATCCGCGCCTTGTACCGCGCATGCTCTCCCGCCAGAACGGCTTCCGCGCAAAGCTCGGCCGAGCGCAGGGCATAGTAGAGTCCCTCGCCCGTGATCGGATCCACCAGGCCGGCGCTGTCGCCGATCAGCGCCCAACCCTCTCCATTGACTTCGAGCGCCTCGATCGTCGCAGGACGCAGCGCGGGAAGAATGTGGGAGTAAAACTGCGCCCCCTCGATACTGAAGCCGTGATCGGCGAGCCATCGCTCCAGCATCCGGCGCAACTCGGCCGTGGAAGTTTCACCCATCTTCCCTGCAATCCCGGCGGAAACATGGTCGGGGCGCGGAAATATCCAGATGTAGCCGGAGATTCCCTTCAGAAACTGGATCTGCATGAGTGAGCAGCGGCCGGGAATGAAATATCCGGCTGTAACCATCAGGTCATCTGCTGCAAAGGCCTTCGAAAACTGCCCGCGAAAAGGATTACGCGCCCCCGCGGCCAGCACCACGTACGACGCGCGATATTCGCCCGACGGTGTGGAGAGAAGCCAGTCACCAGCCTTCCCGTCGATCCGCGTGACGCGTTCCTTCCGTAGTTCGGCTCCTGCCCGCCGCGCCCGCTCCAGCAACATTTCATTGAGCACAAAACGAGAGAAAATCGCCACCGGATTTCTGAGCTGAAATCGCGCGCGTTGCCCGGACGAGCTGATGAGTTCGCAGTCTTCAACCGCTTTGTATTCGGAGTGCGCTTCGCGCAGAAACGGATATTGTTCGAGGGTCTTGTGGGTGACGCCGCCGCCACAGGGTTTTTCCCAGGCCAGCTTCTCATCGAAGAGCAGGACTTTCTCACCACCCGCCGCCAGCAGAGCCCCCGCCAGAGCCCCGGCCGGGCCTCCTCCCACGATTGCGATAGGGGATTGTGTTTCCTGCTTCAACCCGACCTCGATCCGTTCCGGGTTTTCGGATTCCAACCCGCTATGATTCCTGCCCGAATTCCGACCGAGGGATTCCACCGGAGAACTGCACAGCCCGACCGCGCCCCGCCCTTACTGCAGAGTCGTGGACGCCATCAGGCCGTTGTAGATGAACAATCCTGCGATGAGCAGGATCATGGCCCCGGATAAGGCGCCGAGCACCTTGACGATGGGCGTAATCTTATTCATCTTCTTGATGATTTCCACCTGGTCCTTCTCCATTTGCGATTCCGATTCGTTCAGAAAAATCGAGTCGTCCTCGTGCATGGTGAGAGTGCTTTTGTAGATCAGGAGGATGATGAGTATCCCGGTCAGAATACCCCACGCGATGAGCAGCCCGGCCACAGGAGACATACGCCACCTCGGAGCTGAGATCTGGCCCACTCCCTTGTTTCGGGCATGGGCCCTTGATAACGGGGATTATAGCCCCATTTGGCAAGTCCGGCATGCGTCCTGGAGCCCGGTTCGGTCATCTAAGGGTTAGGTGACTGTTTTATTACCGCCGATTAGACTCATGGCGGCGGGTTGCACTCAGTTTGCTATAATCACATTCCATTAGGTTCTAAAGGAGATATCTCGATGGCAACTACCACCGCACCCGAAGTGAAACCCAAGACTGCGCCGGTCACCCTGACCCCCAGCGCCATCACCAAGGTCAAAGAAATTATGGCTTCCCAGACCCCGGTCCCGGCGGGATTGCGGCTTTCCGTGGTGGGCGGGGGTTGCTCCGGATTCCAGTACTCCATGGCCTTCGAGAACGGCGCGGGCCTGATGGACAAGGTGTTCGACATGGAGGGCCTGAAGGTGTACGTGGACGCCACCTCGTTGATGTACCTGAGCGGCGCGCACGTGGATTACGTCGAAGGCCTGGAAGGTGCCGGATTCAAGTTCGAGAACCCGAACGTGAAGAGCACCTGCGGCTGCGGCTCTTCCTTCAACACATAAGATCGAGTTTCTTCGATTAGCCCCGCTCACCGAGCGGGGCTTTTCCTTTTGGGGTGCATCACTGTTCGGGAGGCATCGGCTCAGGATCGGGGCGTGGGCCAGGTGGCGGAGGCGGGCCGCCGGGACTTGGATTGGGCGTTGGTTGGGGCTGAACCCCGGGCTGCGGCACACCGCCGATGCCCTGGGTATTCTGTTGCCAGCACGTATTCAACATGCCCCCGCGGTCGGTGCTTGGATCGTAGATGAACAGCCAGTCGTTGTAGTGATCCTTCTTGTTGCACTCGCGGATCGTGGTGTTCTTGCTGGTGCTGGCCACTCCGAGGATCGGTCCCCCGCCAAATACTGGCCCGCTAAACCCAGAGCTACCCGAACCAGAGGAACCCCCTTGCGTTCCAGGGGAATCTCCCGAATCCTCGTCGCCGCCCTGCGCCTTCGGCCCGCCCGTGTTCGGCGTCCCCGGCAGCCCTGTCACCTGCGGCAGATTGCTCTCTCCGGGGCCTGCCTGGCGTAGTCCCCCGCCGATTGCACCTACAAAACCGCTCTGTCCGGGGAGCACGGGTCCGTTGTTGAGATGGATGTCGCTCATGTGCAGGATCTTGAAATCCTTGCCGGTGAGTGGATCCTTGTAGCGCTTCCGGAGGAAGCGGAGGTTGTTGGTGTTCTCGAGCTCTTCAATGCGTGTCGGATAGCGCCCGAACTTCTTGTAGAACTTGCGCACGGCCCGTGAATACCCTACGGCCCGGTGGATCATTTCTTCTTCCTGGTCGCGCTGGATCTGGTGTTTGATTTCCGGAAGCACGGCAATCATTCCGAGTGCTAGCAGGGTGACGAACAACATTAGCGTGATGAGGATGTACCCGCGAGAGCGATTGGGCAGGTTGGCAATCGGGTAAGTTTTCAATCTAACAGCGCGCCGCATGACTGCTTTTGACCTCAACTCCCAATTACAAATTACCAATCACAAATTCCAAATCATCCCTGCGTCAGCGGTATGCTCTGCCGGTTGTTGTTGATTACGTCTTCAATGTCCACGGCGGCGGGCGAGATGCGCAGCACCCGGTAGCGCCGGTCCACAATATCGCCTTCCCCGGCAATGAAGATGTCTTCCCCCTGGGACAGGAAAATCTTCTTGGGTTCCCCCGGTTTACTGGCGAAGCCAAAGAACTTGAGATTGATCGGAGGCGGAGGGGCAATCACCGGGGGCGTGAACTTGACCACCTCCCGGCCGTCTTTCTTGGGTGTTTCGATCTCCGGCTGCGATCCCGCCACGAAGATGTTTCTCGCTTTGCCCGCGTACTTGCTCTGTTCGCTCTGCCGCAGCAAATCGAGGTCGAGCGTGGGATCAAGCCGCGGCTCGGGGGCCTTCACGAGCTTGCCCGAATTCGTCCGCCGGATGTTTGCCCGCGCTGAATTGGAGGCCCCCGCCGGTGCAGCGGGGGCAGGAGTTGCCGCAGAAGGCCAGAAAGCATTGGCCAGCAGCCCCAGCGCGAGCACTCCCAGCGCGCCCAGCGCGATCACTTCTTTCCGGTTTTCGACTCCCAACTTCACTCAGGCGCCTCTCAGATAGCTGTGCAGCTTCACTTCCAGATGGACGGGCCCGGTCGTTTCCCCCGCCAGGCTCACACTGTCCACCGTGAAAAACAATTTCGATCTCTCCAGGGCGTTGATGAAGCGCGCCAGTTGAAGGTAATCGCCGGAAAAGTTTCCTTCGATCTCTACCGGAACGATCCCGGACGCTTCCGCGTCTTCCTCTTTGTACTTGGCCTGCACGATGCGGACGCCATTCTCGGCGGCCAGCTTCCCGAGTTCCCCTGCAATCTCGGAATCGCGGGTGCCAAAACGGTCCTTGTAGAACTGGCGGATCTGATCTTTGGCGAGGACAATTTTCTTGTCCATGCCTCGTAGCGGTTCGACTTCGCGCGTCTTGGTGCGCAGTTCAGCCGACAGTTGGCTCATCAACTGTCGGCGCGAGTCGGCGGAGCCCACCAGCGGCGAAAACAGGATGGCCGCGGCCACCAGATCGGCAGCCACCATCGCCGCGATCGCGATCTTCAGCTTGTGGCGGGATCCCTGCAGTTCGGGCATTACTTTGCACCTCGATTGACTGGTTCGGGCACGTAGACCGCGACAATGTCGGCGGCGATCCCGGCCGTGTTATCCGGTTGGCCTTCCTGCACCATCTGCGTTCCCTGGAAATGGGAAGAGCCTTCCATGCGGTGCACCAGTTCCAGCGCGGCGGCGCGCGAGTCGCCCGCGACCTTCATCTCCAGCAACAACTGGTTCTGGTCATTCAATTCGGGCTTGAGGGAAACCACGTGCAGGCTGGGGGGCATCACCCGCTCCAGGTCTTCGAACACGTGCGTCCAGGAAAATGCTTTGCGCTGGATCAGCCCATTCAGAAATTGCGACTGGTCGCGCGTGCTCCGGTTCACGGCCATATCGAGATAGGCCTGCGCTTTGGCCCGCTCGTCGTCNNCGCGCCCAGAATTCGCGGGCATCTTCGTAGGGCCGGGTTGCGAGATTGATATCGATCCGCATATCTATGCGATCAGCGCCCCCACTACGCCCGCCATCCGCCAGCGCGGAACCGATCCGGTCATGGAACCGATCTGCGAAGCGGCGACCAGTTCTTCCACCTGCGCACCCGTCTGCGCCTTGAGCGCCGGGGCGGCGCCTCCCGATTCGGGCAACCCGGCCACGTAGATCCGTTCGATGTTCAGGTTGTAGGTGTCCTGGAAAAATACCACCGAGGGATACACTTCTTCCGCCAGTTGTTCGCCGCTGATGGTCACGCCGCGGACATTTTCGAGGGTGCGGAACAGCAGCAACTGTTCCTGATCGAGAATGGCAATGCTGATGGTGCGCGCATCCACCTTGATCACCAGGGTGGGCCGCTCGGCATCGGCCGCTCCCAGCGCCGCCAGCATGGAAGGCATGACCACTCCCGGGTTGTAGCCGGCATCGCGGAAAGCCGCTTCATATTCGTGCAGCACGCTCTTCAGGACCACCGCCGCCACCGTGCGCAGGCCGGTCTTGGCCGCCTGCGCATAATAAGAAATTTGTGCATCGTCCAGATTGAAAGGAAGCGATTTCTTCAGGCGGAAGCGCACCACCGCCTCGGCCTCCTCGGGTTTGGAGGGAAGCGTCTCAAAATCCAGCAGCACCACTCGAACCGCGTTATCGGGAAGGATGGCCACCACGTCGCGACCCCGCCCGCTGATGCCCCCCAGGGTGCTTTCGATGGCCTCACGGACCGCGGTTCCGTCCCTCAGGTTGGCCTCGGTGAGGTCGGGAATCAGGGTGCCGGGAGCGAGTTCGCGCACCGCGCACGCTTCCACCATGCGCCCGGCAGTCGCGCCCCGCCCTGCCAGCACGCGATCGGCGGCAATCTCGCAGGCCAGCGATGGACGGGTGACGTGTTTGGTGGCTCTAGTCATGGTTAGAAATCGAAATGACCTCCGCTTCCGCGCTCGGCGCAGGAATCGGAATCCGATCTTCGCGCAGGCCGCCCAGATGGAACTCGATCGCTTCCTGAATCAGCGACCGCACGGCTTCTTTCGTTCGACCGGTCGTAACCACGCCCGGCAAATCCGGAACGTACGCCCCCCATCCGGTGTCCGCCCTTTCGTAAATTACGACGTAGTTCACTGCTTGAAATAGTATCCCTGACCTTTACGTGGAGAACAGTTACCTCGGAGGGTGCCGGGGGCTGGACTCCTGGCCAATCCACGCCTCAGCGGAACGTCTCGATAAACGTAACCTTGTTAATCTCTTTGAGTGTCGTGACTCCCGATCTCACCTTGTCCAGCGCCGATTCCCGCAGGAACCGCATGCCCTCTTCGCGCGCCGCCCGCCGGATTTCGGAAGTTGGCTTCTTGGCCAGAATCATCTCCCGGATGCGGTCGGTCAAATCCAGAAGTTCATGAATCGCGGTCCGTCCCTTGAACCCGGTGCCCGCGCACTCGATGCAGCCCTGGCCTTCGTACAGCGGAACCTGCGACCAATGCTGCGGGTCGAGACCGCTTGCTTCCAGCACTTCCGCCGGGTAGTGCACCGCCGTCCGGCAGGAGTCGCAGATCACGCGCACCAGCCGCTGCGCCAGGATGCAGTTCAGCGCCGAGACGAAGTTGTAGGGTTCCACGCCCATGTTCAGGAAGCGTCCTAGCACGTCCACCACGTTATTGGCGTGGACGGTGGTGAACACGAGGTGGCCGGTCAGCGCCGACTGGATTGCGATCTGCGCCGTTTCGTTGTCGCGGATTTCACCCACCATGATCTTGTCGGGATCGTGACGCAAAATGGAGCGCAAGCCGCGCGCGAACGTCAGCCCCTTCTTTTCGTTGACCGGAATCTGGGTGATGCCGCGCAACTGGTATTCCACCGGGTCTTCAATGGTGATGATCTTGTCTTCGTC
>PMCH01000146.1:9671-10756 GCA_003154055.1 Acidobacteriaceae bacterium
ACGCGGAGCACGGCATCTTCGCCGTGAATCGAGGGCATGATGGAAACGCGGAAGTCGATGGCGCGCCCGTTGTATTTCACACGGAAACGGCCGTCCTGTGGAACGCGCCGCTCGGAAATATCGAGCTCGCTCATCACCTTGATACGGGAAATGATGGTCGAGTGATGCTCTTTGCCAATGGGCGGCATGGCATGCGTCAGCACGCCGTCAATGCGGAACTTGATCCCCACCGAGCTATCCCCGGTTTCGATGTGAATGTCGCTGGCCCGCCGCTGCAGTGCGGTGAAGATGGTCGTGTCCACCAGCCGGATGATCGGGCTCATGTCGCCCGTCGCCGTCGTCAGCTTGTCGATCGAGATGGTCTCGTCGTTGCCCGCCTCGTCTTCGCGGATCACGTCGAGCGTGAAGCCCTCGCTGGCGTCTTCCAATACGCGCTTCGACTGTTCCGTCTTCTTGAGGATCTCGGTGATCTGCTTGAGGGTGGAAACCTTGGTGACGATGCGCTTGCCCAGCAGCAGGCTGATTTCGTCAATCATCATCAGCTGGCTGGGATCGGCGATGGCAATGGCCAGGCGCCCATCCGCCGTTTCATCCAGCGGGACGAAGTTGTAGCGAAACATCAGGTGGACCGGGATCTTCTCGAACAGATCGTGATGAAGCTGGAAGTCCTTCAGGTCAATGAACTCGCACCGGTAGCGCCGCGCAATGTCCCGCGCGCGCTCCAGTTCATCGCCGACGGTCTCCGGCACCAGTTTCCCGCCATTCCCGCCGTTCACCAGTACTGTTTTCTTGTCAGCCATTCCCATTCCAGTTTACAGCCTTCCGTTCGGCACGGCGCGTCAGTGAATACCCGCCCCCAGGGTAAAAATCGGCAGATAGAGAGAAATCAGGATCCCGCCGACAAACACCGCCATGAAGATCAGAATAATCGGCTCGATCAGGGCCATGGCCGCGCCCAGAGCCGTCTGTACATCTTCTTCGTAAAACTCCGCCACCGAGGTCAACATGGCCGGCAACGCTCCGGTGGATTCCCCGACTTCCAGCATCTCCACCGCGAGATCCGGAAATACCTTCTGCGTCTCCAG
>PMCH01000146.1:10826-13790 GCA_003154055.1 Acidobacteriaceae bacterium
AGGAGGACGATCCAGCCGTACTTCTGGGCGTTGAGGCCGATGGTCAGCATGAAAACCGTGATCAGCGGAAGTTGTGCACCCAGGTTGTTAAACAGGTCGGCAAACTTGGGCACCACGTAAGTGATCAGGAAAATCAGCATTACGGTTACCACTGACACCAGCAGCGCCGGATAGACCAGCGAGACTGCCAGTTTCTTGCGGAAGGTCTGCACCAGTCGCTGGTACGAAATGTAGCGGCTCAGGACTTCCTCCATGTTGCCGCTCTTTTCCCCAGCCAGCAGGGTAGTGGTGTAGATCTTGGGGAAAACGTGCTGGGCGGCGAAAGCGTCCGATAGAAGCTCGCCCCCCTTGATGCGCTCGCGGACATTCTCCAGTTGCTGCAACAGGTTCTTGTCGCGCTGGCGTTTGATCAGCAGGTCGAGCGCAGTCAGGACCGGGAGGCCCGCCTTGATCAGGGTCAGAAACTGCTGGTTAAAAATCAGGAAAGTGCTGTGCCGGAGCTTGCCACGCCCGGGCATGCCGCCGGAGGTCAGCAAGCTCCGCGGCTTCACCCAATAGACGAGGTACCCCTGCTGGGTGTAGCGGTCCCGCACCTCCGATTCCGAGAAACCATGCTCGACGTGCTGCTGGAGGTGGCCCTGCTCGTTGGCGACTTTGACCAGGAATTCTGCCATGCTGCCATCCCGCTCCGCGGGTAGTACCGCAAGTCTAACACTTGATCTCGCAAGCAGTTACCGAGACGTACCTAGTACGGAAACCCAAGTAACCGGCCACCGCTGCGATGTTCGTATCAGGGCATCGCTTTGGCGATGCCATCTCCGGTTCATCAAGAAACCCCTTTAGGGGCCGTACCGCCGCTACGGGCCCAGTTCGCCTTCCACCGTCTCCACGCCCTGGGGCGGCGTGAATCGAAACCGCGCATCTGCTAGATCCAGATTCTCCTTCAGGCTGGCGAAACGAAATTCGGTGGTCGCGCCGTCCACGTCACTAAGAATAATCCGGACTATCTGATTTGCCGCCGTAATCTCTAATTGCACTTCACTCACCCGGTCCGCCATCGCCTGGGGCACCCCTCGCAGAAGGGTATTGCCAGCGCCGAGAGGCGGCTGATCCACAACCTTCGAGAGCCCCCGTAACTCGCTCTCCAATTTAGTCTTACCCAGTAGGAAAGCCAGCGGCGACCGCAAGTCGTCCAGCTTCTTCAGATCCGTTTTCCGCAACTGCCGCTCCGCCGGCAAATAGAACCAGACATCCTTGCCGTCGGTGACAAACAGCTTCTCCTTGGGAGAACGGTACTCCCACCGCATCTTGCGAGGCTTTTTCAACCACAGGGTGCCGGATTCCTGCCGGTCCATGCCCGTCCCCCGGTAGATTTCCGTGAAGTCGGCCTGCAGGCTGCGCAGACGGTTGTAGTGCTCATCCACGGCCCGGGCCAGTTGGTGGATGTCCTGGGCAGCTGCCAGAGCAGGCACAAGGACCGAAACGCACGCCAGTCCCAAACAAGCGAAGCGAGCGATTCTAAGGAACGAGCCCACGGCGTGGGTTGACCGAAGATGAATGCACCCTGACATGCGCACCCCATTTTAGATGCTGCGACGGCTACATCACGACAGACCGCGACGCCTAGGCAACGGACTGCTTTCACAATCAAAATAGCCCACTACCCCGTGCCCCGAACCTGCTCCGGAGGGGCGAGCCAGTTTAGCCCACCGTTTGAGCAATGGGTAAAGCAGCAGGGAATCAAGCCCCGGAGGAGCCTGTGTCTTAGATCGAGGTGAGCAAGGAAGTGGAATGATCTATGCGCCAGCCCCGGAGCGGCAGCAGGAGAAAGCCTGGGGGTGAGCCCCATAAGCGCTAACTCAAGGCGGGAATACTGCCGGCTGCGTTGTCAAGCCGACTCTATTTGTTCTTCGAGTGCCTGCGGGTCGGCGTCGCAGGCTCCAGCGCGTTAGCGGCTGAGCGCACATCGTCGTTTGTGAACACCGCAAAAAGAAACGGCTGTGATTCGAGGAAATGAGCCAGGTCACGCAACGTCAGACCAAGATGCGACAGCCGGTCCTCATCGACGAAGATCTGGCCGTTTTCCGGCTCGAAGGACGTAATCAGCTGCTTCGCCTCTGGATCAAACTTCTCGTGCAACAGGTCTACGATCGATGGTGCAAGGTGCCGGCGATCCGGCGACGATGGTTCCGATGGCATGCCATGGTCCGCGGTCACCGCCAGGAGATAGTCCTTACCAACCTTTGTTTCTAACGCACTCAGCATTCGCTTCAACTGACGATCCATCTCGCCGAGCGTGACGCGCAGCTCTTCCGAATCCGGACCGTACTTGTGGCCCACGAAATCCGCGCCTTTGTAGTTCATCAGAATGAGGTCTGGAACGTTGTCTGCGCCCAGAGGCTCTCGCTCAATCATCGCGGCCATCGCATCGGCTTCGAATGCTGGAAACAGAGCCGAATATCGCACCGCCGCGGTCGAGTCGATTTTGTGACCCATCCACTCCCCGCTCGCCGGCCACAGTGTTTTCGCATTGCGATCCTTCAGATATGCAGGCAGCCGGAAACAGTTGGGGTTTGTGGTCCAGTTGCCCGTCTCCTGATCGTAGCTTGCGAGAACGACAGACGCTCCATTCAACTGACACGCTCCATGCCCTGCGAGCGGCGTCGCCGCCCGGTCGATGCTGCCCTGTGCCAATATGATCGCGCGACCGGCCGTCTCCAGCTGCCAGACGTCAGCCAGCGTCAATGCCATCAGGTCTTGCGGCGTTCCTCCAGCGAAAGAGTCGTGGCGTCGGCGCTGCGTGCGCTCGTACACGTTGACCCCTGTGATTCCGTGCACGCGAGGATCGGCTCCGGTCGAGAGCGTCGAGTGCCCAACGGCTGTGTTGGTCGGAAGAAAGTTAACCTGCGCCTGAGTGAACCAGGCACTACGCTGGCGCAGGGCGGTGAGCGTTGGCATGGACGC
>PMCH01000146.1:13831-24489 GCA_003154055.1 Acidobacteriaceae bacterium
TTACCGCGGGGCCCGCAAACATCAGCGGAATCGCTACGTCATACGGCCACGGCGAACCGTGCATGTACGCCACGTCAGCCCGCGTGATGAAGTCGCCTTCGCGCGGCACGATCAGGAGTTGGCCGGTTCGTCCCGGGAAGTAGGCCCGAGCAAACATCTCTAAGAAACGCTGTCGCGTCGCAAGGGTGGTTGCATCGACTGGCGCTGCACGCTGGACCCGAAGTGCGTCGCTCCCCATCGATCGCTTGACCTGCTGGCTCCATACCGTACAAGTCATCGCGACCAGGGTCAGGGTGATAGCGATCCGCGATTCTACTTTGCGCATGCGAGCACTTTTGGCTGATTACAGATTGTTCAGCTCCGCGCTGATCTTAGTTCCGTCAACAAGAATCTTGCAAGCGGCCGTGTAACGGGCTTGTACTAGAGACGCTGGCCATCCCCCGCCGCCGCATTCCGGGCGGGTGGTCGGCGATCCGGATGCGACCCGGAATGCCCCTCTCAGCCCTGACATGCTCAATCTCGCAGCTAACCCAGAGATCTTAAGTTAGCGCTTATGGGGGTGAGCCCCGGGTGAGCGGAAGTGGAAAAACACGAGTCCCGCAAGGGACGGCACCCTCGCTATGACAAAGACTCCGGAGGGAGCCCACGATCTTCGCCCCTCGCACGTCCGGTTACGAACAGAACCGACGCCGGTAGACCACGTATCGCTCGGTTCCTGTCGCCCGCACCAGCCAACCCGAATCCGCCGTTACCGCTTCGATCAACGGGTTGTGATACACGATCCACAACGGGGTTGGATTTCCCGCACCCGATTGCTGCAATCTCTGCATAACCTGCCGCAACGCCGCCTCCGGCAACGGATTGAACAAGTACAACACCAGCGGCCCCTCCGGCGGCACGAACTCGCCCGCGTCCGCGCAGATGGATTCAATCTGCGCGCAGAGCCGGGTCGCGCTCTTATAATCTGCGATGTTCTCCCGCGCGGCCCGATGTAGCTCGGGCAGGATTTCCACGCCCACGATTCTGCGGAACGGATATTCTGACGCCATCAGTAGCGTCCGCCCCTTGCCTGATCCCAGATCCAGAAACGTAAATTCGCGGAAGTCAATCGGCAGGCTGGACATCATCTCCCGGAACAGCTCCGGATCGGTGGGTTGATACGGCGAGTGAAAAATTCCCAGTAGACGCTGGCCCCATCCGACCGTGCCGCTGGTGGTGTTGACGCGATGCTCCCAGTCGTACTCCATGTCGCCATAGCGGCCGCGCCGCCGCGCCGGAGTCGAATCGCGCACAAAGCGCCAAAGCTCGTGCGCCAGTGCGAAACTCGCACGGGCCAGNNGGAAATTCATGCGAAGACACGCCCGCATGCTACCAAATCGTTCGCGAGGAATCCGCTTGGCGGCGCTCGTCTGCAGTTTAAATCGGGATTGGGTTGGGGCGGATTCGCAATCCGGCCAAGCTCACCGAGTGCAGCTCTTAGTGAAGCTTTGGCGGCCCCGGTTTATATCCCGGAGGCAGTCCCTTCTCCACAAACGGGAAATCCTCGGGCGTGCGCAATTCGATGCTGCCATCAAACATCAGCTGGTACGGCTTCCCGTTTGGGTCCACCGGAACTCCCAGCAGCATGCCCGCGCCAACCAGTGCGTTGAAACTCGCCGGCAGCATCCCGGTCTGTTCCTGGTACGTAGCGACCATCTTCTCCAGTCCCGTGATGTCCTCATCCACCTTCAAGGCACGCAGGTGGGTCACTGCATTCTTGCGGATGAGATCGTCCTGCGTGGTGGCATAGGCAGCCTGCCACAGCATGCGTGCCGTCTGGATTTCGCCCGCATGCTGCGCCATCTGGGCGGCCAGCACCCGCAGGAACGGATGCGCGTTGGGCACCTTGGTGCCCCGATCGAAGGCCTCGGCCGCCTTCGCATGTTCCGGCGGGTCCATGTAGTAGTAGATGAAGCCCAGTTCGTAGTACAGCTTCCAGTTGTCGGGGTTGTTGCGGATGCCATACTCGACCAGCGCGACCGCCTTGTCGGGCATGCCGGCGCCCTCCGGCGGCTTGGGCGCCACGAAGTTTGCCCCAAACTGGTAAGCAACGATCAGCTTGGGATCCAGCGCCGTCGTGATCTCCAGCAGCGGAGCCAGCAGTTTGTAGTCGGTGGCGTGAGCCACATGGCGGCTGCCAAAATACTGCACCGCTCGTGTCCANNCTGGCCAGCGAAAGCAGCAGCAGTATGCTTGCCGCCACCGTAACTTTGCGCGAGCCGCTCATTTCAGGTTCCGGCGCTCGAAGATCAAGACAGCGCCACAGATTGCCATGGCCGAGTACGCCAGCGCGTACCCCGTGTTGTAGGCGATCAGACGTCCGGAAATGGCTTGCTCGTGCGCCACCTGCCCGATCACATTCAGTGCCGAGAAATTTGGCACCAGGTATGCGGCTCCCGTAGCCAGCCCTTGCGTTAGCCCGTGCGACATCCCGGCGAAGCCGCGCAGATCCTCGGCGAAGCTGCCGATCACGAACAGCGAGAAGGCGAACACCGCGGACAGCAGCGGGGAAGAAAACGAAGAAAACAGCAACGTCAGCGAGCAGAGAATCAGGAATTGCAGCACGATGAAGTACAAAGCGACCAGGATCCAGCGATCGGAAGCCTGAAATTTGTGCGACACGTAAAGCAGGGCCGCAAATACTCCGATGGCCATGCAGACGGTATTCACCACCAGCGTCCCGGTGAGCCCGAAGAACTTGCCAACGATGAATTCCCAGCGCCGGACCGGGCGCGACAGCACCGTATACAGCGTGCGTTTCTCGATCTCTTTCGACACCAGGCCGATGCCGATGAAGATGGCGATGACCACGCCGAACAGCGACACCGCCGTCAGCCCCAGGTTCACCACGACCAGTCGCTCGATGTCGATCGAGATCTGTCCTACTAGAATCGCGGCTCCGGAAAGCAGCACGGCAAATGCGACCAGGTTGTAGAGCACGCGGTCGCGCACCGCTTCGCGGAAAGTGTTGGAGGCGATGTGCACTACGCGGCTCATTGCGCCACCCCCGCCGGTTTCGCCGCCGAATTTACTTTTTGCAGGTAGTACTCCTCCAGCGAGGAGCGCACCGGCGTCAGCGAGATCAGCCGCAGCCGCTCCCGCCGCAGGATTTCCAGGGCCGCTTCCTGCTGCGCCTCCGGCAGGGCCGCCCGGATCGTGTCCCCGCTGATGTGGCACTCCGCGCCCAGCCCGCTGAACCCGGCGGGAACCGCGTTTCCGTTCCAGATCATTTCCACCTTGCCGGCCACCGACGCGGTCAGTTCGGCCACCCGGCCAATGCCCCGCAGTTCTCCCCGATGAATCACCGCCACCCGGTCGCACAATGCCTCGGCGTCCGACAGGATGTGGGTCGAGAAAAAGACGGTTTTGCCTTGCTGTTTGAGTTCTTCCATCAGGTCGCGCACTTCGCGCCGCCCCGTCGGGTCCAGTCCCGACATGGGCTCATCGAGGAAAACCACTTTTGGGTCGTGCAGGATGGCCTGCGCCAAACCCACCCGCTGCAGCATGCCCTTGGAAAACTTCCGCAACTGCACGTGCGCGGATTCCTTCAGTCCCACCCGCTCCAGCATGGCATCGATCTTGCCGGTGCGCTCCTTAGGTTCCACGCCGGAAAGCCGCGCATAGTATTCCAGCAGTTCCTTGGCGGTCAGGTAGTCGTAGAAATAAGGCTGTTCCGGCAGGAAGCCGATCTGCGCCTTGACCTCCGCTTCGTTGATGCTCTTGCCCAGGATGCGGGCCGTCCCCCCGGTCGGAAGGACCAGCCCCATCAGCAGTTTCAGCGTGGTCGTCTTGCCGGCGCCGTTCGGCCCCAGGAAGCCAAAAACCTCGCCTTCCTCGACCGCCAGGTTCAGCGGTCGCAGCGCCACGCGCGGTTTCTTCCGCCAGAAACCCACCGCGTAGGTTTTTTCCAGATTGATCGTTTCGATGGCAAACATGGCTGCGCCTGAAATTTCTTCAGCGGCAAATAATTATAAGCAAACCCGTGGCGCGCAGGAGTTGGCAGTGTCGGTCCCGCCTATCGGAGGTAACTATGGCGAGGGCTTCCCGCGATGAGGGCTGGGAATCCACTCGCGCAACGAAAAAGAAAAGAGCCCGGAATTTCTTCCGGGCTCTCTCCGGCTAGTACCCTCCCCCAGGTACGTGCCAAACTTCCTCTACTGTGCTATCGCGTAGGCCAGACAAGCCGCGAGCGTGTTGGGGGGAGTGCCACCGGCGGTAACCTGGCTGCGCAACGTCCCATCCGTGACCGAGCAAAAATCGCGGGCCCCTGTACTGCTTGGAGTTAGCGGAGTTCCTCCGGCCACAAACGCACTGTTCTCCGGGCTCCCAAAGGCGAGTCCGGTGGCCAGGAACTGGTAGCCGCTGTGTCCCGCGCTTCCCGGGACCGCATTCGCAAGATTGTCGTCGAGCAGGCACGCGTGGGTCGGCGCCGGCGTGCACGGGACGGTGCGCCCCAGATCCTGGAGCTGAACCGCAAACCCGACCGTCGGGAAACCCGCGTTGTACGCAATCTCAGCCGACGTAATGCTCCGTATCGACGCGGCAGCGGATGACTCGTTGGCTGCCATCCGGGCCCGCAGCAGGTTCGGGATCGCGATCGCNNGCTTCCGCATAGCGTTTCCCAAAGGTGTAGCTGCTGCCAGGAACCAGGCCAGTCACGATTCTGAATGCATGCGCAGGGCCGTACCGCACGGCTTCTGCGCCCAGTGGGTCGCACCTGTAAGCGATTGCAACCACAGACGTTCATTGAGCGCGGGAGAAGGAGGATGGACCTGCCAGTGCGAGCCAGCGCCCCGGCTTGACAGAAAGTGTCAGCCGTAAAGCCGCAGTGCGATACTTCGCTTTTGGTCCCAAAAGAGCATCTTGCCCCAAAAAAAGAAGGAGCATCGGATTGCTCCGATGCTCCCCTGGCTTGGACCCTCCCCAGGTACCTCGCCAAAACCCGTTCGATTAGATCGGGGTCGTTGCGGCCGGGCAAGTAGCTGCCAGCGCGCCAGTCGGGTCAACCCGGACCACCGCGTCTTCAAACGAACAGAAGGCGCGAACACCGGTCTGGTTGGCAGTCGTCGGCTTCGCCGCGACTTGGTAGCCGGTGTTCAGGCCGCCGCCGACAGTAGGTGTATATCCGTAGGTGTAGCCACCCTTGATGCCGGACGCCAGCACGCCATCAATCAGGCAAGCCGTGGCTGCCACTGGCGGGGTCGGACAGGTAGCCGCAGGGCCGCCCGGGCCGAGCGACACGATCGTGGCGGCATAGCCCACGGCCGGGTAGGTGGAATTGTAGGAAACTTCCGCGGTGTTGATGGTGCGAATGCCGCTGGCGGCAGCCGACTCGTTGGCCGCAATACGCGCCCGCAGCAGGTTAGGAATAGCGATGGCAGCGATGATCAGGATGATCGCGACCACAATCAGCAGCTCGATCAGTGAAAAACCCTTCTGTTTCCGCATTTTGAATTCGTCTCCGTTTGACTGTTGGACTGTTAAACTACTCTGGTCATTGATGACCATCTCGCCTGATACAAAAGCACTCGGAGGGCCAAAAATGATGTGACTTAAGTGCATGGTACCGGAGAAACAACCCCTGTGCTTGCACTGTCCTTCCCCCACTGGTTACCTCTCCACTTGGGCTTCCATCTTCCCCACTGACACTTTCAGAAAACCCTTTGACAATTTTTGACAGCCTGACCGCTTGTTTGGTCTCGGGGCAAGCCCGCACAGCCTCCCTCCAGCCACGTCCTAAAGAACGAAGCGCAAAGGCTTTCTTGCGGTTCTCCGGATGCCAAGTGCAGCCATGGCTGACCGGCAGACTGCCCATCGACGGCCGCAACAGACAACCAGCCGCAGCCTTCTTCTGCAATCCGACTTCTCGCCTCTGTAATCCTATTCCAATTCTGCACTCTGACTTCCCACTCTGCAATCGGGGTTTTTCCCGGCAATGCTTTCACCTCTGCATTATGACTTCCGCTAGAATGTTGCTCTCTCGGAGACCTGATGCTCAACCAACAACTCGATCCCGATCGCGATATCGCTCGCGCCGCCACTTTGCATGCGTCGTTTTACCACTCCGCGGAGAAGTTCCAGGAAGAGAAAGTCAGAATTTTTTCCAGCACCTGGCAGGTCGCCGGCCACGCCCGCCAGGCGCGCAATCCCGGCGACTACTTCACATTCGACCTGGTGGGCGAGCCGTTAGTGGTGGTGCGCGGCGAAGACGGCTACTTGCGCTGCTTCTATAACGTGTGCCGCCATCGCGCCGGCAATCCCGCTTCGGGCTGCGGATCGCGCAAGCTTTTCCGTTGCGGCTATCACGGTTGGACCTACCGCCTGGACGGCGCTCTGCTGGTGACCCCTGAGTTTGACGGCGTACAGGATTTCGATCCGCGCGACTTCGGCCTGGTTCCGGTACGCCTGGAAGAATGGTTCAACCTGATCTTCGTCAATCTCGATCCCGAGGCGCCCCCGCTGCAGGAATGCCTGGGCGATCTCCCGGCGCAAGCCGAGAAATTCCCCTTCCGCAGCATGAAGTTTTCCGAGCGCCGCAGCTACGACATGAAATGCAACTGGAAGACTTACGTGGACAACTACCTCGAGGGCTACCACCTGCCCAGTGTCCATCCCGCGCTCAATCGTGAATTGAACTACAACGCCTACACCGTGGAGTCGTATGCGCGGCACGTCCGCCAGTGGAGCCCGATCCGGGGCGCGCAGCCCGGCGACGAAACGCCGCGCCGCTACCCGGAAGCGCGCGAGGACCTGACCGCCGACTATTTCTGGATCTTCCCCAACTGGATGCTGAACTGCTATCCCGACAACGTCTCGCTGAACATCATTCTGCCGCTCGAACCCGAGCGCACTCTGGCGATTTTCGAGTGGTATCTGCCCGAAGAAAATCTGGGCAGCGAGGCCGCCCGCAAGTCGGTGAATTTCAGTGACGAGGTCCAGTTGGAAGATATGGCGATCTGTGAGATCGTCCAGAAAAACCTGCACTCCCGCAGCTACGATCACGGCCGCTACAGCGTGAAACAGGAGAGAGGTGTCCACGCCTTCCACCGCATGTACCGGGAACTGATGCCCGGAGCGTAAGAAAACAGGTTCAAGCCAAGAGCCAAGAGCCAAGAGCTAAGAGCTTTTCTTCAGCAACAGACACGTCACATCATCCTGCTGCGGCGTGTTCCCCACGTGCCCATCCAGGTCCGCCAGCAAAAGGCGGAGCATGTCGGACGGAGTTGTCCCCGCGCCACTCTCCACCACTCGCACCAGATTCGGCTCGCCGTATTCCTCATCCTTGGTGTTGACCGCCTCCACCACCCCGTCGGTGAAGATCACCAGCCAGTCTCCCGGGTTCAGCGTTGTCTCGCCCGCCTGATAGACGACCTCAGTAGAGATGCCCACCGGCATTCCGCCAATATCGAGCCGCTCGATCGTCCCCGAACTCCGCCGCAGCATCGGCGCATTGTGCCCAGCATTGAGGTGGACGACCTTCCCTGTCGCCGGATCCAGTTCGGCAAAGAAGGCCGTTGTGAAGCGCACTCCACCCTGGCTGTTGGTGCAGGCATAGCGGTTTAAGCCCGCCACCAGTTCCGGAAGGGAAGCGTTGCTGCTGCAGATCGTCCGCAGGCTGGCCTGGAAAGTAGCCATCAGCATGGCGGCCGGGATGCTCTTGCCCGCCACGTCGGCCACCACGAACAGCACGCGAGTGTCATCCGGCGTGGCCCCCGGACGCAGGATCACGTCGTAGTAGTCTCCCGCAACCGTATTCGCCGGACGCGTGGCATACGCAATCTGGTATCCCGGAATCTGCAGCGGCGCGCCCGGCAGCAGCCAACTCTGGATCTCCTTTGCGATCTCCAGGTCGCGCTTCATCACCACGCGGTCGGCGAGTTCGAGCAGCAGCAGCACCAGCAGCAGCAGCCCACCCCACATCCGCAGGTCGAACTCCACCACGTGGACCTGGCCTCCCCGGTCGGCGAAGGTAAATCCGCCCGACGGAAAGAACAGCAGTACCAGCGCGACCAGCAGCAATATGCGGCGCGCGGGACTCAGCTTTTCCAGGATGGCCCAGAACAGTTTCTTCGTGATGACCCAGGCGCGGTGCAGCCGGGAGTGTCCCTCGGCCTGGTCCAGCCCGTACGAATAGAAACGGTAGCTGGAGCGCGCGTCTTTTTCGAACTGCGACCAGAGCTGGTTGACCTCCAGTCCTTCGGTGACGCGGTGCCAGAATTGCCGCGCGTTGGCGTGCAACCGGTGCCGGGGTGGGACAGTCTTCTGGGGAGAGGCCATGGCGGAATGAAGATTATATTCTCCGGAGCGGCCACGTGCGGCACCGTCGCTTACTGGTCCTGCATGGCAGACACTGATGCAACCGCGTTACGGGCGTAATTCCCCCGGCAGGAAAATCGTGGAGGCCCACCCTGCCCGCATGTCACGCTGGTTGCCTATGGCAAGCACTGGCACCGCGCCCGCAGCCGTTCCCACCCGAGCCCTGGTAGGCCCCGTACTTACCCAGGCCGGATTTCAATACTGGTACCTGGCCTGCTTTCCGGATTGCATCATCGCGGTTCGGCAGGGAATCTGGGCCGGACTTTGTCTGGCGATGACCGGCACCGTTCCCCCCGCGCACCTTGGACTTCTGGGCGCTCTGCTGGTGGGCCTGATGAAAGGCCGCGGCGAGAAATTGCGCCAGCAGGTGGAAGCGACATTACAAAGCACGCCCACATCGCGGCTTCGCGCGAAGCCGAATTCGGTCTACCAGACGATGCAGTTGCGTTCGATCACCTTCAAAGCAGGCGGCTTCGGTACATTGATCACGCCGGACATCATTCTCGAAACCAAGAGCGGCAGCAAGCAGAAATACGGCATTCAGAAGCCGGAATTCGAGAAGGCCGGCGCGCTCATGAAACAGATGTACCCGGACCTCTGCAAGACACTCTGACCGGAAGCTATCGCGGCGAGCAGCTTCGGGGCCAAGCAGTTTCGAGGGCAACTAGCCAATCAGGATAGGGCTTTAGCCTTGCCGGTTCTCCTTACCGCGGCCAAAGCCACCCAAAAGTTCCTGCGGTCAGCAAGGCATAGACAAGCCCGTCGATGACTTCCTTAATGGTCGCTCCCCACATCTGACCTTTCCAGATGCCATTGCTCAGGTTCCCCAGTCCGTAGGCGAGGAACGCCGCGGTTCCGGCCACGCGATACACCACCAGATAGTGCGCGCCCAGGGCCACCGTGTGTCCGGTCAGATAGGCAACGAAGAAGCCGACCAGCAGGCAATAGCCGAACCACAGGCCCAGGAACTTCGGCATGGCGGGCGGCCCGTTGGGCATGATGTTCAGGAACCCCACCGGCCCCTGCTTGTACTTCTCGATCACGGCCGGAGACTTCATCTCCTGGTGCGTGCAGAAGGGGAAAATATAGAGTCCGCGCTTCAGGTTGGAGGGCCGCAGTGCAGCGAGGATCTTGTCCTCGTCGGGCAGTTGGCGGTAGTCGCTTTGATGGTACTTCAGCAGCATGTGCATGACGGAACTGGCAATGAAGACGATCACCGCGGAAAGCACGATGGGCAGCCAAAGAGCGGAGAGGGAAACCATGCGCAGCCTCCTTATGTTTGTGATACGAATGACGGAATTTTGCAGGCGAGGCTACGCCACGGGGGAGGTTGCGGTCAAGAGCGGACCGGGGCATGACCGGCCGCCCCATGCAGGACGGGATCTCGATTCGTGATGAGGAACAAGGTCAGGAACCGGTTTAGGAACTAGGGCAGAGGAAACACGAAATCCACCCTGCGAAGCTTAAAATATAGCCATCATGCACAAGGCCCTGCTCGTTTCGTTGATTGCCGTCTGTTCCCTCACTGGATGCAGCAAGAATCCCGCATCCTCGGCACCGTCTTCTTCGACGCCGCCCTCCGCGTCCTCCACCAACGCCGCCGATCCAGTCGAAGCAAGACTGAAGGACCTGGCCGGGAACGGCGCCGCCAATTGCGGCCATCTCAAATCACAAGCCGAAGACCAGATGGACGCGGCGGCGAAGTGCGCCACCCAGTCGGCCAAAGAGAAGCGCCCCTTCTATGTTGCCTACGAACTGCCGGGGATGACGGTTGCCGTGGCCGGCAACTCCGACGGGAAACTGTTCACCGTGCAGTCGCAGGCAACCGCGAGCGGCCAACCCGGTGGCGCTGCCGGATTGGCGAGTGGGGCTTGCCCCTCTGAGTTGCGCATTGCCCCCAGCGGCCGGGTCACCTGTTTCGTTCCGGGCTCGTTTGGCATGGGCATGGACGCCACTCATGGAGGCGCGACCATGCCGCCCATGATGGGCCAGAACCCTCACCCGTCCACCGGCAGTCTGCCCCCCGGGCACCCCGCTCCGCACCCGCCAACGGGCACGAATCCCCCGCCAAAGCGGCCCTAGGGTACGGTTTCGATCGCGGCCGGGGTTGGATTTGGAAAATAACGCCGCTGGAAGTAGAACGCGACGTTCACTAGCGCGATCATCACTGGAACTTCAACCAGAGGCCCGATGACGGCCGCGAATGCGGCTCCGGAGTTAATGCCAAAGACCGAGACGGCCACCGCGATCGCCAGTTCAAAGTTGTTGGAGGCGGCGGTAAACGCCAGCGTAGTGGTCTTGGA
>PMCH01000349.1:0-1155 GCA_003154055.1 Acidobacteriaceae bacterium
TGCGGGGTGTGCGCGTACTTGTTGGCGACCGCCCGGCGCACCGTCGACGGGTGGACGCCGATTTCCTCCGCCACCTCCTTGATCATCATCGGCTTCAAGTAATCGATGCCCCGTTCCAGGAAGTCCTGCTGGCGCGCCACAATCGAGTAGCAGACCTTGGTGATCGTCTGCTTGCGCTGCTCGATGTTCTTGATCAACTGGATGGCNNCCATGCTTGATGAATGCGACATCGGGCTCGATCAGCCGTGGCGGAACCTTGTTGTACTGAAGCCCGGGACGCGGATCGAGCGTGCGAACGTAGTCCAGCGCAACCTGGACCGCTTCCACCGGACGCCCGATGGCGCGCCCGATTTCCTTGAATTGCTTGAGCGTGACTGCACGCAGATGCTGATCGACCACGGCGATCGCGTCGTGGATGATCTGCTCGGTCGTGTCATGGCCGTTTCTGTGCTGCTGAAGCTGCACCAGATGAAACTGAAGCTGGTAGAGCAGGCATTCGCGCAGATCGCGGCAGGCTACGCCGGGCGGATCGAATTGCCGGACCGCCTCCAGGGCTTCGTGCAGATCGGCGCGGGTAAAAGTCGCAGCAGAAACCTGGGGCTGACTTGCAGGCAGCGGGCCGGCTGGCGCCGCGCTCTCCTTCCCGTTGGTGGGGGCGTGGAACTCCGGTGCGGGAACGGCCTCCGGCTCCGCTTCCAGTGCCGGTAAGACTTCCCCGTATTCCTCCACCCGATGCTCTGTGTCGTGCTCCAGCAAGTCGGCGGCCGCAAACTCGTCCGTCTCAGGCACCAGGGCATCAATTCCCAACGCCGTCGCTTCGCCCAGAATCTTGGCCTGCGCCTCGGCGTCCACGTCGGGAGCCGCCGCCGGCTTAATGCCCAGCAGTTCTTCGTCACTGGCGATCAAGTAGCCGTCTTCGTTCAGATTCCCGATGATCTCCTCGGCGGCATCGTGGACCTGCGGACTGACTGAAATCGCTCCCAGCTGCCAGCGCAGGTGATCCGTCAAATTGCCTTGCTTGGAAAGGAAGTTCTCAAAGGAAGGCTTCTCAATGTCCTCCCTCTCACTCTGGCTGCGATACCCGGGATCCAGATATTCCTGGAAAAACGAGCCGAAGTCGATCTCCTCGAACGGATCCTTTTTCTCAACTTCGGC
>PMCH01000349.1:1254-4863 GCA_003154055.1 Acidobacteriaceae bacterium
CGATACGGAGAGTTTCTAACCTCTGCAATCTGACCTCTCACCTCTGACCTCTCACTAACTTCTCATGCACCGAGGTAGGTCTCTGAACACGAAGGTCCAATCCCACGTACCCCTCGGTAACTCATACCAGCGAAAAACTTGTTCCCAGGTACACTCGCCGTACCTCCGGGTCACTCCCCAACTGCTCCGGTGTCCCGGAGCGGAAGATCCGGCCTTCGTTGATGATGTAGGCCCGATCCGTCACCGACAGCGTCTCTCGAACGTTATGGTCGGTGATCAGGATTCCGATGCCGTCCGCCCGCATATCCGAAATGATCTTTTGCAAGTCCAGCACGGCGATCGGGTCAATCCCCGAAAACGGTTCATCCAGCAGGATGAACGTCGGGTTGATACAAAGCGACCGTGCGATTTCTACCCGCCGGCGTTCTCCACCCGACAGGGCGTACCCCCGGTTCTGCCGGATATGCTCCAGGCCCAGCTGGTCAATCAGTGTCTCCGCCTTCTCCCGGCGCTCGTGCCAGGAGATGGGCTGGGCTTCCAGCACGGCAAGGATGTTCTCCTCGACCGTTAATTTACGAAATACCGATGCTTCTTGAGGGAGGTAGCTGATGCCGTACTGGCGCGCCCGCAAGTACATGGGAACGCTGGTAATATCTTCGTCGTCGTACAGCACCCTACCAGTGTCGGGAGGTACCAGACCCACAATGGAATAGAAGGTGGTGGTTTTTCCGGCGCCGTTCGGACCCAGCAGGCCCACCACTTCACCCTGCTGCACCTGAAGGCTGACCCCGTTTACTACGCTTCGGCCACGATAACTTTTACCGATTTCGTCGGTGGCCAGCGTATGCATTTATCGTGCCACTCTAGTCCGGGTAACCGTCGGGGACGTTTCTCTTCCTTCCACGAGCACCCTATCATCGCGTCTAAAGAAAGTCAACGAATCGCCGGTAATCTTGCCTCGTTCGGCATCAAAAATGCTAGGCGGTCCGCCGGTCAGGACGAACTTCTCGTCGGCTGCCACGTACTCCAGCCGGTCCCCGGTGGCCCGGCGGGACGGTTGGGTGATCACAATGTTGCCTTGGGCCACGATTCGATCCAACTGACCAGGCGCTCCGCGATCGGAGCCTGCCTTGGACTGGTTCCGAGCCACCAGGAAGACGTCCATTTTCAGCGCCGTCATCGTGACGTCCGCTCCCCTCGCGGCCACGCCCCCGTCGAGAACGATCTTACGGTCCGCATCGTTGTAGGTCAGGCGCGCCGCGGTGATCGTGACCGGGGTCGCCTTCCCGCTCTTATCTGCCTGGACCAGCACGGTTGAAACCGGATGATCGGCAGTTCCCTGGGCCACCAGCGAGCGGTGTTCGCGCTCGAAGGTGAGCGTCGGAGCCTCCACCACGTTCGCGTTCTGCCAGACGCGGGCATTCCCGGTGTACACCGCGAGCGCCGGGGAACGATGTACCGTCACCGCGCGGCTGGTAACGTGGATCGGATCGGAGGCGGCGAGCAGTCCCCCGTCCGGCTGGGCCTTCAGGTCGGTATAGGTGCTCTTGACGTCGCCCTCAGCCGTGGCGTCGCCATTGACCCGCCGGACGCGAATCGTCTGGGCAGTGGTGGTCATGCCTGTATCGGTCACCCGAGGGGAACCACTCAGAAGCAGCAATTGGTCCGCCGCGGTGTAGGTGGCGCGCTGCGCCCACGCTTTTCTGGTTCCGTCCACGTAAGCGAGGTTGCCCTGCTGCGTGATTGACGCGATGCCGCCAGCCGGACGAAAGGCGACCTCCAGCGACTCGCTGGTCGAAACCCGGTCGGGTTGCGAGGGTGCGCTGCTGACAATCTTTGCCTCCGGTTCACCGCGGAGGCCGGCCAGGTGGTTCTGTTTCGTGAAGCTCGCCGTAAACTTGCCTGCGGTCACTACGGTTTTCTGCTGCGCTCCTGGTTGCGTGATCACGATCCGCGGAGGCCCGCTCGTCTCGGCCTGCTCCAGACGGCGCCCACCTTTCACGACAAAATCGATGGCCGGAGCGGTCATCTCGACTCGCTGGGCTTCCGGGTTTGCGGCCTGGTTTGCCGAGGACGAGCCGGGGGCGGCCATCTTCTCCTGCACCAGTTGCACACCGCCTTCGGCATGAACCGTCTGCAAAAGCTGTTTTCCGCTAAAGCGCATCGTGACCCGTCCGGCAGATGCGTCGGCGGGCTGCGCACCCTGGGAGGCCAGCCGGACGTGGCCGCTGAGAGTGGCCGTGCTCAAGAAGTTCTGCTTACCCGTCAGCAGGAAATCCACCTGATCGGCGCGCGCGCGGACGTCCGAGCTCCCATGCAGTTCGCTCTCCACGTCGCCTTCGGCCAGAATGTGGTCCACGGTGTTGTCTTCGCGCAAGAACAGGGTTGCGCGTTCGGACCATAGCTTCTGTTGCTCACGCGTGATCCGCGGACGGGTCAGTACGACCTGTCGCGGATCGCGAGTAATCACGGCTCGATCCGCGGTCAGACCGGCGTGCTGCTGGCTGAGGTCAATGGCGACGGCCGTCAGCAGGCGCAAAGTTCGAGACTTCGCGAGGTACTGAATCCCGACGGCTGAGCCCGACGCCTGCGTGGTCTGAAACTCCAGTTTCCCAGTGGCCGAGGCGTCCCCGGTATTGCGGTTGAACACCAGCCCGCTCGTCTCGATGTGAATGGGATTCTTCATTTCCGTGGGAGCCGCCTGGTCGGGTTTAAGCAAGCCCTGCGGATTGCCCTCCAGGTCAATCTTGACGGGACCGCTCGCAGTCACATTGCCGGAGGCGGGGTCGTACTCGAAATCGTCCCCGGTGATGCGGTCGAAACGGCTGGAATCCCTTCCGTAAACAATGATGTTGACGTTGTGCAGTTCCGCCCGCCCGCCCTGCTTGAACTGCACCACCTTGGACGCACTCACGGTGAACAGAGTGCGGCCTTCCTCAGACTTGGAGATCGAGAACCCCTCGGCTGTCTGCTGAATGTTCAGGTCAAGCTTCTTGGGAATTTCGCGGACCACTTCGCGAGTCCGCCGCCAGCGCACCGAGACATACATGCCCGCGACCACCACCACCATCAGGATGGCGCCCGCCGCAAACCACCGCCGAAGTCGAGTAATGGGGAGAGGCATGCAGCTCTAGTCTAGCGGAAGGGGACTGGGCTGCGGAGATACGCCCAATGTTCAGATGAAGAGTGGAAGGCTTGCCGGCCTATTTCGAACGCACCACATCCTGCAGCGTCAACTCCAGCCCGCCAAATTCAGGATGATCGTTCATGCCGAGCTGGTAGGCGATATCCAGGCGGTCTCCAGCGAGTAACTGCATCTGATCGCAGGATTCCTTCAGGCCCCACCCCATCGCTTTGAACGTGACATTGCTGCGCCAGGATTGTGTAGCAGCGGGGCTCTGCCCCGCCTGGACGGGGCGGAGCCCCGTCTCCACACCAGCCCCTCTCTTCGGGATCGCCGCTGAGTCCGGATGGCAGCGCGGCTGTAGCGCTTCGGCCATTTGCCCGTCGGACGCCGCCGTTTCCGGAGCGGCGGGCACAATCCGCAGCCGCACATGATTGTCTTACACACTCTGCGGAGGCGCCATCAGGCGCACCGCCCGGGCAGTG
>PMCH01000199.1:0-1881 GCA_003154055.1 Acidobacteriaceae bacterium
GAAATCGCTGTGAATGTCAGAATCACCAGCGGAAACACCAGAGCCACCAGCATGGCCATCTTCACGTCGTAGGCTTCGATTTTCTTGCCCAGATACTCCGGCGTGCGCCCCACCATCAAGCCTGCGATGAATACGGCCAGCACGACGTAGATCAACATGCCGTACATCCCGGCGCCCACCCCGCCGAAAATAACTTCGCTCAGCATGATGTTCACCAGCGGAACCATTCCGCCGAGGGGGGTGAACGAATCGTGCCAGCCGTTGATCGCGCCGCAACTCGCGTCGGTGGTGACCGTCGCGAAGAGAGCGGAATTGGCGATCCCGAAGCGGACTTCCTTGCCCTCCATGTTGCCACCGGGTTGCGTCGCACTCGCGTGTTGGTCAACACCCGCCAGTAGCGGGTTGCCGCGCGCTTCGGCCCAATAGGCGGCGGTCACTCCGGCGAAAAACAGAATGGCCATCGCCGCGAATACCGCCCAGCCATGCGCCTGCGAACCCGTCATTCGTCCGAGCGCGTAGGTCAACCCGGCTGACACGGCAAAGATCGAGAACAGCTCGATGAGGTTGGTGAACGGAGTCGGATTCTCGAACGGGTGCGCGCTGTTTGCATTGAAAAAACCGCCGCCGTTCGTCCCCCACTCCTTGATGATTTCCTGCGAGGCCACCGGGCCCTGGGCAATCGTCTGCTCGCTGATCGTGTCCATTACCGGCTTGCCGTCGGTGCCCACCAATGGTTTCCCGTCGGAACCGACTTTCTGAATCTGCTGCGGCTCAACCAGTTTGACGGTGTCGTACGGCCGCAGGTTCTGTACCACGCCCTGCGAAACCAGCAGGAGCGCTCCGACGATGCAGAACGGCAGCAATACCCAGAGCGAACCACGGACCAAGTCCACCCAGAAATTTCCGATGGTCTGCATCTGCCGGCGCGCGATGCCGCGGATGAACGCAATGGCAAGCGCAATGCCGACGGCCGCCGACGCGAAATTGTGGTACGCGAGGCCAGCCATCTGCGTGAAATAACTCATCGTGCTCTCACCCGCATACGCCTGCCAGTTCGTATTCGTGGTGAACGACGCTGCCGTATTAAAAGCCAGGTGAGCGGGAGATACCGCTCCGAACTTCTGCGGATTGAAGGGCAGATAACCTTGTACCCGCTCCATCAGATACAGCACGAGCATGGAGACGACGCTGAACAGGAGCATCGAGACCGCGTACTCCGTCCAGCGCATCTCGTGCGTTTCATCGACTCGGGTCACGCGATAAAGCAGCTTCTCCAGCGGCCGCAACACCGGGTCCATGAACGTCCGCTCGCGGTTGAACACGCGCGCCAGGAATACGCCCATCGGCTTGGTCACAGCCAGGATCAGGGCGAAGAAAATGAGGATTTGGAGCCATCCATTGGCGGTCATATCAGAACTTCTCCGGATGCAGCAGCGCGTAGAACAGGTACGCCATGGTCAATACGCTGACGGCAAGCATGATGACGGTTTCAGCATTCATATCTGTGGACTCCCTATTTCACGCGGTCGCAGAAGGTTACATAGCCGATCGACAACGCAAAGAAGGCAATTGTGATGATCACGAAGATTGTGTCCTGCATCGTTCTTCTCCCGACAAGGTCCGCACTTCAATTGAAAATGGCGGCGCGTAAAGATGGGCTAAATGGTTTGTAAGGAATTCGTAAAGACCGGGTTACGTTCGGACAGCGCCGGCGACCGCAGGTCCGGGATCGAAAGTGCAGAAGATCCACGGCTCCGTCCTGAGATAGCGCTTCGTTGAGCCTTCTTCGGCGCGCAGCTTCTTGCCTAGCGAGACGAGCGCCCGAAGAAATTCGGTCTGCTGCACCTTCTGTCGGGTCCAACTGGTGGCCAGCATGGTGCG
>PMCH01000199.1:1904-2581 GCA_003154055.1 Acidobacteriaceae bacterium
CGACGGCCGCGGTCGCGCACCGTCTCCCGCACATCCACGAACAGCTTTTTCAGATGCCATGCAGCGGCCATTTTTTCATCTCCACGAAAGCTCTTTTCGCTCAGCCATCCTGTTTCGAGGTTCAGCAACCCCATTCCGCTTCGCCCGGCTTCGCAAAATAACGACGGGAGTGGAGGTTCGAGTCCACTCTGGCGTGCAGTTCGAGCAGCGCTAGGCGCGCGGCGGCGACCATGCGGCTCTTTTCCTGTTGGGGCACGTCGCTCCACGTTTCTGAATCCCGGCTTGCCGAAGCGCCAAAATCCGGCGCCAACGCCTGGTGGTAGTGGTGGAAAAGTTCCGCTAACTGCTCGGCAGATACTTCCTGAATCGACATCGAATTCCATCCTTTCTGATGGCTGCCCGGTCATAACCCGAATCACGCGGCCTGGGCAGTGGACGTTGATTGCGGCTGCGTGTAAGAGGGGGAATCGTCTCCGGCAACGGTGTTCAACCGTACAAACATGCCCACCGATGCGCGCCGGCCTTCCCTTAAGAGCTCAACCAGGAAACGCAGGCAAAACGCGATTCCTGCGGTACACGCGATAGCGACTATGCCTGCCATTCGACCGACCTCCCTGGAATCTGGAGTTTCTTGTTCTCTTCGTCCCAGTTTCATTGGACTCCCGGAGCCATAAGTC
>PMCH01000199.1:2609-2960 GCA_003154055.1 Acidobacteriaceae bacterium
GTGCTGTTCGGCCCCCAAACGGCGCTCAGCAACGCCCGGTGCGTGACCACTTTCCCGGGATGCTTTGCAAGATAGACGAGCAGTTCGAACTCCTTCGGCGTGAGATGAACCTCGCGCTGCTTCACGGTCACCGAGTGTCCATCCAAGTCGATACAAAAGTCACCGGCCTCGATCTTTCCCGTTGGCTCCTCGGCATCGGACGATGGCAGGCGGCGCAAACTGGCACGGACCCGCGCCAGCAGTTCGTTAATCCCAAACGGCTTCGTTACGTAGTCGTCCGCGCCGGCGTCGAGGGCCTTGACTTTCGTCTGCTCCTCGCCCTTGACGGACAGCACAATGATCGGCACCTGG
>PMCH01000272.1 GCA_003154055.1 Acidobacteriaceae bacterium
GCTTTCCACGCCAGTTGTCCGATACCGGGCAGATCGCAAAGCACTTCCACCGGGATCGCCGCGGCCAGCGCCATGCTCACGGATACTCCAAACAGCGCCAGCAGCTGCGGTCCGGCCGTGGGCAGAATGTGCCAGAGAAGCACGCGCGACTCGCCGACGCCTTTGGCGCGTGCCATCAGCACGTGCGGGAGAGCGGCGCTGCGCGCCAGAAGATTCCGCGCGTAGCGGAAGACTTTCGGAAAAATGATTACACCGATCACCAGCCGTGCGGGCGCTCGCGCCAGCACAAACAGCAGAGCGAGAACTGCCGCCGGAACGCACAACAAAATTCCAGAGAGCAAACCGGCAAACGTATCGACCACGCGTGTCCGCGAAAGAGTCACGGCAATCGCCATGCCCAATCCCAGCAACCAGCCGAGCAGCAGACCCAGGCCCAGCGACTTCAGAGTTTCCGGCAGGCGCTCGGCCACCAGTTGCGCCACCGGACGTTGCAAGGTGCGCGAGATGCCGAGGTCGCCGTGAAGCATACGTCCCAGGTAGTGCGCGTAAAAGGTCAGGAGGTTCTCGTCGGGCCCATTCGCCTGGCGCATGGCCTGGATGCTTCCATTGCTGAGTCGGGTATCGAGTTCGGCTTCATCGACGCCGTAGCCCGGAGCAAAACGCAGAAGAGTAGCGCCCAGCAGTCCGCCCAGAAGGACGGTGGCCAGGATGGTGGCCGCGCATTTTGCCAAATCACGGAATGTATTTTTGTGTTGCAGTGCCGGCCCTCGAAACACACATTTCCCGCGGACTTGCCAGTGCGGCTTCGTCTCATTTCAGCAGCTAACCCCCTGGCAAATCCACGATTTGCCGTACGGTTGGCGAACTTCAGTAACACCATGGCGAGCACGCAAAGGCGTCGCTCGCCTGCGCGGTGTGTCCGTGGAGTTTCCCAAACGGAAGTAACCTTCCGCGCTCTCGAATGGACAGGCAATATGAAGAGCGAGACCGTTTGTCTCCTTCCCCCTTTTCCGCCCGTGAAAACTGCCGCTCAAATGCAACGGACTGACGCCGCCGCTCCGGTGGTTCGAAGCGAGGTCATGCGCAAACTCTTTGCCATGATTGCGCGCGTCGCCCAGCATGATGCCGCCGTCCTGATTGCGGGAGAAACCGGGAGCGGTAAGGAAGTGGTCGTCAAGGAAATCCACCGGCTTTCTCCGCGCTGCGACCGGGCCCTGGTCGAGGTGAATTGCGCCGCTTTGCCCGAGCACCTCATGGAAAGCGAGCTGTTCGGCTACGAGAAGGGTGCTTTCAGCGGCGCTGACACCGATAAGCCCGGCCTTTTCGAACTGGCTGACGGAGGCACGCTCCTGCTGGATGAAATCGGGGAAATGGACATCAAGTTCCAGGCCAAGCTGTTGCGCGTGCTGGACGGGTGTTCGTACTACCGCCTCGGAGGCAGCCGGAAACTGGCCGTCAATGTGCGGGTGATCGCCGCCACCAACCGCGAGCTAGAGGGAGAAATTCGCGACGGCAAGTTCCGCAAGGATCTTTATTATCGCCTGGCCCAGTTCCATCTCCAGGTTCCGCCGTTGCGCGAGCGTCCCGAAGATATCGTTGCCCTGGCCGAGTTCTTCCTGACACAGAATTTGCCGGGAGCGACGCTCAGTGACGATGCTCTAGCCGCGCTCCGCCGCTATGATTGGCCCGGCAACGTGCGGGAACTGAAGAACGCCATATTCCGGACGGCGATGCAGGCCAAGCCTGGGACCACTGAAATCCGTGCCCAGGATCTGCCTCGAGTGCTGTACGGCCCCTCAGAAACGATTGCCTCCGGGGGCGCGCAGTCCAACCTCGCCGATGCCGAGAAGCGGATGATTATCGAGGCCCTGACGCGCGCCGGCGGCAGTCAGGAAGAAGCGGCGCGGCAGTTGGGCATTTCGGCCCGCACCATCCGTCGCAAGCTGGAGAAATACAAGAAAGACACGGAACTCTCTCCCTCCGGCCTGGGCACCCTCAGCTCCTATCAGAAACGCTATTTCCGGGTGAATATCGAGCTGCCCATTGTGCTGCGCGCGCAAGGCCAGCGCTTCGAGGCCACCACCGTGAATATCAGCGCGGGCGGGCTGGCGGCTCGATCCTCCGCAGTGTTGGATCACGGCTCCTCGCTGGAAGCGAGCTTCCATCTCCCTGACACCGCTTCCCCCTTCGAAGCCCAGGTGCAACTGGCTTGGGCCGGCCCGGACGGATTAGTCGGCCTGAAATTCATCGAGATTCATCCCGCGCTGGAATGCGAACTGCACCGCTGGTTGTTCGAAAAGGCCCGTGCCGAAGGCTGGGTGGATCCATCCATCCCAAAGTCCTGATCCGCAATCCCGCACCAGTCCACCTCCGTTGTCTGCCTTGCCCCGTTCTTCTTGTACCCCGCCGGGCCCTTCAGAATCAGGACATCCTGTCCTGCGGGCCTAACCCCAGATAACCTCCGTGATTGCATCAGTTCCAGCCTGGCCCCACTTTCACAGTGGACAACCTGTCCTCACCTGTCTTCTTGGTCCAGTTATGCAAGTCACCTGTTATGTGTAGATTACGCCGGTTCTGGTTTGGCGCCCTTCCTGCGAATAGAAGTCCAGGAGAGAGAACTATGCGTTCAAGAGCATTCAAGGTTCTTTACCTTGTCCCAATAGCCGGATTGCTCTACGGAGCCAGCCGAGCCATTCCCCTCGACGTTTTTAACCGGGCCGTCACCATGTTGGCCTCAGCCGTATGGGGTTCCTGAAAGGCGTCATGACAATCAAACGTAAGCCGAAAACCTTGCATCAACGGAGCCTGTGGCCGCAAGCGGCCCGCGTGTTCCTTCTGGTNNGCTCGCGATCTTCGCGCCGGAAACCGGGGCGCGCTGATCGACGTCATCGTCCAGTTCCGCAGCACGCCGCGCACCGCCCATTTCTCCAGGATGGCTTCGCGAGGCGCTGTTCTTCGAAGCAAGCTGCCGGGCATACGCGCCGCGTCCTTCCGGCTTCCCGCGTCGGCCATTGCCGCCCTGGAAAACGATCCGGACGTGCTCTACGTGACGCCCGATCGCAAGGTGCAGCTGACCTCCAATAATAATGAGGACTTCGTTGCTCCAGTCCTCGCGGATGTGGCTGCCCAACAGTATGGGGCGGACGGAACGGGAGTCGCAGTCGCGGTCATTGACAGCGGTGTCAGTGACCATCAGGACCTGAAAAAGACTGGCACTGGTGCTCGCGTTGTGTACAGCGAGAGCTTTGTCGCCGGTGACACGTCCACCAACGACGCTTACGGTCACGGCACGCACGTCGCCGGCATCGTCGCCGGTAACGGAGCGGCCTCGGCTACGGGTAGCAGCGGATATTCGTCCAAGTTCGCGGGCATGGCGCCCGGTGCCAATATCGTAAACCTGCGCGTGCTGGATTCGACTGGATCCGGTACCGACAGCCAAGTGGTTTCCGCCATTCAGCGGGCCATCCAACTCAAGAATCAATACAACATTCGCGTCATCAATCTCTCACTCGGGCGCCCGGTGTTTGAGAGCTATACGCTGGATCCTCTGTGCCAGGCAGTCGAACAGGCATGGCAGGCTGGGATCGTGGTGGTGGTTGCTGCCGGCAATAGCGGACGCGACAACACGCACGGCACTCATGGTTACGCAACCATCGGTGCACCTGGAAATGATCCGTCGGTGATCACGGTGGGCGCTACCCGCACCATGGGTAGTGTCAGCCGCAACGATGACTCCATTGCCAGCTACAGCTCGAAGGGGCCTACCCTGATCGATCACATCGCCAAACCGGATATCGTCGCGCCGGGCAACCGCGTTGTGTCGCTGCTTGCCAAAGGCAGCACGATCGATGTCAAGAACCCGCTGCTTGAGCTGGTGCCGTCCAGCGTTTTGTGCTTGGTGAACTGTTCCGCGAAGTACCTTCGATTGAGCGGAACCAGCATGGCGACACCGGTCGTCAGCGGAGCGGTCGCCATGATGTTGGATAACGATCCGACGCTTACGCCTGACACGGTAAAAGCCCGGCTGATGAAGACCGCGTGGAAGGGCTTCTCCACGTACAGCCGGTCCTACGACAACTACAGCAACCCCTACGACAACCAATACGACGTCTTTACCTATGGCGCCGGATACCTGGATGTAGCGGCCGCCATGGTAAGCACGGATGTCGCGAATGGCGTTGCTCTGTCGCCGACGGCCGTTCTCAACTCGGCCAACGGAACGGTATCGCTGGTCAATACCAACTCGGTGATCTGGGGCAACTC
>PMCH01000265.1:0-6971 GCA_003154055.1 Acidobacteriaceae bacterium
GTGCCACCTTTCAGTTGTGAACCAGACGGCAGAACCACACCCACAGCGGGCAGCATCGCTTCCAGTTCGTCCACCGGCATGCCCTGTCCGATCAGTTTCATTCGAACCGAAGTCGTGTCTCCTTTCATGTCGTAAGTGCCGGTCAACTTGGCCAGCGCCTTTCCCATGGAGACGTCGCCCTGCAGGAGTCGCCCCGCTTCTTTTTGCAGGTCATGCTCGAGCGTGTACACCAACTGGAGAGGACGCCCTGCCGGAGACCCTTTCGGAACCAGTTTGAGCCCGGTAGCTTTGAGCGTTCCAGTGCTCTTGGCCATATGGCCATCGGAATTCAGGGTGCCGTCAAATTCGGCCGTCCCGGTAATCCCCAGCTCCGGATCGACTAACGCCGACTGAGCCAGATCGAGCTTGCTCATGTTCAATTTCGCCTGCAGCGGCGTGAGCGATGTGTCGGCCGAATTGATCGGGCCCATCGTCCCGTCCAGTTTCACGCTGCCGCCTCCCGGAAGAGCCATGGACAAGGTCACCGGAAACGCTTTGGCAAAAGAGAAATCGCGCATCGAGATGTTTACCTTGTCGTAAACAACCGGCTTGCGCTTGGCTGGAATCCACCCCATGGTGATCTTCCCGCCGGTCAAATCCAGCCTGGCCACCGTCAGATTTCCCGGGCTCGAGCTGGATTCCGCCTTCTTGCTTTGCGCCGCCTGATTTCCGAGCGACGAGAAGTTCCACACTCCCGCCTGGTTGCGCAGGAGGGTAATTTCCGGCTGGTCAATCTCGATGTGGGTCACGTTCAGCTGCTTGCTGAAAATCAGGGGCATCACTTCCACGCCGACTTTCAGGGACCTTGCCCTGATGAACGGAGCATTGCTGAACTTGGGATCGTCCGCGATGGAGAGTTGGTCCGCGCCCACGCTGCCCGACAGAATCGACAGGCTCAGATCGCCCACTCTTACCTGGCGACCGAGGGCCGCGCTTATGTTGGTTTCGATCTCCGGCCGAAAGCGGTTCACATTGACAAGAAAGGGTGCTGCAATCGCGACCATAATCAGCAGGATAATTACGATACCAATGACCTTCAGAGCGGTTTTCATGACGATTCCTCCACCAGGCGGGATTGACGGAAGCGAGGGGACCCGTAAACCCGGCCAGTCTACCAGAAGGCCGTATTACCCGTCTGCGTTCGAACGAGGCCATTGTGGGCCCTTCGTGTAGCGCGCGCAACTTCGGGCGCCGTTGCTTCGAACCTGCCGTTGTAAGATAACGTTCCGAGGACGCCTTGACCCCCCCAGCGCCAGCTTTCGATCTATATCCCTCCGCGCAGCAAGAGGTGTCCCGGCTCGGCGCCTCCGCCGAGTTTCGGTCGGCGTGCGATTGGTTCCGGTCCCAGGAATCGCAAGTTGTGCAGTGGCAACTGGACGTGGCTCGCATTGCCGCGCCCCCGTTCGGCGAGGAGCCGCGTGGCGTCTGGCTGGCCCAGCGCTTTCGCGAAATCGGCCTCGACGGTGTGCAGGTTGACGAAGTGGGCAATGTGTTCGGGGTCCATCCCGGCTTTGGTAACCGCTACGTCGCGCTCAGCGCTCACATTGACACGGTGTTTCCCGCGGCCACACCGTTGAATATCCGCCAGCAGGGGAGAAAGCTCTATGGTCCGGCCATTTCCGACAATGGCGCGGGGATCGCCGCCATGCTGGCCATCGCCGCCGCGCTTCAGGCAGCGGGAATTCGGCACGCGCTTCCGTTTGTCTTCATCGGAAATGTTGGCGAAGAAGGGGAAGGCGATCTGCGCGGCATGCGGCATGTCTTTTCCACCCCGCGCTGGCGGGATTCCATTGCCTACAGTGTGGTGGTGGATGGGGCAGGCTCCGACACCGTGGTGGCGGAGGCTCTCGGCAGTCGCCGCTTCGAAGTGATCGTACGCGGCCCCGGTGGACATTCCTGGAGCGACTTCGGCGCACCCAGCCCCATCATCGCGCTCTCCCGGACCATCGATATCTTCAGCCAGACGCCGGTGCCGGCAAGTCCCAAAACCACGTTCAACATCGGGGTGATCCGCGGGGGGACGTCGGTCAATTCCATTCCGGAGTCGGCCAGCATGCGAGTGGANNCCGGCCGGCGAACTGGCGGCAGATGCCCGCATCTTGAAAGTGATCCGGGCCGTCGATGCCCACCTCGGCAATACTGCCCAGGTGCAGCGCGCATCCACCGATGCCAACGTCCCGCTCTCTCTCGGACGCGAAGCGATTGCGATTGGAGGTGGCGGTTCCGGCGGCGGCGCCCACACGTTGCAAGAATGGTTCGACTGCAACGGACGCGAGCTTGGGTTGAAGCGCATTCTGCTTACAATGCTGGCATTGGCTGGAACTGGAGAATGATGCGAACTGCACTGGTCTTCTTGCTTTTAGCACTTGCCCCGGGAATTTCCGCGCAGAACGAGCCCGCGAAACTCAAGGCGGACACGATCTTTACTCACGGCAACATTTACACCGGGGTGCTGGATTCTTCCTCCCTGGTGGCAGGCAAGCGAGCCGAGGCGATCGCGGTACGCGGCGACTTTATCGTCGCGGTGGGAACTCGCGACGAAGTCATGAAAACCAAGGGACCCGAGACCAAAATCGTAGACTTGGGTGGACACTTCGTCATGCCGGGCTTCAACGACGCTCACCTTCACCTGGCCGCGGCGGGCCGGGAGAAACTCAGCGTCGATCTGGCAGGCGTCAAGACGCTGGACGAATTCCGTGAACGCATCCGCGCGAAAGTGGAAACCGCCGCGCCCGGCGAATGGATCATCGGCGCCGGTTGGGACGAAACGCTCTGGCCGGTCAAAGTCACTCCCACCCGCTGGGACCTGGACGAGGTAACGCGCAGTCACCCCGCGTACATGGTCCGCGTGGACGGGCATATCGGCGTCGCCAACACCCGCGCCCTGCAACTGGCGAGCGTTACGGTGGCGAGCAAAGAGCCGGAGGGCGGGAAGATTGATCGCGACGAATCGGGAACGCCGACCGGCATTCTGCGCGAATCCGCCCAGGACGCCGTGCGATTGGCAATCCCCAAACTCAATCACGATCAAAGCCTGAAAGCGCTCGAATTTGCGCTCGCCGATTTGGCCAGCCACGGCGTCACTTCGGCGCAGGACAATTCCAGTTGGGACGACTTTAAGATCTACGAGGAACTCGAACGCGGAGGCAAGCTCACCGCCCGCATCTATGAGTGGCTGCCGTTCAACGATTCGGTCGCGACCCTGAACGACAAGCGCAAGTCGCACTCGGGAGCGGACGACCTGCTGCGCACCGGAATGCTGAAGGGTTTTATGGATGGTTCGCTCGGCTCAAAAACAGCCGCCCTGATTGATCCCTATGGCGACGATCCGAAGAACTCCGGCCTTCCCCAATACGAAGCAGACAAACTGAACGCGATGGCGAAGGAGCGCGTACTCGCCGGGTATCAGCTCGGGTTTCACGCCATTGGCGACAAAGGCGTGCAGATGGCCCTCGATGCGTTCGCCGAGGCTGAGAAAGCGGCGAAAGACGGGAAGGTGAAAGCGGCCGACGGCGGAGCGGACTACCGTCTTCGCATTGAGCATGCGCAGGTCACCTCGCCGCAGCAGATTCTTCGCTTCAAGGAGCTGAAGGTCATCGCGTCCATGCAGCCCAGCCATTTGCTGACGGACATGAACTGGGCCGAAGCGCGTCTGGGGCCGAAGCGGGCCGCTCACTCCTACGCCTGGGCCGAGTTCCTCAAGCGCGGAGTCGTGCTGGCTTTTGGCACCGACTATCCCGTGGAGCCGGTGAGCCCGTTCCGCGGTCTTTATGCGGCCATCACGCGCGAATCTGAGAACGGCAAGAAAAGCTACTATCCCGAGCAGAAACTCACCATCGAGCAGGCGATCACGGCGTATACGACCGGCTCCGCGTTCGCCGAGTTCGATGAGAAGCAGAAAGGCAAGCTCGAGCCCGGAATGCTCGCGGACTTTGTCGTGCTGGACCGCGATATCACGTCGGTCGCGCCCGCGAAGATGCTGGAGACGAAGGTTCTGCGCACCGTAGTCGGCGGCCGGACCGTGTATGAAGCAAAGTGAAGTCAGAAGTAAGAAGTCAGAATGCAGAAGTAGAACCCCAAGAATCCAGCAGCAGCTAGCAGTGAGGGTTTTACTCCTGCATTCTGCCTTCTGTATTTCCAATGACTTTTCATGAGCGGGAGCGAGCGTTTTTTGTCGGCGCGCCGCTGGCGATCGTCCCAGCCCTGTGCCTTCTGCCCGCGATCATGTTCCTGCTGGTGGCGCCCGTCGTTGCTCACGGCCCGCAGCTCGCAATCGCCATCTTGCCCGCATTGGCCCTGGCGGGTAGCATCGGACTTTGGAAGCTTGCGATCAGTGCGGTCCAGCGTCCGTTTGGCATCCTGAACGCTCTGAGCGTCGGAGCGCTGATGGTGGTGCTGATCATCGCGACCTATACGGGCCTGTTCCTGGCTTTTATCGCCATCAAGCTCTGAAGGGGCGGGAATCTGGGCGCGTGGTTAACGCGGATCGGTGTTTCTGCGTCTAATCAGGTGGGCCGGGGTTCCAACCAGGATGGCCTGCAGCAAAGGTATAATAGCTAACTGACCTATTTTCAGGAGGAAAGAAATGGATTTGCGCGAAAGCGCCTTTTGGGGACGCTTGAAGGCCAATCGTTGGGCATACACATTCACGATCCTGGCGACCCTCACCGTCGGCATACTGATTGGCACGGTTGTCTCTTACGGCGTGAAGGGCAAGGAAGGGCAGAAATCGGAAGCCACGCCGCTGACGGTTCCCGCCCCGCAGCAGCTCTCCAACGTGTTCTCCCAGATTTCCAAGCAGCTGGAGCCGAGCGTGGTGAACATCAACACGGAATCCACCATCAAGAACCCGCACCGCCGCGGCTCCGTGCGTCCCGATCCGCGAGAGCAGGCTCCGGGAGATGAGGGCGACCAGGGCGACGGCACCCCCTTCCAGGATTTCTTTGACAAGTTCTTCGGCGGTCAGGGCGGCGAGGCCGGCAACATTCGCCAGCGTTCGCTCGGTTCCGGCGTGATCGTGGACGCCAAGGGATACATTGTCACGAACCGGCACGTGGTGGAGAAAGCCGACCGTATCCGCGTGAAGTTGCAGGATGAATCTCCGGCTTCACCGGGCCACGATGCCAAATTGATCGGCATGGACCAGGAGACCGATCTGGCGGTGATCAAGATCGAGATGGATCATCCGTTACCCGCCGCCAAGCTGGGCAACTCCGACGGCATGGAAGTCGGCGACTGGGTGCTGGCCATCGGCAGTCCCTTCGGCCTCCAGGAAACCGTGACGGCCGGCATCGTCTCAGCGAAGGGCCGCAATATCGTTCCCAACCGGCAGTTTCAGTCGTTCATTCAAACCGACGCCGCCATTAATCCGGGCAATTCCGGCGGTCCGCTGGTCAATATGGCGGGCGAAGTGATCGGCATCAATACGGCGATCCTTACCGAGACCAGTTCGTACGCGGGCGTGGGATTTGCCATGCCGTCGAATACCGTGGTGCAGGTGTACAACCAGCTGATCGGGCCTGAACACCGCGTCGCGCGTGGTTCCATTGGCATTGAGTTTGCCGCTCAGCCCAATCCGGCCATCGCCCGCATCTATGGCTCGGGCGTGACGGTCTCCAACGTGGTCGCCGGCAGCCCGGCCGAGACGGCCGGCTTGAAGGTGGGAGATACCATCACCGCCGTGGACGGTAGAGATGTGAAGAGCGGCGACGAACTCGTGGCTGACATCGCTGCCCGCAAGCCTGGCTCGAAGGCCAAGTTGACCTTCTTCCGCAACGCCAAGAAGCAGGAGACTTCGGTCACCATCGCGGACCGCTCCAAGCTCTTCGCTTCCCGTCTGGGCGAAGAACAGGACAACCAGAACGAGGAAGAGCCCAAGCCGAGTAAGTTCGGGCTGTCGGTTCGTACGATCACTCCCGATCTGGCCGACCGTTTGAATATCCCGGCGGGCAAGGGCGTGGTGGTGCAGGATGTGAAACAGGGATCCTTCGCCGAGGACGTTGGCTTGAACCGCGGCGATGTCGTCCTGGAGGTCAACAAACAGCCCGTGAACAGTCCCGACGACTTCAGCAAAATCGAGGCGTCTTTGAAGAGCGGGCAGGACGCGGTGTTCCTGGTGCGCCCACGCGGCTCACGAGCCCAGGATGGGACCATCTTCCTGGCAGGTACACTTCCGTAACATCGTCAAGCACCGGCGAGACTGGCACGTCACCCCGGCTTCGGGGAACAATGATGGCGGCTGATCTCGCCGGTTGTTTTTTGCTGAGCATTTTTCCGATGCCACGCGTGTTCCCAGTTCGAAGATGGTGCCGGGCAGGCCTTTGCGGCCTGCTCTGCCTTGCGGTGCAGGTTGCCGCCGTGGGCGCCACCGCCCCCCCGAAGCCCCCGGCCGACGTTTCGAGCACCAAGGCTGCCAGCAAGAAACATCCCACGACGACTGCTGCCTCAGGCCGCACGAGCAAGCGATCACGGTCGAAGTCAAGAAATGGAAAGAAGCGCGGCCAGCAGGCGATCGACTCCGAACGCACCCGGCAAATCCAGGAAGCCCTGATTCGCGAGCACTACATGGAAGGGAAGCCTTCGGGAGCGTGGGACGCGGGAACTCAAGCTGCCCTGCGCCGCTACCAGGCCGACCAGGGGTGGCAATCGAAAACCGTCCCGGACTCGCGCGCCCTGATCAAGCTGGGCCTGGGGCCGAACCACGAACACCTGCTGAACCCGGAAAGCGCGATGACCACCGGGCCGTTTTCCCCGGCCGCCAAGGCAGATTCAAAGCCCCGCTCGGCGGAGACTCCATCGGCAGCGTCTCCCGCGGACCCGGCCAACAGCAGCACCCCGCAGCATTACCGCAAATTTTAGTCCAGCACCGGTCTTGGACAGTAGGGAATCGGTTGCCCGCTGACGACGGCTCCGGGATTCGCCTCAACCAGCGC
>PMCH01000265.1:6992-8833 GCA_003154055.1 Acidobacteriaceae bacterium
GAGGCCGTAATCTGCACCAGGCAGCCCTGTTCCACCCAGTCGAGGACGCGTTGCGGCCTTTGCTGGAGGATCGGGTTGCGCTCCGGGTGCGTCAGAATGGGGATCAATCCGCGGTCGCCGAGCCGCATGAAGCAATCGGCGATCTGAATGGGCACGCTGAAGTTGCTGAGTTCGACCAGCAGGTAATTCGTTTCGCCAATTGTGTAGGTATGCGGCTGAGCAATTGCCCGCTCCAAGTTCTCATACGAAAGATGGAAGTCACAGCCCAGACTCAGCTGCGGCGCGGGCCCAATCCGCTCCCGCAACTGTTCCAGAACGCCCAGCAGGTACGGGCGATCGTACGCGTAGCGGTCGTTGGCATGCGGTGTGGCCACGCTGTGCGTGATGCCGTCCGCCGCCGCCATGCGGCACATTTCGACGGCTACGTCCCACGACTTCGGGCCGTCGTCCACCTCGGGCAGGATGTGGCAGTGAATATCGATCACGGTGTGAGCTTCGATTCTAGAACAGATTCCCGTGGATGTTCGAACGCGCCTGCTCGTGGATGGACTCGCGCAGCATGCGGAAACGCATCCGAGGTTCCGCTTGACTCTAAGGACGGGGTTACTACTACGACACCCTCGGCGATTCCATCCTTGGCAAGGGCTGTCTCAATCTGGGAAAGTGAACCTAAGTGTTTTCTCATAAAGACTTTTAATTCATGCGCCCAGACCCTCAGTCCCTTCGACCGGTGACCGAAACCCAACGGGAACCGACTGTTGATTCCCGATCTTTTTCGAGATCCCAGGCGGTTGTTTCCCGTCAGATCGCGGGCGAAACGCTGGTCGTTCCGATTCGCGGGAAGGTGGGCGATCTCGCGTCCATCTACAGTTTCAACGAAACCGGTTCTTGCCTGTGGGTTGCACTGGAACATCCCAGGTCCCTTGAAAGCTTGACCGACCTCCTCTACCAGACCTACGAAGTGACTTGGGACGACGCTCAACGGGACGCAACTGCGTTTGTGGTTGAGATGGAAGCGGCGGGATTGCTCGCGCAAGTTCAATTCTGATCCCGCCCGGGAAGAGCTGTGGCGCGAACGTGTCCGCCGCTGTTTTTTGTGTGCGCAAGTAAGAATAGTCATGAACACACAGTCCTACGGAGCGTTTAGTCAGAGCCTCCACCAAAGGTACTTTGGGGAGCGATCGCCGCTGGAAGCGTCGATTGAGATGACGCGCCGCTGTCCGCTCACCTGCCTCCACTGCTACAACAACCTGCCCATGGGCGATACCGATGCCCGGGAGCGCGAGTTGAGCAAGGAAGAGCACTTCCGCGTTCTGGATCAACTGGTCGAGATGGGCACGTTCTGGCTGCTTTATTCCGGCGGCGAAATCTTCGCCCGCAAGGACTTCCTCGAGATCTATACCTACGCCAAGCACAAGGGATTTCTAATCACCCTTTTTACCAATGGAATTCTGATCAACGAGCGCATTGCCGACCATCTTCTGGAGTGGCCGCCGTTTTCGATCGAGATCACCCTTTACGGCCGTACCAAGGCGACGTATGAAGCTCTCACCGGGATTCCGGGTTCTTACGAACGCTGCCTGCACGGCATCGAACTGCTGCGCACGCGCGGCCTGCCCCTGAAGTTGAAGACGGTCCCCACCACCGTCAACAAGCACGAAATCTTTTCCATGAAGCGCTTTGCGGAAGAGGAACTTGGAGTCGAGTTCAAGTTTGATTCCCAGATCAATCCGCGCATTGACTGCTCGCAGAGCCCACTCGGAGTGCGCCTTTCGCCCGAGGAGGTGGTTGCGCTCGACATGCATTCGGCCAAGGCGGCTGACGAATACCGTGAACTTGCC
>PMCH01000086.1:0-11936 GCA_003154055.1 Acidobacteriaceae bacterium
ATCATTCACTTGAGGAGGATAGCTATTGACACGAGAAGATCCGGACACCCCTGGGGCGTGGGCCATGATCGACGGATATCTAATGTGGGCACGGGGGCGCGGGGCGGGGCCGGCGGGGTAGCGCAGCGCATTCTTGCCAACAATTCTCACTTGGGGGTAACCGGGCAAACGTTCGTTTTCGGGCGGGCGCTTCCGTTGATGTTCGTTGTCTGGTTTTCAATGAGTTACGAGATCGCTCGGTGATACGTTTTTGGGCGGTTTGAAAAATGGAGCAAGCAGCAATCGGCCCGTGCTGCTCGGGTCTCACGACGTTTACCGCCATGAACCACACCGAGCCTTCGCGGGCTGCATTCTCCCGTCCCTTCGGTCCCCAGGCGCGGCCTCAGAAGTCACTGCGGGCTGCTCAACGCGCAAGGGATCGCCGATTTGTCACGCTCGGTTCAGTTGCCAACACTTATGACCACTTGGGTCGGCATCTAGGGAAGGTTGTCACCAGATGATCGAATTGCCAGAAGTCTTTTCTCTGTGGAAATCTCAATTTTCCGAGCAGGAAAATGTTAGGGCAGAAGTGGTTCAGATTGAAACGCTTACCTATACCATTACAACCGAAAGATTAGGGCCAAAACGCGGGATTACTGTCCCCACATGGATCGATATTTTGGAATTTGAAACCTTGGTAAAGTAGTCAGAAGTTTGCTTGAACAGCAAACCTGCATAAACGTGCTATTTCCTTGTATCCAGCCAACAAACACGAGAAGATTTTCTGTCCATGTACGAAGACCTCCAGCCTCTCGCCAATCTTAGGATCGGAAAGGTTATCGAGCAGTGCACGCAGGACATGGAACGCCAAGTAGTAGCAGCTAATCGACACTTAGCTGCGAATGGCTCTGTGCTAAGCGGCGGAGCGGAGATGCAGAAGTTCAATATCCGGGCTGGCTCCTTAGAAACCATCTGCCGTAACATCGCCCGGACGTGGCTAGAACTCATCCGTAAACGAAATCGCACTATCACACGAGATGATGTCACTTTCGTCATGCAGCAGGTCGAAGGTTTTGCGCTCACTCAGGCAAAGTCACTGGGCTCCGCAATGGTAAACACACCAGGCGGCCCCGTAGTGCGGGGCAAGTTCTGGATGGACCAGGCTGACACAAAGATGCGCAAGATAGCCGGGGATATCCGTAGAGATCTTAGAGATTCGACTACGCGAACAAGAAGCGTTTCCGACGCCGGACTCAATTTCTCCCATCGTCAGTGAGCAACTACCGAAAATCGAGAATACACCTATGAATACTAGAGATGTCCGCGCGGACCAAGCCAGGTTAGTCCCATATGAAGCTCACTTGTTTGCTTGACGCGAGCGAGGAACACCGCTAGGGTTGCGGGTTGTAGCGCTTTTCACCCTGGGGCCGAATTGCTTTGAAGTGTATTCTGTGCTCCAGGGGCAGTATCCTGCTTCGCCCCAAAGCAGCGTGTTGCGTCGCACTCGGGATCTGCCGGCCGCGGACCAGAAACGCAAGACCAACCGACTCGACGAATAGCCAGTGATCGACAGAGCAAACATGGAGACGACTATGCGTAGGACAGTCACGAACCGCCTGGGGAAAGTGCGTTGGAGCGTTCTTACTTTTAGTTTGGTGGTGGCGCTCGGCGGGATATGCGTCTTGGGGCACGCGCAGTCGAGCTCCCAAAAGGATGTGCCGTTCGCAAACCTAGATGGCAGCCTGCCGGGGACGAAATTAGCCATTGCGGCAAGTAAATCCAGCGAGGGCAAATCTGCGGCCGGACTGTCGAGTCTCCCGGCCGATGCCGAGGGGCCTATCTCGACGGCGTTGGGAAAGGACGACTCGGGCTACTGGGTTCATCGGAACGCCGAGGGCTTCCACGGGGAGAATCGGCGGCACGCGCTGGCAGTGGACTTCTCGCGGCAAGGGGCCGAGGTACGCAGCCACAACCTGGGTTGGCTACTGGAGACGCGCGGTTATGGATACGGCGATGCTCTGTATCCGGCAAACGCGGTGGCTCCGCAGGCGGAGGCCAACCGGGTGGAGTACCGGCGCGATGGGGTGACGGAGTGGTATCAGAACGGACCTCTCGGGTTGGAACAGGGATTCACATTGGTCCATTCACCGGGGAAAGCAAACGGGCAGGCGTTGACGTTGGAACTGGGGCTGCGTGGCCGTTTGATAGCGGCGCTCCACTCCAACACGCCAGAGACGAGTGCGCTCGTGGACCCGGTACTGGAGGCGGCAGGAAGAACTCTGGTGCTGAAGCGCAAAGACGGAAAAGCGGCGTTGCGTTACACGGGTCTAACGGCGCGGGACGCGACGGGCCGTGAGTTGCCTAGTTGGATGGAAGTTCACGGGGAGCGCTTGCTGCTGCGGGTGGACGATCGCGGAGCGCGCTATCCGGTGGTGGTGGACCCGTGGATCCAGCAGGGCGAGTTGACCGCCGCAGACGGCGCGGCACAGGACCAGTTCGGCAATTCCGTTGCGATCAGCGGCAACACGGTGGTCGTGGGTTCTCCTGATCACACGTTCGGCACGACCTACGGACAGGGGGCGGCATACGTATTCGTCGAAAGCGGCGGAACGTGGAGTCTACAGGCGGAGCTGAGCGCATCCGACGGGGCGGCGTACGACGCCTTCGGCTGGTCGGTCACGATCAGCGGCAGCACGGTCATGGTCGGCGCCCCTTGCCACACCAATTCGGACGGCCAATGTGGTCAGGGCGCGGTGTATGTGTTCGTCGGAAGCGGCGGAACGTGGAGCAAGAAAGCGGAACTGACGGCGACCGACGGCGTGGCAGGGGACCGGCTCGGCTGGTCCGTCGCAGTGGATGGCAACACGGCCGTGGCAGGAGCCTATAGCACGTTGGTTCAAGGCCACTCCGCGCAGGGCGCGGCATATGTGTTCGTCGAAAGCGGCGGAACGTGGACTCAGCAGGCCAAGTTGACCTCGTCCGACGGGATCTATACCGACGAATTCGGCTATTCGGTTGCGCTCAACGGCAGCACAATCGTGATCGGCGCCCCTGATCGCACAATCGGCACGAATCAGGCTCAGGGTGGGGCATATGTGTTCGCCGGAAGCGGCGGAACGTGGACTCAGCAGGCAGAGCTGACGGCGTCCGACGGCGAGGCAGGGGACTTCTTCGGCCAGTCCGTTGCTGTCAGCGGCAGTACCGCCGTCTTGGGGGCGCCTTGCCACCCGAGGTCTGGTTCCCCGTTTTGCCAGGGAGGGCCGGGAGCCGCATACGTGTTCGGCGAAAGTGGCGGGACGTGGAGTCAGCAGGCGGAGCTAAACCCATCCGACGGCGCGGCAGGAGATGAGTTCGGCGTTTCCGTCTCCGTCAGCGGCAGCACGATCCTCTCGGGCGCATCCCTTCACACAGTCGGCTCGAATCAGGGAGCGGCGTATGTTTTCACCGGAAGCGGCGGAACATGGAGTCAGGAAGTAGTGCTTGCCGCATCCGACGGCCTGGGAGGCTACTTCGGCTGGTCCGTCGCGGTCGACGGCAGCACGGCCGCCATGGGCGCCCCCGCTCACGCCGTCGGCTCGAACCAGCTTCAGGGTGCGGCGTATGTCTTCGGGTCGTCGGGGCCTCTGTTCAAGCTATCGGCATCTCCAAGCAGTCCAAGCGTGCTGCAAGGCGGGCAGGCAACCAGCACCATCACGATCACACCGGAGAACAGCTTTAACGGAAGTGTCTCACTATCGGCATCTGGCTTGCCGAGCGGAGTAACGGCGGTTTTCAGCCCGAATCCTGCGACCAGCACCAGTACGCTGACCTTTACCGCGAGTACGACCGCAACGACCGGAACGGCAACGGTGATAGTGGCGGGCACCTCGGGAAGTTTGGCGCAGACGACAACGCTGACGCTAACTGTGGTTGAGGCCGTGCCCACAGCGGTGCTATCGCCTACTTTGTTGAACTTTGGCAATCAGGTCTTGAATACCAAGAGCCGCTCCCAGGCGGTGACGCTGTCCAACACCGGTACGGGCATACTGTACATCTACAACATCGGCATCTCGCCAAGCACCAATTTCAACATCTCCAATAACACCTGTGGAAGCTCACTCAACGCAGGATCGAGCTGCCAGGTGAGCGTTGACTTCAAACCCAAGGTGCTCGGCCCGCTTTCTGCGTCGCTCATCTTCGGGGACAATGCTCCCGGCAATCCGCAGACGGTGACGCTCTCGGGGACGGGGGTCCAGGTGCCGTCGGTGACGCTGCTGCCGGCGAGCGTAACTTACGCGAAGCAAAAGGTCGGCATGACAAGTAAGGCAAAGACGTTCACCTTGGCCAACAAACAGACCGGAACGCTGACCGGCATAGCGATCTCGACCTCGGGAGACTTTGCGGTGTCGGCGACGACCTGCGGGGCCAGTTTGGCGGCGAAGAGCAAGTGCACGATCAGCGTGACGTTCACGGCAACTCAGACGGGGACGAGGACAGGACAATTAAGTGTGAGCGACAGCGCCACCAACAGCCCGCAAACCGCAAATCTCACGGGCAAGGGCAAATAAATTTACCTCCGTGGCCAGGTTTCGCAGGACGCCACGGTGGCAATGAATACGCTCGAAGCTAACTGTGCAACAACTGTGCAGCAAAAGATGCTCATCGGGGCCGCAGAAGGAAGCGAAACCCCGATGAACTGTGAGCAGGAATCTCTTTGTCAGAACGATATACGGGATTTCTGGCGGAGAGGGAGGGATTCGAACCCTCGGTACAGGTGTTAGCCCGTACAACGGTTTAGCAAACCGCCGCATTCGGCCACTCTGCCACCTCTCCGGCGTGCGGACTTACAGTTTACCACTTTGCACGGCGCGTTCTTCCTATGGACATGCCCCATCCTCTATCCACCTGCGGTATGCTCACTAATTCCGGCACCAGCATCCGGAAGAGAGGCGTAGTCCATCTTGATGGCGTCGGCTTCTGAACAACCGCCAAATACGGTCGAAAACCGGAGGCTGATTCTCGCCGGGCAGATCGCCTTTCTGCCCACCGGCATTCTCACGACTTTACTGGGGCCGATGCTGCCGATTCTGATCTCGCGCTGGGCGCTCAACGACACCCAGGCCGGCAATCTCTTCCTGGTGCAGTTTTTCGCGGCGCTGGCCGGTGTTCAACTATCCGGAGTTCTGCTGGCGCGCGTGGGATTCCGTCCCGCGTTTCTGCTGGGTCTCGTGCTGCTGGGGTGCGGCGCGGCCACGATCTACCTGGGATCACCCTGGCTGGGGATGGTTTCAGTGGCCGTCTATGGGTTGGGCATCGGGTGCATCGTTCCAACCGACAATCTGATGATCGCGGAGCTCAGCCCGAATTCTCGGGCCGCAGCCGTGAGCCTGCTGAATTTTTATTGGGGAGCGGGCGCGGTGTTGTGCTCACTCCTGGTCGCCTGGTCGCACGCGCACAAGTTGTTGCCGGCCTTCCTCGGAGGAGTTACGGTACTTTGTCTGCTTCTGGCTGCGGCGGTGCGCAACCTTCCCTACCCCAAGGCGGTGAAGTCCGCAGGCTCAACGATTCAGTGGCGCGGAATCTTGAAGAATCCGGCATTCTGGCTATTCGCCATCGTGTTTCTTTTGTATCCGGGCGCGGAGACCGCGGTGGGCGGGTGGATCGGCTCGTACGTGACCCGGATGGGATCTCAGGGAGCAGCGATGGGATCCATGATGCCCGCATTTTTCTGGGCGGCTCTTATGGTGGGCCGTGCATCGGCAGGCCTGGTTCTTCGGCTGCTGCCGGAGCGGGGCATCCTGCAGGGGGGGTTTGCTCTGGGGACAGCGGGCATCGCCCTGATGCTGCGGTCCGAGACGTTGCCGGGCGTGATTGCCAGCGCACTCATCATTGGCCTGAGTTTCGCCATTTTGTATCCAATCACCGTCGCTCGGCTCTCGCATCACTTCGGCGCGGCCGCGCGCAGCGTCGGGCCGGTAATGTTTTCCTTGGCGGCGGTTGGCCCGGCGGTGATGCCCTGGACCGTGGGCGTGATTTCAAACGCCACGGGAAACTTGCGCGCCGGCCTGGCGGTGCCACTGGTGGCGACCGCGGTCCTCTTCCTGATTCATCTCAGGGACTGGTAGGGCGCTCCCTCAAAGCCGCTGCGTACCGACGCGCTTCCTTCGAGTCACGCGCAGCGGAGCGATCGAAGCCAACTCCACTCGGTTCCTTCCATTGTGCTTGGCGCGGTAGAGGGCCTGGTCGGCGGCCTGGATGACTTGCTCAGGCTGGCGATAGCGGGTGCCGGGCTCCGCGACTCCCATGCTCACAGTCACGGACAGGTCATCGGTTGCTGGAAGAAGCGGCGTCTTCTTGGATCTTCGTCCTGTGGCTTTCCGGCGCTCCCCCTCGGCGGTGCGGGCTGCACTCCTTCGCTCCGAGGCGCGCAGGTGGAACGACGACCCCTGGATCGTCAGTCTCAATCGCTCCAACGCCTCGGCGGCATCTCTGGCAGCGGTGTTCTTGAACACGATGGCAAACTCTTCTCCGCCGCATCGGAAGGCTCGCCCTTCTCCACCCACTTCTGCCAGACGAGACGCGACCATGCGCAATACCTGATCGCCGACATCGTGGCCGTAAGTGTCGTTGAACTTCTTGAAATGATCAATGTCAACGATCGCGATAGCGTAGCTCTGGTCGAGCGAGAGCAGAGACTCATTGAACGCGCGCCGCCCCGGGATGCCGGTGAGTTCGTCATGATAGGCCAGCACGTAGGAGGTCTCGACGATCGAAGCGACCAGGAGCAGTCCGGCGGTTGCGACGTACGCGTCGGCGGTCTTGCCAATGGGCGTCGAATACAACCATAAGAAGACGGCGGTAAGCGACCACGCGAAACCAGTTTCAATCGGTTTGCGCGTCTGCCAGTAGCGCACTCCAAAAGTAATGATCGCCGCGACGAGACTTAGTCCGGCCCACGCGGGAAATCGTCCCCACACGGAAGGTGCGGCTGCGTGCCCGGAGTTCTCAGGGCGACAGAGCACAGCCACAACGACAGACTGAAGAAACAGCAAGCCGAAGCGGGGCGCAATTCCCGCAACGGTCAGCCCGCGTTCTCTCATGAATGCGAGCGCGATGTAGTTCAGGGGCAGCAGCAGAGCGACGGCAATCACAGCAGTGCGGCCCGGCCCGGCAACTGTGCCGTGGCCGCCGGCGAAAAATTCCACCGCCCGGTGCGCAAGCAGGAGCAGCAAGAGGGAAAAAAGCACGCGGCTGGAATTGAACCGCCAGGCCAGCAGGAGCCCGCAGGTGAATACCGCAAAATAGTAGAAGCCGATCGAAGGCGCCACCCGCGTCAGCAGCGGACTATAGACGAGCGCGGACGCCAGGCCGAGCAGCAGCCCACCCGGCACCAGCCACGTTCTCCACGTCTTTCCCACGGAAGCACCTTCGAACCAGAAACTCTCATCTTCAGGATACGGCAGTCCGGGCTGCAGGCCGTTGCGTTTCCGAATACGGGGGACGGTACGAAAGGCCGAACCACTGCGTTCGGAACTCGGCAATGGTAGTCTTCCCTGTTTATAGTCTTCCAGCCTATGGCCAGAGCGTCGCGCCCGGCATTCCGCATCGCCATCGACACGGGTGGCACCTTCACCGACTGCGTGTGGGTGGAGGGCGGTTTGCTCAAGACGCTGAAAGTGTTCTCCACTCCGGACGACCCGTCGCGCGCGATCGCTGCGGCTCTAAAGAAGATCGACGCGGGAGCCGGGGTGACCCTCCTGCACGGCACGACGGTCGGCACCAACGCCCTGCTACAGAGGAAAGGGGCGCGGGTCGCCCTGATCACGACGGCTGGGTTTGAAGACGTCATCGAGATCGGACGCCAGGCTCGCCCCCGGCTGTACGACTTTTTCTTTGAACGGTCAGCACCGCTGGTGGCGGACAAATTGCGCTTTGGGGTGAAGGAAAGAACCGATGCGGAGGGCCAAGTGCTGGAACGCCCATCGCGAGAGGAGTTGGCACGACTGCGGCAATTGGTGGCGCACGCAGGGCCCGAGGCCATCGCGCTCTCCTTATTATTTTCTTTCGCAAATCCAGAAAACGAAGCGGCCGTTTCGGAAGCGCTGGCCGATCTTAACCTGCCGCTTTCGATTTCACACAAAATCCTTCCGGAATTTCGCGAATACGAGCGCACCAGCACCGTGGTCGTGAATGCATACCTGCAACCGCTGATGCAGAGCTACCTGCAACGACTCGGCGACCGCGTGGCTGCTCTGAGCGGAAGCGCCAAGCCGGCACGGAAAAGTGGCGCACGCATCTTTGTTATGCAATCGAGCGGCGGAATCACGGCGCTTGGGTCGGCGGCGCGGGAACCGGTGCGGACTGTTCTCTCCGGCCCGGCGGGTGGGTTGGTTGGAGCGGCAGCGATGGCCCGGCGCAGCGGGATTGCGAAGATCCTGTCGTTCGACATGGGCGGAACCTCGACCGATGTCGCTTTGTTGCCGGACAAAGTGCAACCCGGCAGCCAATCCGAGGTGGCCGGTTTCCCGGTGAGCGTTCCCATGCTGGACATCCATACAGTCGGCGCGGGCGGCGGTTCGCTGGCGCGCTTCGATGCCGGAGGCGCGCTTCGCGTGGGGCCAGAGTCAGCCGGTGCCGATCCGGGGCCAATTTGCTACGGACGCGGAACGCAACCCACCGTGACCGATGCCAATCTTCTCCTCGGCCGCCTTCGTCCCAACCGCTTTCTTGGAGGAGAATTCACCCTCGATCTGGAACGAACGCGCAGCATCACGGCGCAGTGGCTCAAGAAGCAGGGTTCCCCTCTCAGCCTGGAACAGTTCTCCGCTGGCGTGGTGCGCGTGGTGAATGCCAACATGGAGCGGGCGCTGCGCGTGGTTTCAATCGAACGCGGCTACGATCCGCGTGATTTCGCACTGGTGGCGTTTGGAGGTGCCGGGGGTCTGCATGCCTGCGAACTGGCCGAGGCGCTGGCCATTCCGACGGTGGTGCTGCCGGCCCAACCCGGCGCTCTCTCTGCGTTCGGCATCCTGGTTAGCGATGTGGTCAAAGATTTCTCGCGCACCTTGCTCTGGCGTTTTGCCGATGCCGCTCCTGGCGCGAAACTCGCTGCGGAGTTCCGGAAACTGGAGCAGTCGGCGCAAAAAGAATTTCACGCGGAGAGATGGGCGGGCCCTCCGCGCTACGAACGCAGCGTGGACCTGCGCTATCGCGGACAGGGTTACGAACTGAACGTTTCGGCCACCGGAAACCTGGCGGCCCGATTCCACCGCGAACACGAACGCCGCTACGGATACCACCACCCGGGCCGGGAAATTGAGTTGGTGACGTTGCGCCTGCGCGCAACCTTGAGATCGCCGCAGGAGAAAATCAGAAAGGAAATCAGGTCGGCCCGGAAGTCTTCCCGCGCCGCTTCACCTGCTGAGCGCGCACCTGTGTTTTTTGACGGCAAGACCATATCGACGCCCGTCTACGAGCGTGGAGATCTTTGCCCCGGCCAGTCTCTGAAGGGTCCGGCCGTGATCACCGAGTACAGCGCGACCACAGTGATCCCGCCTGGAAAGAAATTCCGGGTGGACCGATCGGCCAACCTGCTGATCGCGATCAGCTAGCGAATCACTCTTCGTCCGCGGGTTTCGTCTCTTCGATCGCCATGTCCTTGAGTTCGCTGGACTCGAAGACGTCGCCGCACTCCTTGCATTCCACGTACTCGGCATCATCGTCGCGGGAAACGATCTGCACCCGTGGATGCTTGCACTGTTTGCCGGTGGCGTTCGGTGGAGGCTGGGGCGGCGGACTCTGCGTCATAGACTCTTAGCTATCTGAATCATTCGAGAGGGTTGGACCGATCTTTTCACTGGAAAGTGGCCGTATTCTAGACCGCCCATTCAGGATGTCAAGTACCCTCTGGGGTAGTACCCCACCTTCCCACCTCCGTCCCCGTAAGCTGTTCACCTATAGAAACTTGCCGTTCGGCCTGAAAAAGCGGCCGATGGCTGGTGGGGCTTGCAGCAAAGAACCGGGCAAGGTTAGAATAGAAGTGCGACCGAAACAGTCGGGTATCTATCCGACCGAATCAGTCGGAGTTCCACCGATGCTCAAACTCACCAAGAAGGCCGACTACGGACTGATGGCCATGAAGCATCTGGCCGAACGTGGTGATAAAGGCTCGTGCAGCGCCAAAGACGTCGCCGAGGCCTACCGCATTCCGCAGGAAGCGCTGGCGAAGATTCTGCAGCGGCTGGTGAAGGCAGGTTTGTTGCATTCGCAGCATGGCATCAATGGCGGCTACACGCTGGCGCGGGACCCGAAGACGATTTCGGCGTTCGAAGTCATCAAGGCGATCGATGGGCCCCTCTTTATTACGTCCTGCGTCACGGTGCGCGGCGAGTGCGACCAGACCGACCGGTGCACGATTCGCGAGCCGCTGCGGAAAGTCAACGAAAGCATCGAGACGGTGCTGAGGAACATCAAGATTTCGCAGATGAAGGAAGAACCGGAAACAATCGAGGTCAAAGCAGCGACCGAGCTAATCAGGATTTTGTAGGCCCAGTTTGTGGCCGTAAATGAACTTAGGAGAAACGCAATTATGAGCACGGACGTAAAATCGGCGACCCCGAGCACCCAGGTAGCACCGCACACAGTGCCCGACGGAATCAAGCTTCCCATCTACATGGATAACCATGCGACCACGCCCATGGACCCGCGAGTGTTGGAAGAAATGCTGCCCTACTTCATGGAGAAGTTCGGCAATGCGGCCAGCCGCAACCATCCTTTCGGATGGGTGGCGGAAGAAGCCGTGGAACTCTCGCGCGAACGCATCGCGAAGCTGATTGGAGCGACCGCGAAGGAGATCATTTTCACTTCCGGCGCCACCGAGAGCGACAACCTGGCCATCAAGGGTGTCGCCGAGATGTATCGCGAGAAGGGCAATCACATCATCACCGCGGTCACCGAGCACAAGGCCGTGCTCGACACTTGCAAGCATTTGGAGAAGTTCGGCTTCCGCGTCACCTACCTGCCGGTGCAGAAGGACGGGCTGGTTGATCTCGATGACCTGAAGCGCGCCATCGACGACAAGACGACCCTTGTCACCATCATGGCGGCCAACAACGAGATCGGAGTTATACAGCCGCTGGCGGAAATCGGAAAGATCTGCCGCGAGCGCGGCGTGATCTTCCACACCGACGCCGTGCAAGCCATCGGCAAGGTGCCGGTGGATGTGAACAAGATGAACATTGATGTCGCGTCCATCACTGGGCACAAGCTGTATGGCCCGAAGGGCGTGGGTGCTCTGTACGTGCGCCGCAAGAACCCGCGCGTGCAACTGGTTCCGATGATTGACGGCGGCGGGCACGAACGCGGCATGCGTTCCGGAACGCTGAATGTCCCGGGCATCGCCGGTCTCGGCAAGGCATGCGCCATTGCGATGGAAGAGATGGCGAAGGAATCCTGCACGATGGCGGGCCTGCGCAATCGCCTGCGCGACAGCATCATGAACCGGCTCGACGAGGTCTACATCAACGGTTCGATGGAGCACCGCCTGCCGGGCAATCTGAACATCAGCTTTGCCTATGTGGAAGGTGAATCACTGCTCATGGGCATCAATGACATTGCGGTTTCGAGCGGCTCCGCCTGCACCTCGGCGACGCTGGAACCATCTTATGTCTTGAAGGCGCTGGGCACGGGCGACGACCTGGCGCATAGCTCGATCCGGTTCGGCATTGGCCGCTTTAACACCGAAGCAGAAGTGGACTATGTCGCGGATCGCGTTGTGGAAACCGTTCAGCGGTTGCGCGAACTTTCGCCGTTATACGAAATGGCGAAGGAAGGCGTCGATCTGAAGACCGTGAAATGGGCGGGAGAAGCACACTAAAGGGCTGAGTGCTGGCAGTAGAGTGACAAGAAATTCAGTGTTCGTATCTGCGTACGGCTTGATCGGTTTCGTATCAGGGCATCGCTTTAGCGATGCCGCAGGC
>PMCH01000086.1:11951-23110 GCA_003154055.1 Acidobacteriaceae bacterium
CAGATCAAGGTCAACCCGGAAACCAACGTCATTGAAGATGCGAAGTTCAAGACGTTCGGATGCGGCTCGGCCATCGCCTCCTCGTCGCTTGCGACGGAATGGGTGAAGGGCAAGACCATTGACGAGGCCCTCGAGATCAAGAACACCGAGATCGTGAAAGAACTGGCTTTGCCGCCAGTGAAGATTCACTGCTCGGTGCTCGCCGAGGACGCGATCCGCGCCGCGATTGGCGACTGGAAGAAGAAGCAAGAAGCGTCCAAGCCGGCAGAAATGCAGGCGAAGTAATAGCAGCTCCTGGCTCCTAGCTTCTAGCTATTAGCAAGCGTAGCCTGCTACCTGGGTATTGGTTGCTAGAAGCTAGTAGCTAGAAGCCCGACTTTATGGAAGACACACTCAAAGTCGTGCCCACGGCTCCGGCCAAGGGCATTCAGGTCACCGACAAGGCGATCGCGAGGATTCGCTCGGCCATGGCGAAGGAAGGCATTTCGCCCGAGCAGGGCGGCCTTCGCCTGGGGGTGCAGGGTGGCGGCTGCTCGGGGTTGAGCTACAACATCCGCTTCGATACCCAGCCACGGGAGCGCGACCGTGTATTTCAGTTTGCGGACGTGCGGGTCTTTGTGGATCCGAAGTCGTTCATCTATCTGCACGGGATGATCCTGGATTATCAGGAGACTCTGATGCAACAGGGCTTCGTGTTCGTGAATCCGAACTCGACCAAGTCCTGCGGCTGCGGCAGTTCGTTCTCGTCGTAGCATGAATGGCGGGCGTCCATGCCCGCCCCAATCGGACTTACCAGGGGCGGGCGCCGCGTCCGCCCCGAGTTTTGTATGCCAAACACTGAATCCAAATCGTCGTTGATCATGCCGGGTGATGCGACCGCGAGTTGCTGGTCGTGTGGCACCATGCGCGCCACGCACTTCTGCGGCGCGTGCGGTAAAGTGCAGCCGCCGGTGCCGGTGGACTACTTCACTTTTTTTGGCTTCCCGCGGAAACTGAATCTGGATGGCGCTCTCCTCGAAAAAGAGTTTTACGCGCTGAGCCGCCGGCTCCATCCCGATGTGTATGCGCAATCGGCTACCCAGGAACGAGCTTGGAGCCTGGAGCAGAGTTCCTTGCTCAACGACGCCTACCGCACCCTGAAAGACCCGATCAAGCGCTCGGAATACCTGCTGCGGCTGGAAGGCGTGGAACTGGAAGAGCAGTCGAAGCAGGCCACCGAGAAAGCGCGTGCCACCGGCGAACTGAAGAAACAGGTGGTGCCGCCCGACCTTCTGGAGGAGGTCTTCGAGCTGAATATGCATCTCGAAGAACTTCGCGCACAGAAGAAGATGGGCGAAGACGATCCGGCGCTGCTCGAAGAAATCGGCAAGGCCAAGATCTCTCTGGAGGAGAAGAACGACACCCTGTTCATCGAACTCAAGTCCGAGTGGAAGAAGTGGGACGCGGCGGTGGATAGCGGGTCAGAGGAAGAGCGCAAGAAGATCCTCGACAAGATGCTGGATGTACTGAATCGCAGGAACTACATTCGCAACCTGTTGCGGGATGTGAATGAGGCGATAGAAACCCCTTAGCCTTTAGCCTTTAGCCATTAGCTTTTGGCCAAGCCCAGTTCCGCAAAGAGCGGTTGATCCAGGCTAAGGGCTAAGAGCCAAAAGCTAAGAGCTTCTTTCAAAATGACGTCTGATTTCATTGTCGGCATCGATCTCGGCACGACGAACTCTCTCGTGGCCTACATGCAAGGGGAGATCCCTGCCGTCATTCCCGGCGAGGATGGGTTGAACCTAGTTCCTTCCGTGGTGGCGCTCGATGAGAAGAACCAGGTCGTCGTCGGTAATGCGGCCCGCAAGTATCTGATCGAAACCCCGGAGCGGTCTGTGTACTCGGTCAAACGCCTTATGGGGCGCGGCATCGAGGACATTACGGAAGAGCTAAAGCTGTTCCCGTTCCATTTGGCTGACGATATTCAGGCCGGAGAAGTGCTGCGCATCAAGATTGGCGAGCGCACCTACACGCCGCCAGAGATTTCCGCTCTCATTCTTCGGCAGCTCAAGCGGAATGCGGAGAGATTCTTCGGCGGTCCGGTCGCGAAGGCGGTAATCACCGTTCCCGCCTACTTCAACGATGCGCAACGCCAGGCCACCAAAGACGCCGGGCGGATTGCAGGCCTTGATGTTCTTCGACTGGTGAACGAACCCACGGCCGCTTCGCTCGCGTACGGCCTTGACAAGAAGAAGAACGGGATTGTCGCCGTCTACGACCTGGGCGGCGGCACTTTCGATATTTCGATTCTCAAATTGCATGACGGCATCTTTGAGGTCATCGCCACGAACGGCGATACCCACCTCGGTGGCGATGACATTGACAACCTGCTGATCACAATTGCGCTTGACGACATCCGCGGCGACCTGGGACTCGATGTGCGGCGGAACGGCGAGACGGTTGCGCGGATCCGGAAGGCCGTGATCGAGGCGAAGATTGCGCTCTCATCGCAGGCGTCCGCAACACTCGACGTCGAACTGCCCGGCGGGAAACGCTACCAGCGCGAGGTCCCACAGCAGGCGTTCGAGCAGTTGATCCAGCCGGTCATTGATCGCACGGTTGGTCCCTGCAAGCAAGCGCTCAAAGACGCCAACCTCAAACCCGCGCAAATTGACGAAGTGGTACTGGTGGGCGGCTCCACGCGCATTCCGAAAGTGCGGCAACTGGTGCAGAACTTGTTTGGCCGCGTTCCGCACACCGATCTGAATCCAGACGAGGTAGTCGCTCTCGGTGCAGCCGTGCAAGCCACTATTCTGGGCGGCGGCTCGGAAGTCACGAAAGAAATGCTGCTGCTCGATGTGACCCCGCTGTCGCTGGGCATTGAAGTGGCGGGCGGAGTCACCGACAAAATCATCCTGCGAAACTCGACGATCCCGGCCTCGGCGACGCAGTACTACACCACGCAGGTGGAAGGCCAGACGAACGTCGCCATCCATGTCCTGCAGGGCGAGCGCGAACTGGCGCGGGACTGCCGGTCGCTGGCGCGCTTCGATCTGAAGGGCGTTCCACCGATGCCAGCGGGCATGCCGCGCATTGAAGTCAAGTTCCTGATCGACGCCAACGGTATCATGCAAGTCTCCGCGCGCGAGCAGCGCAGCGGGAAGGAAGCCCAGATCGAAGTCCAGCCCAGCTACGGCCTGACCGACGAGCAGGTCGAGAGCATGCTGTTGGAATCCTTTGACTACGCCGAAGAAGATTTCCGGCAGAGACAAGTAATCGAGGCGCGCCGCGAGGCAGACACGATTCTTGCGGCACTGGTCAAGGGAAAGAAGAACGACGCGTGGCGGCAGTTGACCAGCGCCGAACGCCGGAAGGTTGAGACTCTCGAAAAGGCGCTGGTGGCAGTGAAGGACGGCGACGACTACCACGCAATCCGCACCGGGATTGACACCCTGAATCAGGGAACCATGCGCCTCGCAGAGCTAATGATGGATAGCGCCGTGACCACCGCCCTCAAAGGTAAAGCGATGGACGACACCGGGCTGGAAGAAGGCCCGCAAGCGGGCCATCCGGTGGCGAAAGCGGATTTCGAATAAGGCAGCGTCGCCGCAAGAAATATTTCTGAGGAGCTATGATGTCGGAACAGAAAACGCAAGGCGCGGGAGCAGCCACGGTGGAATCTCCGGGCGAAAATACGGTCGAGGTCACATTCCTTCCCGAAGGCAAGACCGTCACATTCGAGCACGGCAAGTTGCCTTACAAAGACCATGGCAAGGAAGAGTCGCTGCTCGATGTGGCGCTGAACTTCGGCGTTCATCTGGATCATGCCTGCGGCGGAAATTGCGCCTGCACGACTTGCCATATCTGGGTGAAAGAAGGAGCAGACCTGATTTCCGACATGGAAGATGACGAGGCCGACAAGCTCGACATGGCCGCAGACCTGCAACTGAACTCGCGACTCGGATGCCAGGCGGTCATTCAGAAACCGGGCAAAGTGGTGGTGGAGATCCCCGCGTGGAACCGGAATTACGTGTCAGAAGGACACTAAAGCAGTTTCTGGTTTCTGGTTTCTGGTTTATTGTTTCTGGTGTTTGGTTTCGACAAGAAACTAGCAACTAGAAACCAGCAACTATTCAGGAGCTTTCATGCCGAAGCAACTCACCTGGGACGACGCCGATGACATCGGGATTCTCTTGTCGGAAGCCCATCCCAAAGTCGATCCGCTCGCCGTCCGCTTCACCGACCTGCACAAGTATGTGATCGAACTCCCCGATTTCAAGGACGACCCCAAGAAATCGAATGAAGGCAAGCTGGAAGCCATCCAGATGGCATGGCACGCGGAAGTTCTGGACCGAACGCAAAGCTGAGGGTCTAGCTGGCCATCGCCGCAACAAATCAGCCTTCCGCCTGTAGACGTGTCTTCCTATTTTCTTGGTGGGACAGCGGAACTCCCCTTCTCGCGATAGAACTGCTGCAGCACGAAGAAAGCCTGCTTGCGCTCTCCTTTATTCGAGAGCAGTCCCTTGCGGTTGAAATAGTCCTGAATGCCCGGCAGAGGGCGCCGTGGCGAGTGAAAATCCATCAGCACCCATGGCGAGAGGCCAGCCAGACCTGGGATCTCTTTCACCATGTTGAGTTGGTGGACGTAAAGGTTCGCCTGGTACTCCTCAGTCCAGCGCGTCGCTGCATCGCCGTGGCGGCCAAAAGCCGCGTCGCCGCCAAACTCCGTCATGAGAAATGGCTTCTGATAGGCAGTGGACCATTCCATGCCGTCTGCGTCTTCCGCACGCCCCCAGTACCAACCGACATACTCGTTCAAACCCAGAACGTCGAGATATTGGCCGAGCGGATCATTCAGCGATTGACGGTTCGGGCCGGTCTTTTCGGTGTGGTTCATGGCCGAGGTAATCAGCCGCGTGGGGTCAAGCTGGCGCGCATCGTCTGCCAATCGCTTCAGAAAGGTTAAGCGTGCAGGTTCCACTGGAGTTTCGTTGGAGAGAGACCAGAACGCAACCGACGCCCGATTGCGGTCCCGCGCGATCATGTCGCGGAGTTGAGCATCGGCGTTGGCAAGCGTGGCGGGGTTCGTCCAGTCGATTTCCCAGTACACCGGGATTTCCGACCAGACCAGCAGGCCCAACCGGTCGGCTAGGCGGATCTCGTTTTCGTTGTGAGGGTAGTGGGCCAGGCGGACGAAGTTGCAACCAAGTTCCTTGGCCCAGCCCAGCAGGGTCCGCGCGTCCTCCGCGCTGAAGGCCCGGCCACCGCGGTTTGGCGCTTCCTCGTGCAGCGAGATGCCGCGCAAGAAAATAGGCTTCCCGTTTAACAGAATTTCAGTGCCGCGAACCTGGAGGGAGCGAAAGCCGATGGCGTCCCGGACGCGATCCCCCACGGTGCTGACGATCACTTCATAGAGCTTGGGGTCCTCCGGAGACCAGGGGGCCACCTTGATCGGCAGACGAAATTCGACACGCCCCTGCAGATCAGTAGTGAATTCCTTTTTTATGCCGGCCTCTGGGATTTCAAGTGTGACTGTAGCGACGACGGGATTCGCGCTTAGCTGAATCCAACCCGCGATTTCGTTGAGCGATCCATGCGCGAGTTGTATTGAATAATCCTGGATAAACACTCCGGGCACTTCGACCAGAACCACATCGCGGGTGAGGCCCCCATAGTTCCACCAGTCGGTCCTTACAGCCGGGACACCGTCCACTCGTCGCGCGTTGTTCACTTCAACGACCAGGAAGTTCTCGCCAGCGCGCAGCTCTTCCGTAACTTCGAAGTTGAAGGGCGTGAACCCGCCTTCATGTTCCCCCAGCTTCTTGCCGTTCAGATAGACCCGCGTGAAATAGTTGGCGGCGCCGAAATACACGAACGCGCGAGTGCGCCCCTGCCGGTGATAGACGAACGATCTCTCATACCAGACCGGGCCCTCGTAGAAGAAGAGGCTTTCTTTTTGCGTGTTCCAGTCCCCGGGAACGTTGAGCGTATCGGACCGATCGAAGTCATATTCGATCCGGTCACTCTTATCTTTGGGCTTGGCGTTTTCGTAGTACCGCTCGCCTAATCCGGTCTCGTACGGATCGACGATCATGTGCCACGGGCCGTTAAGACTGGTGGTGGCACGCCCGGAAACGTTGGCCAGCAGTCCTGAGGACGGTGGAACTGCGCAGGCAAGAACGGACAACAGGAACAGAACTGCGATGGTCTTCGCGGCATGCATGGGTGGTGCTCATGGTAGCGAGGCGCGGAACGACCGTCAATCGGGATTGCGGGCAAGAAAGAAGGGCGCGGCTTTCGCCGCGCCCAACTGCAAGAGTCCGCTGCCCTTCCCTATCTGACCGGCGTCTATCCGACGGATGCGGGAACAGATTCCTCCACGCTCGCCTCGCGCAGAAACTTCGCCGCTTCTTCCGGTGGAGTGGGATTGATATAGAACCCGGTGCCCCACTCAAAGCCTGCGGTCTTGGTCAGTTTCGGCATAAATTCGATGTGCCAATGATAGTGCTCGTTGTTCGGGTCCTGCGCCGGAGAGCTGTGGACCACCAGGTTGTAGGGTGGATTATCGAGTACCCGGTCGGCCTTCATCAGCAGGAGTTTCAAGGCCTTGGCGAGGTTCTCGAACATGTGCGACGACGAGTTCTCGAACGCGGATTCATGGCGTTTGGGAAGGATCCAGGTTTCGAACGGAAAGCGCGGGGCATAGGGCGCCAGCGTCAGGAAGTCTTCGTTTTCCGCGACCACGCGAACGCCGGTTTCAATTTCCTGCTGGATGATGTCGCAGAAAACGCAGCGCTCCTTGTAAATGTAATACTGTTTGGCCCCCTGAAGTTCCTCGACCACGTAGATGGGCAAAATGGGCAGCGCGATCAACTGCGAGTGCGAGTGCTCCAGCGAAGCTCCGGCGGCTTCCCCATGGTTCTTGAAGATGAGGATGTACTTGAACCGCTTGTCCTTTTTCAGATCGAGGATGCGGTCGCGAAAGGCCCACAACACATCTTCGATTCGTTTGGAGGGCAGCGTCGCCAGGCTGGCAGCATGATCGGGGGTTTCGACGATGACCTCATGCGCCCCAACCCCATTCATCTTGTCAAACATGCCCTCAGCCTGCCGGTTCAGGTTGCCTTCGATTCCGAGCGCCGGAAACTTGTTGGGAACCACGCGGATCGTCCAGCCCGGTGAGTCCTTTTGCGCGCTGTTGCCGTTGTTGGTGGGCCGATAAGCCAGGATCTCCGGCGGGGTCTTGCTCTCGTTGCCGTAACAGAAGGGGCAGAAACCCCCTTTGATCTTCATCCCTTCGCGCACAAAGTCGGTGGGCCGCTTGGCGCGATCGGTGGAAATGATGACCCACCGGCCTACGATTGGGTCTTTTCGTAATTCAGGCAAGCACTAAATCCTTTCCATACGGTGTCCGCAAGTTATCGATTGTACGACACAGAAAACGCATTCTGAAACAGCTCAAACGAAGGCTGGTTGGGCTGCGCTTCATAGTATACGGAGAGCACATCGAACCGCCACTGGCACGATGGTGGGAGGCGGCGCAGGAAATCGCGCGCCACCCGGCCCAAGTCCCTTTGTTTTTCGCGATCTACGGCCGCTTCGGCGGGCTTCACATCGTGCGTGGTACGGGTCTTTACTTCAATAAAACAGAGCACATCTTTGTCCCACCCGACCAGGTCCAGTTCCCCGCGGGAATGAGGCGAACGGAAGTTGCGCGCAATGATCACGTAGCCGCGACGGCGCAAGTAAAAATAGGCATCTTCTTCGCCGCGGCGCCCGGTGCGCTGGTGCTCGGGACGATCGTCGGGGGGAAGCAATCGATTGGATAGCCAGTCGAACCCGCGGAGCGTTGCTTGCGTAAGGCGTCCGGGAAACATGGAGCACACAACACCCATTTCACTCTAGCCGTCGCAACGCACTCAGGATGTGACCGGGATCACGCGCTGTTTGGTACATTTCGCTGTGCCTGTTTCCTGCACTGCCTTCAGTTTGCCTTTCGTATTCACCAGCACCACTCCCGCCAGGGCGATTGCACCGCCGGTGAGAGAAACCATCTTCGGAACTTCTCCCAGCCATATCCAGGCGATCCCGATCGCCAGCACCGGAATCATGTAGAGCAGCGTTGCGGTGCGCCCTGCGGTTCCGTGCGACATCACATACGCCCATGCGACATAGGCCAGCGCTCCGGGAAAGATACCCAGGTACACGACCGACAGCGTAGCCGCCGCCGGCGCAGCTCGCAGTGAGTGGAGAAATCCTCCGCCCAACGGCAACATGAACAGCGTTCCCGCCCAGATCGAGTAGGCGGTAAACTCCAGCGCGCTGTATCTACCCAGATAATGCTTCTGAAGAATCATGTACACAGCGGAAGTCAGAGCCGCCGCCAGAATCACCAGGGCTTGCGGTGACAGGCGAATGCCCTCGCCTTCACCGCTGGCAATGAGCGCGACTCCGGCAAAGCTCATGAGCACGCCGCACCATCCGAATGCGGTGAGGCGTTCGTGCAGCCAGACCCAGGCCGCCAAGGCGGTCCAGATGGGGACGGAGGCAATCAGCAGACTCGCAGCTCCGGCGGTCACGCGTGTCTCTCCGTAGTTCAGCGCGAGATTGTAGAAGGTGATCCCGACGATGCCCGTCAAAACCAGCCCGGGAAGGTCGCGCAGTTGCGGGCGGCGAAAATGCGCGATGCCCGCATAGATGCCGAGCAACAGCGATGCAACCAGAAAACGCAGAATGGCGAGATGGGCCGGCGAGTAGGCGCGCAGGCCGGCGCGAATCCCCGCGAAGGCTGACGCCCACAGCAAAAGCGCGACCCCGAGAGCCAGTAGAGTGCGAGTTGTAAAGCGCGGCATGAGCAATTCCCCACGTTTCGGCTGGAAAGTGGTTATGGATTGGATGTGGCGCGGGCGCCAAGGTTTCGGATTACCAGGCTTCGATTACCAGGTTTGGTTTACCAGGTGTCGCCGCCTCGCCGTGGGGGCCATGCGTCTAACTTCCGTCGCAGCAATGCGATCTGGCCTAAGTGGTAGCTGTTGTGAACAACAACCTGCACGAGCATGGTGTGCACCGTGGAGTGGCGCGGAGAATGTTCCGGGCCAACATTGCGGATGACTCGCTCCAGCGATTCTGTCTCGGACTCCGACAGTTCCGCCAGACGGCCGAGCAACTCCCCAAAACGCCGGGTTGCCGCCTGCCAATGCGCTTCGCTGGCAGGAGCGGGATGGGACGGCCAGCTTTCAATCGCGCGGTCGGGATAGACAGGATTCTCTCCCGCAATCTTTCCCAGGTCGTAATCCATCCAGTAGCTCATGTGCTCCATGATCTGCCAGATGGAATGCGGATAGCCTTCGACAACCTGGACAGCCAGTTCCGCCGGGATGTCCTCGACGCAGGCGATGGGATCGACATGGGCGCCCTTGCCATACACGAGTTCGCGCAATGTGGTGTCGCCCATACGTCGATCCTTTCCTGAGATTCGTATCAGGGCATTGCTTTCCCCCGTGAACCCCTGTGCTCTCCGTGGTTCATGCTTTTGTTCTTAACCACAAGGGGCACTGGGGACACGACGAGACCCGGCAGGCCGCGTCTTTACGCGAAACCCACCGCGTCCCCTACGCGTTTTTCTCAACGATGGAAATCGACTCTTCGAGTACGTCGATCGCAACGTCGGCTTCATCTTTCGTGACAACCAGCGCCGGGGCAATCCGAAGAGTGCTCGGGCCGCAGCCAAGAAAGAGAACGCCGCGCTCGAACGCCAACTCGACGATGCGATCGCGCTCCGCGTTGCCGTACTCGCGCGTCTTCTGCTCTTTCACGATCTCGACGCCGATCATCAGGCCGCGTCCGCGGACGTCGCCAACGATCTTGTGTTTCCGCGGCCAGTCGGCCATGCGCTTCACCATGTACTCGCCGACTTCTTTCGCGTTCTGCAGCAGGCCTTCCTTCTCGATCACATCAAGCGTGGCCAGCGCGGCGGCGATGCATACCGGATTGCCCCCGAAGGTCGAGGCATGGGAGCCGGGAATCCAGTCCATCACTTCGGCCTTGCTGATGACGACGCCCAGCGGCATGCCCGAAGCAATGCCCTTGGCGCTACACACGATGTCAGGATGCACGCCCGTGTGCTCGACGGCCCACCACTTGCCGGTGCGGCCGATGCCCGACTGCACTTCGTCCACCACCAGCAGGATGCCGTGTTTGTCGCAGATGCGGCGCAATTCCTGCATGAAGACGGTGGGCGCGATCACGTACCCGCCTTCGCCTTGTATCGGCTCGACGAAAATGGCCGCAACTTCCTCAGGCGCAAGCGTGGTCTTGAACAGCTTGTCCTCGATGAAACGCGCGCAGCCAAGAGCAAACTTCTCCGCGTCCTGCGGGCCACCCTCGCAGCCGCGATACACATCCGGATAACGCACGTGGGTCACGCCCGGAACGAGCGGCGCGAAACGGCGCTTCTGCTGCGGCTTGGAAGCGGTCAGCGAAAGCGCTCCCATTGTCCTCCCGTGGAACGCGCCGAAGAAGGCAATCACCTGCTGCCGCTTGGTGTGATAGCGCGCCAGTTTCAGCGCGCACTCCACCGCCTCTGCCCCGGAGTTGCCGTAGTAGATCCGGTGCGGCCCGAGCATGGGCGCGATCTTCGAGAGCCGTTCGGCCAGAGTGACCATGCTCTCGTAGTAGAAGTCGGTGCCCGACATGTGAATCAGCTCAGCCGCCTGCTTCTGAATGGCGGCGACCACTTCCGGATGGCAATGGCCGGTGGCAGTCACGGCGATGCCGGCGGAGAAGTCGAAGAACTCGTTGCCGTCCACGTCTTCCACCACGATGCCCCGGCCGCGCTTGGCAACCATCGGATAGGAACGGGTGTAGGAGGGCGAAATGTATTTGTCGTCGCCCGCGAGAATGCGCTTCGCGTTGGGACCGGGAATCGCGGTCTTGAGCTTGGGGCCGATCGTCAGAGTCTTGGTTGTCATGGCAGTTCTCCCGAAATCAGTGGTCGTGGATGGAGGTTAGTGGCTGGTTAACCGACGGTGGAAGAGCGGCCCTTCAGGGCCGCGTTAGCCCGAAAATTAGACGGGCTTTAGCCCCTGCGGTCGGAACCAAGAGTCTCGAGGAGAAAACTACTAGTCGCTGCCGAAGAGGTTGGCGCGCACGTGCGAAGGCAGCACACAGAGATACCGGCG
>PMCH01000086.1:23140-27606 GCA_003154055.1 Acidobacteriaceae bacterium
TTCGCGATCGAACATGCCGTGATGGCGATCAGGTTGGCCACAACATAATTCACGCCCAGGTCGCCCACCAGAACGCGCATCAGCGCGAGGTTTGCGAGGATCGAAACCGCCCCGTTGCTGGCGTTGAACTTAGCCAGGCGGAGCAGTGCTTGCGCAGGCCCTGCGGTGCCGCGGTCAACCCAGGTGAAGCGCTGATGCCAGAGGAAGTTGTGCAGGACGGCGGTTTCGACCGCCAGCGCCGTCGCCAGCAGATAGTTGAGCTGCAAAAGTGACCTGAAAACAGCCAAGGCCGCCAGTTGCACCCCAATCCCAATCAAGCCGACCAGGTTGAATTTCAGCCAGCGGAGAAACGTGTGGTTCCGGTTTTTCTGAGAACTGAGAACCGGGATCTGGGAACTGGCTTCCTTCATCCGATCCTCTCTTCCCGGTACAGCCGCACCGTGTTCTTCAGCGTGAAGACGATTAGCATCAGAATCATGCCCGCCAGTCCGATGGCGCCGCCGATGTCGAACAGCCGGTAGCGCCCGTGAATCACCCACGCCCAGCGGAACAGCGCCAGGTTGCCGATAGCCAACAGAACTCGCAACTCGGTCGGCCCGAAGCGCCAAAACGACAGGTGAAACTCGCCGAGCGTGTAGGTCGCGAGATACGACTGGATGGAGAGCAGCAGGAACGCAATCAACAACCCGATGGCGATCACCGGATGCATGTATCCGGACAAAGCCAGCCCGCCCATCATGGCAACGCTGCCGACCGAATCGATAATGTGGTCCACATAGAAGCCGTAACGCGGGCGCTGCTGTTGCCGAACCCGGGCGAGCGTGCCGTCCAGGCTGTCGCCGAACCAGTTCACCGCAAGACACACAATGGCGGCGAGCAGCATCCGGCGGTCCCAGGCGGCCAGCGCGTAGCAGATGCCGGTGCCAATCTGCGCGGTAAAACCGACGACCGTCAGGTGGTCGGAATTGACCCGCGCCGGCATGTGCTCGGCCATCCAGACGAGGGCGCGTTTCTCAACGCAGGCGAGGAGACTCCCGTGGACGCGCGTCGCCTGACGGAATCCGGCGCGCCGGGCCTCCGCCAGGGTCTTTGGGTTAGCCTGTTCGGCAAAATCAGCAAGTGAAGTAGCCACGGGTACCTCCGTTCTGGAAGCACTGTGGGGCTTGGCGGAGGGAATGACAATGCAGGGCGGGTAAAACGCGGATCAACAGATATCTGCATTGTTAGCAATATGATGACTGAATATGTCAGGCCAGAAAAGCGATCCAGCCTCTTCCCCGGTAGCGCTCATGGACTGCGTTGTGAGCGCAATCTGATTACAACGGCAATGGCGGTCGTGAAGCAAAAGCCAGGCGTTGTTCGGTCATCCGTCAGGTAAACTGTTTTCCACTCAGAAGTGCGGGCCAAGCAGAGAGAGCGCTGTGCCGGGCACCACCTGGAGAGACTGGACGATGCCAGTGGCCCGCTCCAAGGAATCACTCATCTACATGTAGTTGGTGTAAACGTTGTTTAGAGCACCCACTCTGCCGGCAACTGTTCGATGTCGGCTACGCCAAGGGCCTCAAGAGCTGGTAAGGGTGCCATGACAGTCAAATGTGTCCGCGCCTATTTCTTCTTGTTTGGTCGTTTCCCGACCGGCTCTGTCAGCAGTTCCCGTACAGCCTGGATTACTAATTTCGGAGCGTCGTTCTGAATGTAGTGCCGTGAATTGGGCACGAGGATGTGTTGCGCACCAGGAGTGTTGGCGACCAACGCGTTGTGAAGCTCCAGTTTCAGGTCCTGTTCGAGCGGGTTGCCAGGGAACTCTGGGTTCTTCTTCGTGCCGGTCAGCACGACGACTGGCACGACGGGAAGAGGAACTGCCCGGGCGACGTCTTCCCCACTATCGTCAGCAGCCCTGAGTTCTGCTCGCACTTGTGGCGGCATGTTCGGCATGGCTTCATCCAGAGCCCTCTGCCGGGCCGCCCACTCCGTGGCACTCATCCGCGAATGTAACAGCTGAATAAGGCGCCCATCCTCCGGATCAACAAGGACCAGCCCTGCAACCTCGTCCGGGTAACGATGCGCGAAGACCTGGACAACAGCTCCGCCGAGCGAATGCCCCACGAGCACATAGGGAGGCGCGAGCTTTGCCGCTTCCAGAACAGCCTGAAGATCGGCAGCCATTTGCACAACGGTGCGTGGCAGGGATGTCGGCCCTGATTGGCCGAGTCCGGGGCGGTCGTACGCGACGGTATGCGCAAATTCCGCAATTGCAGGGCGCACGTCGTTCCACGTGCTGGCGTCCTCTCCCATGCCCGATTCGAAGACCACGGTCGGACCCGTTCCAGACTCCGAGATGTGGATACGAACGGCCCCGACCACCACGCTACGATCGGCAGCCAGAGCGAACGAGACGCAGATGAAAAACGAAACGATTGTTGCGACTGTCTTGTTGAGCACGTTGGAAACCCCCACAGCGATATACGCCTTAAGGGGCCTAAACGTTCCACGACTCGAATATAATCCTGGCGAGGATTGCGGGAACGGGGTGTGGATATGCCGGACGCGCCAGACCAACGCCTGCTGGACGCCCTGCTGGACTCCTGGGACAGGAACAACACCATCCTGCTCAACCTGCTCCGCGCCCTCCCGGAGGGCGGACTGGAGACCAGGGCGATGGAGGGCAGCCCATCCATTGCGGAGCTGTTCACGCACATCAACTTTGTACGGCTTATTTTCGTCCTGGAGGACGCCCCCGAGTTCGCCAGAAACGTGCCCGAGGAAGAGTGGGTGGTGGAGCTTGACCGTGGCCGCATCGCGCAGATGCTGAACGACAGCGCCAAGGCGGTGCGGGACGCTGTAAAGAGCAGGGTGGAGGCCGGCGGGGACATGAACCTTCACTACGACCACCCGATCCTCCTGCTCCAGCACATGCTCTGGCACGAAGGCTACCATCACGGTCAGATGAAGCTGGGCTTGAAGATGGCGGGCCACCCAATGACCGATAAGGAAGTCGGACCGATCACCTGGGGCGTCTGGATACGCAAGCAGTAAGCGGTCGGCTTGGCATACAAACCACCTCCTACACCAACGCTTGAGTCATGAAGGCTCGATCTTCCGCCGATTATTGTTGAAACATCACACTCACAACCCAGGACGTGAGTCCAAACGGCTCCAGTTTGGCCGAGCTTTACTCGGATGAGTGGGGGCCTGAGCACGGTCGAAAGTGGCATGTGCCCCTACATGGACTCTGTGATTGCGGCCCGGAGCTCGTCCACGGCCCAGGCGATCTGCTCCGCTGTGATCACCGCCGGCGGCGCAATGAGCAGGTGGTCGCCGCTCATCCCGTCCACACAACCCTGCATGGGATAGACCAGCAATCCCCGGCGGAGGCAGGCTTGCCCCACCAGCCCGGCGAAATTCCTATCCGGCGGAAATGGCCGCTTTGTCTTCTTGTCGCGGACGAACTCCACTCCGCATAACAGCCCCAACCCTCGAACGTCGCCCACCACTTCTAGATCTCGCAGCGTCTCGAGGGCGGATTTCAGAGCAGCCCCAGCCGTGTCCGGCACGTTCGAATCGGCAGCATGAACCAGCTTCTGGGACTGGATCCGCCGAAGCACAGCACGCCCCGCCGCCGCCGAAACCGGGTGTGCGTTGTAAGTGAAGCCGTGGAGGAACGCACCCGAGCCATCGGCAATCGCATCCACCGCGCGCTTGCTGGCGATCACAGCCCCGAGCGGCGCGTATCCCGAAGACACGCCCTTGGCGGCGACCAGGATGTCGGGCGCAACCTGCCAGTGCTCGATGGCGAAGTTGCGGCCCGTGCGTCCCATGCCGGTCATCACTTCGTCGGCGATCAGGAGAACGCCATGCCGACGGCAGATGTCCGCAATCGCCGCGAGGTATCCCGGAGGAGGCGTCACGGCACCGAGCGTGGCGCCGCTCATCGGTTCGAAGATGAAGCCCGCAACTTCGCCCGGCGCGGCTTCGATGGCGCGTTCCAGTTCCCCGGCATACCGCTGACCGCAGTTGTGACAGCCATCGGTGCAATCGAAAGCACAGCGATAGCAATACGGGATTCCGATGTGCCCGAACTCGCGGACCATTGGCAGGTAGATCTCGCGCCGCTTCTTGTTGCCGGACACCGCCAGCGCACCGAGCGTCGCACCGTGGTAGCTCTGATTGCGGCTTAGGATCTGAACCCGCTTCGACTGGCCAATCTCCACCTGATACTGGCGGGCGAGTTTCAGTGCGGTCTCGACCGATTCCGACCCGCCGCAGGTGAAATAGACGGCACCGCCGCGAAAATGCTCGCCGGCAAACTCCAGCAGTTCCCGTGCAAACTCCTCGGCTACCGGGGTGGTGAACTGGCTGGTGTGGACGAACTCCAACTGCCGGGCCTGTTCCGCCATGGCGTCGGAGATTTCCCGCACGCCGTGGCCGATGAAGTTCACCGCTGCCGAGCCGGAGAAGTCGAGGTA
>PMCH01000086.1:27636-34749 GCA_003154055.1 Acidobacteriaceae bacterium
TGTGCCCTCCGTGGTGAAAGAACCAAGAAGCATAACCACGGAGGACACAGAGGTGCACGGAGGAATCCCCCGATGCGTTACTCTGCCAACGATGCGTCTGTTGCGCTTCTTCCGGCCCTCGCACCAGCACACTGCGTTTTCGGCAACCGTGCTGCTGATGTCAACCATCACGCTCTCGCGCGTGATCGGATACGTGCGCGAAGCCTACATCGCCTATGCTTTCGGCGCAGGCCAGCAGACCGACGCCTACGTGGCCGCCTTCACTCTGCCCGACTGGCTCAATTACATCGTGGCCGGAGGCACCGCTTCCATCACTTTCATCTCGATCTACTCGCGGTTCCTGGCGGAGAAGCGCGAGCAGGATGCGCAGAAAACATTTTCGATCATCATCACCGTGATGACGACCGCGCTGGTCGTCGGTACGATCATCGCCGAGATCTTTACCCCCCAGTTTGCCGGCTGGATGTTCCACGGCTTCACCCCGCAGCAGTTGGAGCTTTGCGTTCACCTCACGCGCATCCTGCTTCCGGCGCAGATCTTCTTCTATGTCGGCGGGATCGTCTCCGCGGTTTTGCTTTCGCACCGGCTCTTCTTGTTCCCAGCGCTTGGGCCCCTGCTCTACAACGTGTTCATCATCGGTGGGGGAGTCGTGGCGGGACGCCACCTTGGGATTGCATCGCTGGCTTACGGCGCGCTCTTCGGCAGTGTCGCCGGCCCATTCCTGATCAACGCCATCGGGGCAGCGAAGATCGGCACCGGATACCGGCCGTTATTCGACATCGGCAATCCATCATTTCGCCAGTGGGTGCGGCTTTCGATTCCGCTGATGCTCGGAGTGTCGCTGGTGACCGCCGACGACTGGATCCTGCGCTACTTCGCCTCCAGTGGAATCGGCGACATCGCGCGCCTGAATTACGCCAAGCGCCTGTTCGCGGTGCCCATCGCGATCCTTGGACAGGCCACAGGCCAGGCTTCGCTGCCCTTCTTTTCCCGGCTGTGGGGCGAGAGGAAACACGAAGAGTTCGCCGCGACGGTAAACGGCTCGGTCTACCGCATCACCGCGGCCTCCCTGCTGCTCACCGGCTGGATGATGGCGATTGCCCTCCCGCTGATCGACCTGGTCTATCGCCGCGGGCACTTCACGTTCGCCGATTCCCAATCCACGGCGATCTATTTCTTCTGGTTCTCGCTCTCGCTGGCCATGTGGTCGGCGCAGGCGCTCTATGCCCGGGCTTTTTATGCCTCGAGCAACACCATCACTCCGATGGTTGCGAGCAGCCTCATCACGCTCGCCTCGCTGCCCATCTACTCGTTGCTGTTCCGAACTCTTTCCGTGACGGGTCTGGCCGTCGCATCGGATATAGGCATCACCGCGAATGCCGTAGCCATCGCAGCGCTCCTCCACATCCGCGGGATGGTGTCATTCTCCGGCCTGAACTGGAAGGAACTCGGCAAAACCGCACTGATCGGGATCGTATCCGGGGGGCTGAGCTATGAAGTTACCCGCACCGTTGCACTCGACGGCAGCCGCCGCGCCGACCTGCTCTCGCTCGCCCTCGGCACGTTGACCTGGGCGGCAGCGGTTGCGGCAGGTCTATGGTTGCTGCGTTCGGAGTTGCCGGGAGATCTGCGGAGGCGGTAGGACTCTTGGCTCTTGGCCTAAGAACTTGATATCGACCGATAGGTTCCAAAATCAAAAGGCACCCCAATCCAGAGGGTGCCTTTTTCTGGCAAACACATTTTCGGCGCAAAAGCTAAAAGCCAAAGGCTAGCAGCTGAAAGCCAATTCCTACGCTCTTGCTGCGATCGCCGGTTCCGGCACGTTCGAAACGCCCTTCGCTGCTTCGTCGCCCTTCGTTCCTGCCTTGCGGATATCAATGCCACCCTTGAAGAAGGCGCCGTCTTCGATGGAGATGCGCGCGGCCACAACGTCGCCGGTGAGCGAACCATCGCTGCGGATATCCACCCGATCGCTGGCAGTCAAGTTGCCGCGGACTTTGCCGAGCACCACGATTTCACGCGCGTTGATGTTGGCCGAGACCACACCGTTGCGGCCGACGGTGACGCGATTGCCGGAAAGGTTGATGGAGCCTTCGACGCGGCCGTCAATGTAGAGCGACTCGGAGCCGGTCACTTCACCCTTGATCACCAGCGATTTCCCGATCGTAGCCTGGTCCGAAGTGGAGGTGGTGGTGGCGACGGGGCGCGGGGCAGCGGGCTCGCTCACCGCAGGCACGGTCGGAGTGGACATGCTCGGACGCTCGGGCTCAGCCGGCCGGCCGGGGGTCGCAGGTTGATTCGTGGGCTTCCACATTGTGCTTAAAGTCCTTTCCTTATTAGGGATTCAGCGCCAAGGCCGCATTTCGGGGGCCAAAATGCATTGTACCCCCGGCCAAATCCCATGAGCTGTGGAAATCCATGTTCTAATAGGGCTTTTGTTGGTTCCCCCCGGGGCGATTGCCAGCCCTGTCTGCACAAAACGTCTCCCCAAACGTGTAAGCGCTTCCCAGCCTGCGGTAATTCTTCTATCGCGATAGTATGGTTCGAGCGGCACGAAACGACCCTTTAAGTACACGCCAGAGGAAATCCATGAGCACGATCGTCACCTCCTTCGGACGGCCCCAGCCCGGCGAATACTACGAGTACTACGACCGCTACATTTCACTCGTCCCGTCTGATGACATCGTCGGAGTTCTGGAAAAGCAGGCGGTTGAGACCGTGGCCCTGCTCAAGTCCGCGGACGCGAAGGCCGACTTTCGATATGCCCCCGGCAAGTGGAGCTTGAAAGAAGTTCTCGGCCACGTCAACGATACGGAACGCATCATGACTTACCGCGCGCTGCGCATCTCGCGTGGCGACAAAACGCCGATCGAGGGCTACGAGCAGGACGATTACATCCGCGACGGCAATTTCGGCCGGCGCACCCTCCCGGACCTGGTCGCGGAGTTTGCCGACATTCGCAAAGCAACGCTCTCATTCTTCCGCCATCTCGATGCCGAAGCCGGCGTACGCCGCGGCACCGCCAACAAGTTCGAAATCAGCGCCCGCGCTCTGCCCTACATCATCGCCGGACACGAACTGCACCATCGGCGGATTTTGCTAGACAGATACTTGCGCTAGCCGCCCCTCGCCAGTTCCCAGTTCTCGGTTCTCAGTCACTGAATCGAACCCTGAGAACTGAGAACCGGGAACTGAGAACTGATGCTGTCCGAATCCTCCATCCTCCGCCACATCGGACGCCAGCCGAAGAAGACGGCCGGCTACAAGCAACTGCTGCGCGAACTCGGCGTTAAGGGGGACGGCCGCCGCGAACTGTCCGAGCGCCTGCAGGCTCTGGTCAAGAAGGGCGAACTCTTTCAGGTGGATTCCGACCGCTACGCCATCCCGCAAGCCGCTTCCGGCCGCAACACGTTCGTCGGACGCCTCAGCATGCATCGCGATGGTTTCGGGTTCGTAATCCCTGACGCCAGTTCGCTCGATGCCGATCTGAAAGCGCGCCTCGCGGGTGACGTTTTCATTCCGCCCCCCTCGGTTGGCTCCGCGATGCATGGCGACCGCGTGCTGGTGGAAATCGTGGCCTTCCGCGATGAGGGCCGGGCCGAGGGTCGTATCATCCGCTCCGTATCACGCGCCCACCCGACCGTCGTCGGCATCTTCCATTACGGGCATCGGCAGAATTACGTGAAGCCGATCGACGAGAAAATAGCCCAGGAAATCATCATCCCCCCGGGGATGGAGAACCCGCAGTCGCCCGTGTCCTCTGTGCCCCCCGTGGTTGATTTGGGTGTTGATTCTTCCGGCCAGCCACCGAGAGCACTGCAGAAGAAAATGTCCGCCGACCGCGTGATTGGCAACCAGGCAGCCCAACACACCGACGTGCAGGATCTTGAAGGCGTAGTGGTCGACGTCGAGCTTACCGATTGGCCTTCGGCGACGCAGAATCCGCGCGGTCGCGTGGTCGAAATCCTGGGCCAGGAGGACGATTTCGGCGTGGACGTCGAAATCATGATCCGCAAGCACCACCTTCCGCACCATTTCCCACCCCAAGTGATTGAAGAAGCCCAAGCCATCGAGCCGATCATTCCTGCCCAGGAACTAAGCCATCGCCGCGACTACCGCGCCTTGCCGATCGTCACCATTGACGGCGAAACCGCCCGCGATTTCGACGATGCCGTCCACGTCCGGCAACTCGAGAGCGGCAACTACGAATTGCAAGTACACATCGCGGACGTCGCTCAATATGTAACTCGCGACTCGCCCCTCGATCAGGAAGCGCGCCTGCGCGGCACAAGCGTCTATTTCCCCGATCGCGCCGTCCCCATGCTGCCGCTTGAACTCTCGACCGACATTTGCAGTCTGCGTCCACAGGTGGACCGCCTGGTGCTCTCCTGCACCATGGAAATCGATCACCAGGGTGAGATTGTCAGCTACGAGATCAACGAAGGCGTGATCCGTTCCGCTGAACGAATGACCTACACGGCCGTGAATGCCGTGATCGAGGGCGACCAGGCCACGCGCACCCGGTACGCCGCGCAAGTCGAACACTTCGAGCACATGCGCGACCTGGCGATGATCCTGAATCGCAAGCGCGAGCGCCGAGGTTCGATTGACTTCGACCTGCCCGAACCGGTGATTGAGTTCGACGAATTCGGTCTGATGAAGAGCATCACCCGCTCCGAGCGCAACATCGCGCATCGCCTGATTGAAGAATTCATGCTATCGGCGAACGAGAGCGTCGCGCACTATCTCGAGAACAAACGGATCGCCTCGCTCTACCGCATCCACGAGAAGCCGGATGCCAAGCGCGTTTACGACTTCGAAGTCCTTGCTGCGACGTTCGGGTACTCGCTGGGCGTGGGTGCACTGCCGATACACCGCGTGCAGATGAAAACCGATCGCCGCGCCGCCCACGGCACGGGAAAACGGGTACGCGAAATCGAAGTCCCGAAAGAAGTCCATATCACGCCGCGCATGTACCAGAAGCTCACCGTGAAAATTGCAGGCAAGCCCGAAGAGCGCATTCTCAGCTACCTGATGCTGCGCTCGCTGAAGCAGGCCCGCTACTCCGAAGAAAACATGGGACACTTCGCGCTGGCGGCAACAACCTACACGCACTTCACATCGCCGATCCGCCGCTATCCCGACCTGATCGTGCACCGCATCCTGAAAGACGTGCTGCGCAATTCTGCCGAGAAGACGGACGGAGAAGTGCCCGTAGGCACCTCATCGGCCTCGGGTCGCGGCACGGCCGTAGAAGAGCGGCCCTTTAGAGCCGCGTCTGGCGTCTCTTCTCAGTCAGGGGCTTCCGCCCCCGGGCCTTCCCCCTGGTCCAAACGCCGCGACCATGACGCTCATCAGCACTCGCTCGAACCGCAGGGCGGCCCGATCGCGCTGGAAGAACTCCACAGCATCGCCGAAGAGTCCAGCCAGTCCGAGCGCCGGGCCGACGAAGCCGAGCGCGGACTGATGGAATGGAAGAAAGTGAAATTCATGGAGAAGCGCATCGGTGAAGACTTCGATGGACTCATCATCAGCGTAACCAAGTTCGGCTTTTTCGTGGAACTGACCGACCTCTTCGTCGAAGGCCTCGTGCCGCTCGACACCCTGACTGACGACCGTTACCTCTTCCACGAAAACACCCGCCAGATTATCGGCCAGCGCTCGCGCAAGACCTACAGCCTGGGCAACCGGGTGCGTGTCCTGGTCGATCGGATCGATCCAGCAGAAAAGAAGATTCAGTTTGCGGTGATCGAAGAGCAGCCGAAAGCGCCCGCGCGGCGGCGCAAATGACCGCGGCTTCTCCTTATTGTCGAACACCCACTCAACCGCCCGTCACCAGGCGCCAGCCCAGCAGACCGCCGAGCGTTATGTCAAACGCCAGGCAGAAACCGGGCCACCAATGCGGCACGCCGGGGTTTCTGAAAAACCAGGGGTGAACGAAGTCAAAGACTCCATGCCCCACCAGGGCAACGACCACCAGCCAGAGACTCCTCTTGAAGCCGAAAGTGGCAAACGCCATAAATCCGCTGGCGATGGCGGTTTCCATTGCGAGTATCCGCCCAGAAGCGCCCATCACAGCAAACAGCACATAATATGTGGCGATCACGATCAGCACCGTCGGATAAAAAACACGCTCGCGGTCAAAGCCGACAATGGTGGCGAAGCCAACAACCGCCAAGGACAGTATCAAGCCAACCAGATATTCCATTTGCTCGATTTCTCCCGTACTGAGTCTACAAGCACGAACGCTTGGCGCAGCCTCGGAAGGCGGAGGGAATGCCCGCCAACTGGAATCCCTCTCTAACCTGTCACCTGCTAAACTTCCCCGTCACCCATTCTTGGCGTCTGCCTAGGAACTCAGATCCATGTCCACCAACCCCACTCCCCGTACCCGCGTCGTGCGCGAACCCGACCGCGCGGTTTACGACCGCGACGCCGTCAACCGTATCCTCGACGAAGCCTTTCTCTGCCACGCCGGCTTTGTCGTGGACGGCCAGCCCTTTGTGATCCCGACTTCCTACGGCCGCAACGGCAACGTCCTCTACATCCACGGCTCGGCCGCCAGCCGCATGCTGCGCAATCTCGACAAGGGCATCCCGGTCTGCGTCACGGTGACATTGCTCGACGGGTTAGTGCTCGCGCGTTCAATCTTCAATCACTCGATGAACTACCGCTCCGTGGTGATTTTGGGCACGGCCACCCTGATCGACGATCCCGTGGAAAAGATCGCCGCGCTCCGGGCCTTGTCCGAGCACATCCTGCCGCAGCGCTGGGACGACTCGCGCCAGCCCAACGAAAAAGAGCTGAAGGCGACGTCGGTGCTTCGCATTCCGATTGACGAATTTTCGGCCAAAGTGCGCGTGGGGCCGCCCATTGATGATGAACCGGACTACTCATTCCCAACCTGGGCGGGGGTAATTCCGCTCGATACACGAGTGGGCGCTCCCATTCGGGACGAGCGCTGCCAGCGCGAATTCCCCGAATACCTGCGAAACTATACCCGTACGCCCAAGTAAGGGGCGACGGCAGCCCATGGACGCGACCGTTCAGAAAATCTCCGAGAAAGTCGATTCCCTTCGGGATGAACTGGTGGCCTTCCTGTCCCGCCTTGTT
>PMCH01000003.1 GCA_003154055.1 Acidobacteriaceae bacterium
TCGTACGATGGCGGCTTGCCGAACACATCAATGCCGATCGTCCGTTCCTTGAGGCTGTCAGAGTGTCCACTCAGGGTCTTCTCGACTACGTAGCGAAGAAAGCTCTGGCATAACTTGCTCGCCTGGAAATCATGACTTGAGAGCACTCGATCCAATTCTTCGCATACCAGCGCCTCGGCTATCGCCGGCTCGGGACGACTTGCCGCTGAGATCGGGTTGGGGGGCGGAAATGAGGAGTGAAACACGAAGCTGTCCCGCGCCAAATCTTAGCATAGGGGCGATATCGAGTCGGAAGTGAATTTAGCGCAAACCATTGATTGTCAGACGCTTGAGGAACGTTCGAAACATCCACGGAACGTCTCCAGATTCCGGGAAAGCGGGCATCGTAGCACGATGATGGACACGCGCCAGAGGTCGTGATTGACAAAGAGAAAGGCCGCTTTTCTTCGCGGAGGGAACACCACGTAGGCGTTTGGCTTGAGGCATGCAACCAGGGCGGACCNNTTTGTTTCGGAACCTGCACCGAACTGTTTCGAACTTGACTCCATCTCTTCGCACCACAACAATGCCCACGCAGGCGTGATACCGATCACTGTCTCTGACGGTGGCGCCACTTAAACTCGAAATGCCACCGGGAGGTCTGCGTCCGCCGCATAGAATTAGCTTTAACCAAGTTGTGCCCTCGGTTAGGAGTTTGACCATGCCATCATTCAGCTTCAGATTAGGTTTCGCACTCGTCGTGATTCTTCTAGCCGCCGCGCCCAACTGGCTTTCCGCCCAAGGTCGCCAGAGCGGGGAAATTCGGGGAACGGTTTCGGACCAGTCGCAGGCCGTCTTGCAAGGGGTCAAGGTCACAATCAGCAACATTGCGACTGGCGTGAGCAAGACGGTCATGACCGACGCGTCGGGTTTGTACGACTTGCCCTATCTGCAGGCGGGCGAGTACACCGTTACCTTCGCCAAGGACGCCTTCAGAACTCTGACCCGCTCCGGCATCACTCTGAGCGTGGAGACGATCACTGTAAATGGCTTGCTCGAGATCGGCGCCACTTCGGAAAAGGTAACCGTCTCAGGCGATGCGCCGCTGGTGCAGACTGAGTCGGCTGAAAAGAACACAACGCTTACCGCCGACATAGTCAGCGCTGCCCCCAGCATCGACCGCAACTGGATGGATTTGTTCGCGGCCGTGCCTGGCGTGAACCCCGGCTCCGGAGAAGGTTCCACCGGCCAAGGTATCGGGGTCAATGGTCAGCAGCCATATTTCTCCAACTGGCAGGTTGACGGTGGCATCGCCATGTTGGGGCAATCATCGAACCCGGACTCCTTGGCGCCGCCGATTGAAACCATCCAGGAAGTCACCCTCTCGACCGCAAATTTCGGCGCCGAGCACGGGAACGGTTTGTCGGTCTTCAATGTGATCACCAAGAGCGGCACCAACAAGCTTCATGGCAGCGTGTACGAGTACATAGAGAATGACGCCGCGAACGCAGAGAACAGGTTCGCCCAGCCGGCCCCGTTCAGCAAGCCAGTCGTCCGGTGGAACGAGTACGGCTTCAACCTGGGCGGTCCTATCAAGAAAAACAAGGCCTTCTTCTTCTTCAGTCTTGAAAGGAATCCATTCCACAGTGTCGCCCCGACTTACGAATCGTATCCGACCACCGGGTCCCAGCCCAATGGCGGGCAAGGATACGTTCAGGGCGACTTTTCAATGCTGTTGGGGGATCCCACGGGCACGACCAACCCTTGCGATCCCAGCCAAGTGGTTTTGAATGGCCAAATCTATGATCCCCTCACGACGCAGACGGTGACATGGCAAGGGAACCAGGTCATTTGTCGCTTGCCCTTTCCTGGCAACATTATTCCCCAGAGCCGTTTTGATCCAGCAGCAGCCAAGATACAGCAGAATTTTCTGGCTCCGAACCTCTCGGGAGCTGGAAACGTGAACAATTTTTACGGTCTGCAGCCGAGCAACACCTCGCAGCAGTGGGTCAACGGAAAACTGGATTACGACATCACGCCAAAGAATCGGCTCACGGGATCAATGATGGTGGTGAATTTCGACAACCCATACACCGATCCCATCTGCGATATCAACTGCTCTCACTGGGGTGGCAATGAGGTCCAGGGACAGGTAACGAACGTCTGGACACTGACTCCCAACGTGGTGAACGAATTTCGCTTTTCGGTCAGTCGCGAACATGGAGTCGGCACCAACGTAAACCAAGGACAGAATTGGCCTGCCAAGTTAGGACTGGCAAATCCAGCGGGAGATCTCTTCCCCAACATCTGGATTAATGGAGACCTCAATACAGGCATTGGCAACCCCGGACAACCGCCAGCGATTGACGCCGAGACTACTTTCATCTACTCCGATGCCGCCACCTGGGTCAGGGGCAAGCACATCTTTAAGTTTGGAGGCGAGTTCGATCGTTGGTGGGTGAATACGGGTTGGGGAACTGCACAAGAAGGAGGCTTCTGGTGGGGCGGCGCGCTGACCCAGAATCCTTACGATCAGACGCTCGAAAACGTTCCCAGCGAGGGAGAAGGCTACGCCGATTTCCTTCTCGGTCTGCCGCAGTCCTGGTGGATCGCGATCAACCCCGAGACCGGCGGGCGCATGTGGAGCGCACAATCATTTGTTCAGGACGAGTACAAGGTCAAACCGAATCTGACCCTGACCCTCGGCTTGCGCTATGTGATCCAAAGCGGATGGAGCGAGGTCCAGAACAAGATCTCAGGTTTCCAGCCCTCGATCGCGAACCCTGCCGATGGTTCCAAGGGCGCCATGTGGTACGGAGGACAGGACGGACGTCGGGCCATGACTGACACTATCTGGGACTTCTTTGCCCCGCGAGTCGGGGTGGCATGGTCGCCCACTCAAAACTGGTCGGTTCGCGGAGGCATCGGGCTATACAACATCATCGCCGGGCAAAACACAATTGCACCGGCCCAAGCCTGGGGGCAGGGCTGGGTGCCGACAGGATCTTTGTCATGTAATCAGACTTCGCAAGGATTGGTGGCGCCGGTCCTTCAACTGGGCAACCTGAATCCTTCGAACTGGAACAGCCAGAGCTACCCACAGGATCCATATTGCAACAACGAGGCCAATCCACCCGCCTTTACGATCGGACCGCCGTCGCCGATTTATCCCACCAGCCAGAACCGGACGCCGGACCTGCTCAACGGCCAAAGCGTGAACTACTCGCCATGGAAGATCCCCATGGAGTACTACGTCGAATACCAGTTTGACATCCAGCGGCAGTTTGCCCATGGAATGGTGCTCGACGTCGGCTACGTGGGAAACCGCGGCGTCAATCTTCAACTGGGAAGGGACATCAACCAAATCCCGTTGAGCGGGCCGAACGCCGGCGCCCGACCGAATCCGAACTACGCCCAGATCAATGCCTCTCTGTTCGATGGCCGCTCCAACTACAACGCCTTGCACGTCATTGCCAATAAGCGGCTCGCCCGAGGCTTGTCCTTTGGCGTGAGCTATGCATGGTCTAAGGTGCTGGATATGGAGACCGGTGCTGGTTGGGGCGGCGCTGGTGCTTCCGAACGGTTCGGCCAGAACTATCAGAACGCATACGACATGAATTCGAACTATGGTCCCGCCGTGAACGACATCCGCCACACCTTCAACGGTAGCGTGGACTACGAACTGCCCTTCGGTCAAGGAAAGCAGTTTCTCAACCAGGGAGGACTGTGGAATGGAATTGTAGGGGGCTGGCAGCTTTCCTCGATTTTCATTGCGCGCACTGGCTTACCCACGACTGTGGTCATGGGGGAATCGAGCGGGGCGGGATCGGGACAATTGCGTCCCAATCAGGTGGGTGATCCGTGGAGTGGAACGTGCCCGAACGGCCAACCCGTCAGAACGATGCAGTGCTGGTTTAACACCGACGCGTTTGCCACTCCCACAGCCGGAAGCTTCGGCAATGTNNGATGTGTTCAATCACCCGAACCTTGGTTTGCCGGATACAACGTATAGCGATGGTGGCTTTGGCGGGATTTGGTACGCCAACACCAGCCGGAAGATGCAACTGGGAGCAAAGATCAGCTTCTAGCCTTGTGGCTGCGCACCGCGACACGAAGTGACGGGCGTTTCGCCCGTCCAGCCCGCAGGGGTAGACGCAGTTTTCACGAGGAAGGTTGGACCTGAAGCGGTCTGTCATTCAAACTTGTCCACATACGTTCTGGGATAAGGTCGTGCGTTCCACTATGAAATCTATCTTCGTTCTTCTAACCGCCCTGATCTTTTCAGCCACCGCTGTAGCGCAGCAGGCACCGGATCCCTGTGCATCTTTCAAGGATGACCAGAAGGAAATGGAGGCAACACTACGCGACTGGCCTAACCTGGCCAAGTA
>PMCH01000259.1 GCA_003154055.1 Acidobacteriaceae bacterium
GACCCCCGCTACGGTGCCGCCCGCCTGTGGATCGACAAGATCATTGACCCAATGGAGACGCGGCAAGCGATCACGCAGGCGCTGGAGGCGGCATCGCTGAATCCGGATGTGCCGGAGTTTAAGGTGGGAGTGCTGCAAACATGATTCACCACGGAGGCACGGAGACACGGAGCAAACTTCTTCACGAAGACCTTACTGAGAAGATCATTGGGGCGGCCATCGAGGTTCATCGCGCGCTCGGTCCCGGCTTGCTCGAATCGGCATACGAGGAGTGTTTGTGCCGAGAACTGCACTTACGCGGAATCCCATTTCAGCGCCAAGTGCCGTTGCCGGTCGAATACAAAGGCGTCAAGCTGGACTGTGGGTACCGTCTCGACTTGATCGTTCAAGATGCCGTTATTCTGGAACTAAAGTGCGTCGAGCACATTCTGCCAGTCCACGAAGCACAATTGCTTGCCTATCTGAAACTGACAGGAAAACGAATCGGTTTGATCATCAACTTCAATGTGGCGACATTGGTACGAGGGGGCATCGTACGAAAAGTTTTGTGAAATTGTTTGGTTTTCTCCGTGTCTCTGTGTCTCCGTGGTGAACATGCCTGAAGCAGTCAAGCTGATCGAATGCCCCCGCGATGCGTGGCAAGGCCTCAAAGGCCAGATCCCTGCCGAACTGAAGACGCACTACTTGCAGGCCCTGATCAGCGCTGGGTTCAAGCACATCGACGCCGTGTCGTTCGTCTCGCCTAACGCTGTCCCGCAGATGGCCGACTCGGAAGATGTGCTGAAAGAACTCGACCCGCCCGATGACGTCGAAATCATCGGCATCGTCGTCAACGAAAAAGGAGCCGAACGCGCGATTAAGACGCAGTCTGTACACACGTTGGGTTTTCCGTATTCAATCTCGCCGACGTTTCTCCAGAACAACCAGCGGCAAACTCTCGAGGACGCAATCGAGGAACTGGAGAAGATCGAGAAGAAAGCCGACGATGCCGGGCTCGAAACCGTTGTTTATATCTCCATGGCTTTCGGCAATCCGGATGGCGACCCTTGGACCGTGGACGAGGTGGTCGAAGCAGTTGGCCTGCTTGAGTCGCAGGCGATCCGCATGATCTCGCTCGCTGACACCGTCGGAGTGGCCCCGCCCGAGACAATTCGTGAAGTCATGTCGGCAGTGATCGCGAAGTACGACTATCTCGAAATCGGCGTGCACCTGCATAGTCGCCCCGATGAGGCAGCGGCGAAGATTCTCGCCGCCTATGACGCGGGCTGCCGCCGCTTTGACTCAGCCATCGGCGGCCTCGGTGGATGTCCGTTCGCGCAGGACGATCTGGTAGGGAATATCCCGACGGAGAAGGTGATCGAAGCTCTGCAAAGCCGCGGCGCGCAGTTACCCGCACTCAAGCCACTGGACGCGCTGTTGAGGGCCACGGTGGAGATCGGGAACAGGTACAGAACTTCGTCCACTGAGAAATAGGCAGAGCCTGTTTTGTTGTCATGCTGAGCGGAGCCGGACTTCGCGAACGCGAAGTCCGGCGGAGTCGAAGCACCCCTACCCAACCCGTGCTCTGGTGTGGGTAGCGATCCTTCGACTTCGCGATTCGATTCGCAAGCGAATCGGATCGCTTCGCTCAGGATGACAAGTGTTGTTACACTCGACCAGCAACGCAAATCATGAGTCACTACACGACCATCGACCTAACATTCGACTCCGGTATCGCCACTCTCACCCTCAATCGCCCTGACAAGCGCAATGCCATCAGCTACGAAATGATTGACGATCTGCTCCGGGCGCTCGAGGAAGTGAGGAGTTCGGCCGCGCAGGTGTTGATCGTCACTGGGGCAGGGAAGGCCTTCTGCTCGGGGATGGACCTCGACAACCTGAAAGCGCTGGCTGGCCGCACGCCGGAGCAGAATCTCGCAGACTCCAGAAAGATGGCCGGCCTCTTCCGCTCGCTTTACGATTTTCCCAAGCCGACCATCGCGGCTGTGAACGGGCCAGCAGTGGCTGGCGGCACGGGCCTCGCCACGCTCTGCGACTTCACGCTCGCCGTCCCTGAGGCAAAATTTGGATATACCGAGGTTCGCATCGGCTTTGTGCCGGCTATCGTCTCGACATTTATTCTTCGTCAAGTGGGCGAGAAGACTGCTAGAGACCTGCTGCTTACGGGACGCATCTTCGACGCCGCGGAGGCCCTGCGCATCGGCCTGATCAATGAGATCGCTTCAGCGGAGAAGTTGCTCGACCGGGTGCGCGAACTGGCGGCGCAACTGATGGAGAACAGTCCAGCATCGCTTGCCTACACGAAGCGCCTGCTGAGCGATCATGCGCGTGCAGAACTCGACTTGCAGATTGAGGCTGCCATTCAGGAGAATGCCGGCATCCGCGCCACGGCCGACTTCGGCGAAGGCATCGCGTCGTTTCTGGAAAAGCGCAAACCGAAATGGATGGGCCAATGAACCAGTTCATAACATCGACACCCATCAATGTGAAAAGTGTCGTGAACGAAGCCCGTATCCGCGTGCGCTACGCCGAGACGGACCAGATGGGCGTCGTGTATCACTCGAACCATTTCATCTGGTTCGAAGTCGGACGCGTGGAACTGCTGCGACAACTCGGCTTCAC
>PMCH01000196.1:0-3309 GCA_003154055.1 Acidobacteriaceae bacterium
CCGCGGATGCCCTTGGCAAAGCGATCGGCAAAACGAATGCCCAGAATCTGCCACCACGAGGAAACCAGTGCCAGGAGCGGCTTGACGGCGTTGGCGACGACGTAGCCCCCGACCACCAGCGGTTTCCGCCGGGGTAGCCGGTCGGCAAGATAGCCGGAAAAAAGCTTGGCGAATGAAGCGACGCTCTCCGCGACTCCCTCGATGATTCCCAATTGCGCAGGACCGGCGCCGAGCGAGGTGAGGAAAGCCGGCAGAACCCAATAGGCCATTTCGCTGGCCGTGTCATTGAGAAACGACGTCAGGCCAAAGGCGTAGACGTTGCGCGGCGTGGATTTGGACGGAGGAGCGATTGGTAGGTCCATCGGACTAGAAAATAACATGGGTTAACCGGTAGTCGCATCTGCACCCCGCGGACTACAACCGTCGGTTCGCAAGGAGCGGGTTCTCCCCAGGAACGAAAGTTTCGCCCAGCCGATTACTGCTGGAGCGCTTGAAACTTGCGTTTTTGCGGGCGCGGAGTGCAATATAGAGGCGGATTCCAGTCACATCCCGATGTGACGGCGCTCCAAAAAATGGTGACGCTTTCGCCGGGATCTGGCATCCAATAGAACTGGAAGAGTAATACTGCGGCTACAACATCCCCGCTGGTTGGGCGCGCCGATCGAAAAAAGCGCGCAGTGAATCAGCTGAGCCGCTGATGGCTTTCAACATCCCCGTTCCAAGACGAGCCGAACGACCGCAGATCGCGGATGCGCGTGCTTGGAGCTGAAAGCGAGACAACATGGCAACCGCTACAGAAGTTTGCAGTTTGGAGAATTATCTCGTCCTTCCGGACCGGACGATGGACGGGCGAATTCGGGCGGCCAAGAAGGCGCTCGGTAAAGAAGTGATCGTGCTGGGACATCATTACCAGCGCGATGAAGTGATCCAGTTTGCCGATGTCCGTGGCGATTCCTACAAACTCTCCCAGGAAGCGGCGCGCGCCCAGGGCCGCTACATCGTGTTCTGCGGCGTTCATTTCATGGCGGAGAGCGCCGACGTGCTGAGCCGNNGACCACCGACGCCGGCGATGGGATTACCCCGATTACGTATATCAACTCCACGGCTGCGATCAAAGCGTTTGTTGGTGAGCGCGAAGGCGTAGTTTGCACGTCATCGAACGCGGCCGCGGCGATGAAGTGGGGATTCGCGAAGAATGCGAAATTGCTTTTCCTCCCCGACCAGCACCTGGGCCGCAACACCGGCTTCGCCATGGGGATCCCGCTGAACGAGATGGTGGTTTGGGATCCGTATCAGCTCGGCGGCGGCGTGACGCCTGACCGTTTGCGGGCCGCGAAGATAATACTGTGGAAGGGTCACTGCGCCGTCCACCAGCGGTTTCTGCCGGAGCACGTGGACAACGTGCGCGCGAAGCATCCCGGGATCCGCGTGATTGCGCATCCCGAGTGCCGGTGGGAAGTCTGCCAGAAGGCAGACGGGATCGGCTCGACCGAAGGCCTGCTGACGATGATCCGCGAAGCGCCGTCGGGCTCGATGTTTGCCGTGGGTACGGAGATTCACCTGGTGAACCGCATGGGCAAGGAATTTGGGGCGCAAGGGAAAAAAGTTATTACGCTCGACGATTCCGGATGCCTGTGCACCACCATGTTCCGCATCTCACCGCAGCACCTGTGCTGGGCACTGGAGAACCTGGTCGAAGGCAACGTGGTGAATCAGATCAAGGTGAAAGACAGCGTGAAGAGTTGGGCCAGGGTGGCGCTGGACCGGATGCTGGAAATCAGGTAGCAGGTGGCGGCTGGCAGGTCGCAGGCATCAGGCAGCCTTGTCGGGCTGCGCTTGCAGGTGATTCACCAAGCCATTCAGAATGCGTCCCACCTCTTCGGCTTGGCTAAGAGTACTGCTGAATGTGGGTGCATCGAGGTATTCGAGTTCCCGGACAATCGAAAGCTGGGTCTCCAATTCGAGCAGGGATCCCCGCGCCTGATACAGAAAGTGTACGAAGTCTTTCCGAGTGCGGCGGCCCTTGCCTTCAGCGATATTGCTCGGCACGGAGACAGCAGCCCGCCGCATCTGAGAAGTTAGTCCATGGACTTCGTCTTTAGGGAATCGTCGCGTGCATCTGTAAATGTCGAGTGCCAGAGCCTTCGCTTTTTGCCATGCAATCAGATTGCGGTAGCTCTCTGTCATAAAGGAGGGCCTCGACGCAATCAGATGCCGTTCGGCATGTGCTTGCAGTGACCCCTGTCACGCCGCGTTTGTTTGGTTTTCCTGCCATCTGCGATCTGCCAACTGCTAGCTTCAGCGTCCTGCTCAGTTAGAATAGACTCACATGTCCGACCGTACCTTTACGCTCGATGAAGCCCACACCCTGTTGCCGGTGCTGGAGTCGCTACTCAAGCAGGGGATCCAGGGCAAGAAACTGATTGAGGAAGTTGACGCCGAGTTGCAGGAGGTTACGCACCGCATCTTCCTGAATGGCGGGACGCTGGTGAATGTCGTGCACCTGGCGCGGAGGAAGGCCGAGCGCGAGCGGGCGATTCAGCGCATCAAGGACGCGATCGCCGAAATCGATTCCACCGGAGTCCAGGTGAAGGACCTCGATGTCGGGTTGCTCGATTTCCCGTGCAAGGTGGAAGGCGAGATCATCCTGCTCTGCTGGAAGTTGGGCGAGCCGAAAATTGGGCATTGGCACAACACTACGGAAGGATTTGCCGGACGCAAGCCAATTGATGAGCGGATTGCGAGGGCGGGGAAAAAGAAGCGGATCTAGACTCGAGGCTCTTGGCTTTAGGAAAAGTTGAGATAGGGCAAGCCGGGTCTCTGCGGATGGTTTCGCTACGATGCGCACCAGCCAAGAATCCCTGCAAGTTTGCCCTCCTTTTTCGTTCTTCCTCCAGAACACCGGAGGACCAAAGTGTCCGTGGCCTGGCACGACTCCAGACATGCACTAGCGGGGAAAGAGCAAGGGGCGGGTGTTCTGCTAAAATCACGCTATCCGAGGCGATTCCATATGTTTACCGGGCGCAAACTGCCGCTGACTCTCGCTTTTGTTGTGCTAGTAGCCCTGGCGTTTGGCGCCAGTTGCAAGGGCTTCTTCGTCGATCCGGTCCTGACCACGATTGGGGTCGGGCCGACTGGTCAGAACATCCAGAAGGACGACACGTTGCAGATGTCTGCCCGAGGAACCTACGACGACGGGAGCATCAAGAACATTACGAACTCGGTCGTATGGTCGAGTAGCGACCCTTCCGCCACGATCACCAAGAGCGGCTTGGTCAAGGCGGTCACGCCGCCGGGGACATCCACCAT
>PMCH01000196.1:3359-3908 GCA_003154055.1 Acidobacteriaceae bacterium
GGCAATCCCAACATACTGACCATCGACAGTGGGGCTACTCATGGGGAGGTTGTTACCGTGACGGTCTCTTACACAGTGGGTACAGTGACGTTCAAGGACACTTCCACGGTCACGGTTCAATAGCCGGCCCCGCACCGCAACCGAGGGCATGCCCATTCGGAGTGTCTTTCCTTCGCCCCGCCGCGCTATCATCATAAGTTGCCATGTCCGACATAAACTGCATAGGAATCTGCACCGGGGGCGGAGACGCTCCTGGACTCAATGCTGTCATTCGCGCGGCCGTTAAGGCCGCCATCCTGAAATACAAGTGGAAGGTCATCGGCATTCCGGATGGCTTTGACGGACTGATCTGGCCGGAGCGTTCGTTCGAACTCACGTTGAAAGACGTCAGCGGAATTCTGCCGCGCGGCGGGACGATTCTCGGCACCACCAACCGCGGCAATCCGTTCCATTACAAGACGGTCGAGAACGGCCAGGAAGTGGTGCGCGACATTTCCGACCAGGTGATCGGCAGCGCGCGCAAGCTCGGCATTGACGCCATCATCTCGA
>PMCH01000343.1 GCA_003154055.1 Acidobacteriaceae bacterium
AGAAGAGAAGGAACAGACCAGAGTATGGATCGGGGTTGCGTGCGTTGTGCCACGTGAATGGTGTGAACTCCTATCCCCTCACGAAGGCGCGTACGTAAATCTCCTTACGCTCGCAAACAGGGAAGCAGAGTACCGTGCCAAGATCAGTGACGCCGCAGTCCACTACTGTCTTGAACTGCAAGGACTGGAAGATGTGCGACCGTTGTCAGAGTCCGAGGGTGCATCTGAGGAAATCATGTCGATTGCGGCAGAGATCGAGGCAGTCAGAAATCCGAAGCATGTCCGTTATTCGACATTCCACATTTTTCCCCGAGTAATGTAATAGATGCGGGTGCGTTGTGAGAGCCCCGATCTTCCGTCATTTGAGATTCGCTACTTCACGCTGATCTGATCGTGATCGTAGTACTCATACGCTGACATCGGCTTCGTACCGCCTTTCTTCCAGATGCGAGACTCCGCCGGCAACTTGCCGAGCACCCTCGCCATCTCGCGCACGTGCATCGCGACCGATCCGCAGCACGAGCCGATGTAGTTGATACCGATTTCTTTCGCTCTCAGTGCGTATTCTCCCATCTCTTTCCGCGTGAGTTGCAGCGGGTCGAGCGCGTAGGGGAACTCGGGCAGGCTGGTGAAATCGGGCTTATCTTTCGGAGTGCGATACGCGACGGGCTGGCAGGCGAGATAGCCATCAACGGCCTTGCGCATTTGTTCCATCGCGCCCAGGGTGTGCGCGGGCGGACGCAGGCAATTCATGCCGACAATGTCGGCGCCGGCGCCGAGCAGAGTCTTCGCAGCTTCGGCTGCAGTCTTGCCCTCAGCGGTCTGGTCTTTGTTTTCGAAGCAGATCGTCACCATCACGGGCAGGCCCGTCTTCTTCGCGCGCTCGACGCACAGCAGAGCTTCGCCCAGCCAGGAAAAGGTCTCGCCGATGATGAAGTCGATGCCTTCGTCGCACTGCACGGCGAGTTGCTCGTCGAACGTGTGGCGCACGCGGTCGGCGGCAGAGGCGCTGCCTTGTTCATACATCCAGGTGAGGCTGAGATTGCCGGCCACCAGGCATTGATCTCCCGCGACCTCTTTTGCCACGCGGACGGCGGAGCGGTTGATGTCGGCGACGCGGTCTTCCAGGCCAACGGTCGCCAGTTTGTCGCGGCTGGCGTAGAANNGCTTCGGGATAGACGATGGCGACTTCGGGAGTGAACGGGCCGGGGCGCACCCATCCGCGCTTTTCGAGTTCGAGCAGATAGCCGCCGTCGCCGAGCACGGGTCCTTCGTTCAGGCGTTCGAGAATGCCTTTCTTGGGCATGATTCCTCCTCAAATAAGTCGCTAGTCGATGGTCGTTGGTCGTTCGCAAACATATGCCGAGTGATGCCGGTGCGCTTAGTCGTCTTTGTACTCAAACTCTGCCTTGATCGGCTGGCCTTCGGTGAAGCGCGTGGGGCGGAAGGCTGAGATATTGACCGTTGTCCCTGCGCCGTCGAGAATCAACTCCGACATGACAAGTCCGATCGCCGGAGAAATTTTGAACCCCATTCCGGAAAATCCGGCACACAAGTACAACCCTTCCACTCCCGGAATCTGGCCGAGCAGCGGACGAGCATCGGGGGTCATGTCGTACACGCCGGTCACGCCGCGCATGACTTCTGCATTCTCTAGCTTTGATACGCGGCGGCTTGCGCGCTCGATGATCTCTTCCAGTTCAGTTTCTGAAGCGCGTTGCGGGAAATTGTCGGGATCGACCGGCCGCTTGCCATAAAAATCGCCGACGAGAAACTTGTCACTTGCGTCCGAACGGAAATAAGTAGCAGTCACCGAGTCAATGCAGGCGCAACCTCCGCCTTTCATGTCGGGCGCGTTTTTCAGGATCGCGACCTGGTGATATTCGGTCTCGATGGGTGGATCGAATCCGACCTGCTGGAGCAAAGGACGCGTCCACGGGCCGGTGGCAGCGATCACCACCGGAGCGTGAATCTCGCCATGATCGGTTTGCACGCCGCGCACCGTACCGCCGCTGGCCAACATGGAAGTAGCTCGCGTTTTCGAGAGATAACTGGCGCCGAGCTCGCGAGCCCGGCTGAGGAAGTCATTGGCCACCACATTGCCATCGCCATGGCCGGAATCGGGCTCGTAGGCGGCGAGTTCAACTTCATCCACGGCCCAATCGGGCTCCAGTTCCTGCAATTGCTTGCGATCGATCAATTCGACTTTCGCGCCGAGCGAGCGCTGCATGGCCACGTTCTGCTTGAGCCGTTCCGTCTCGTTGGGGTGAACAATGCGGACAAACCCCGTCTTGCGAAACTCGCCTGCTTCCCCGACGATCTCGCGCCAGTGTTCGAACATCTTCAGGCTGATGAGCGCAAGCTGCACTTCCGCGGGGAAACTGTAGTGCATGCGGATCAAGGCCGAAGAACGGCCGCTGCCGCCGCTGCCCACGTGATCTTTGTCGAGCACGAGAATGCGCCCGGCCTTGCGGCGCGCCAGGTGGAAGGCAATCGACGCTCCCATCACGCCTGCGCCCAGGATGACGAAGTCGGCGGTTTTCGGAACGCCATTGCCGCTCACGCCACCGCCTCCTTGAACTTGCCTTTCTTCAAGTCGCGCAACAGTTGGTGCGCGGCGTTATGTCCCGGAGCGCCCGTAACGCCGCCGCCGGGATGCGCGCCCGCGCCACAGAGATAGAGCCCGGCAATCGGCGTCCGGTACTGCGACCATCCGGCGACGGGGCG
>PMCH01000137.1:0-1525 GCA_003154055.1 Acidobacteriaceae bacterium
GCCGGGTTGCATTGGGGATTCTGTGCGGCGTGATATTCGGCCGCGAAGGTGTGGGCGCGGTGACGCGGAAGGGGTCAAACGTTCTGTGGCACTGACCGGAACCAGTATGCAGTTCCAGCCAGTGCCACAAGTCCGGCTCGCTGACAGCCTTCTGATGCAATTACTTCTTGTCTTCGTTCGCTTCCTTCTTGTCTTCTTTTGCTTCGGCAACGCGTGCCTGTTGGCCTGCGTCGGACACGGCCTTCAGGAATGCGTCCGCACTCTTGGGCGTTGCCACCTTGCCCGAGAGGGTGTTGCGGAACGTCATATTCTTGCCGTAAATAGCGCGCGTCGAGTCGTTGTCCTGCTCCACTACCGCGCCTTCCAGGGTAAGACCGGCGAATGCGCCCTTCGAGCGCGAGTAGCTCAGCATTTCAGTGTTCATCTTCCAGTCGGTTCCGGCGGAAGCATGACGGCCAACCGGGCCGGCAGCAACGGATCCCTCGCCGCTCAATTGAAACTTGCTCGAAAGCAGATGCTGGAAGCCCTGCTCGTTCATGACCAGCACTACCAGGTCCACGCCTTCGACACCGATCTGCAATCCCCAGCTTCCCCCACCGATCGAAACGAACGCGGGAGCGCTCCAGCCATCGGATGTGCGGCACGAGGCCACGCCACGTCCGTGCTTCCCACCAAAGATGAAGCCACCCTTGATCAAGTTGGGCACCACCAGAATGCACTTTGCACTGGTCAACACTTCTTCCGGGATGCCTTTGTCTGGAGCCGCCATGACAGCGTGCAGAACCTCGACAGACGATTGCAGGCGCGCGACCGAGTCTTCACGGGCCGAGCCTGCCCACGCGAATGTGCCAATCAGACCGATCAAACTCATCAACAGCAGTGACATTGTCTTTTTCATGAATTGTTCCTTTCGGAGAACTAAGAGGAAAGACTTCAGATGGCTGACTTAGTTCAGAGAACCTGAAAGAGAGAGAAGACGTGCTCGTCTCTGGCATCAGGATCGCTTACCCGCCAGGGATTTACTGGTCCGAATTGCTCACTCCCGCCTTGCCGCCCAAAATGCCGGGAACGGGATGTTTTGGGTGCAATGTGAGCAATCCTGCACAGAATCGCGCGCCTTAGCCTGCCATGATTCCCACGGTCGGAGATGTGAAGCGCGAGGATCTCTCGCAAGAGCAATCCTGCGATTTACACCGCCAATCGAACAGTCCCGGGCAACGGGAGAAAGGGCGAAGGTGGATGGATGGAACCCGTCCTTCGTCGTTTTCGCAATCGTGTTCGCACACGGCTTGCCAGCGTGGCTCACGGATTCACGAAACTGCTGGCGGTCCTTAGGCCGCGCGGCAACGATTTCGGGTCGCAAAGAATGTGCCCGTTTTGCGGGTTGATCACCCCACGGTCCGGACGGCTGTGTTTGGAGTGTGGGAAATCGCTCCGCGGTATTCAAGTAGAGCGGAAAGATGCAACGCAAGGATGAGCAATCGAATAAAAGGAGACTAACAATGCTTTGGACAATTTTCGTGGT
>PMCH01000137.1:1584-3666 GCA_003154055.1 Acidobacteriaceae bacterium
GGCCGTTTGAGGGCCGAACATCGTCCCTTCTCACTGCGGTTGGCAAGAACCTTCCTCCAGGCAGAACCTCTGTCTGATGTAACGGACACAGGGTCTGGTCAAAATTTGACAGTTCCATCCCGAATGCCGTTCCAGACTTCTGCTGAGAAAGGGTCGTCAGGGGACGAAGCTCTCGTGCGGTTGGAACGCTTGGGTTTGCGCTGAGCTCTGGCTCGCGTCTTCGCATTCAGCACAAAATGCACGGTCGCCAACAGGAAGTGCGGCCCGTCGGCCTTGGCCACGAGCGCATCCACGGACTTTAGGTCGCTGCCGGGTATTTCCAGGTGGTCGGTCACCATGACAATGGGAACTTCCGGACGGACTTGCTTGATCTCATCGGCGACGACTGTCCCATCCAGCAGCCCCAGGTAGTACTCGAGCACAATCGCATCCACGGGCCGCGACATGAACAGGCGTAGACCCTCCTGACCGTTGGCCGCGGTCACGAGTTCGTATCCATTCTCCTGTAAGAAACTCAATTGAGCGGGATCGCGGTGTATGCACAGCAGAGTGCTGTTGGCAGCCATGGTGTTCATGGTATACAAGCGGGCTTCCCGTAATTCTGTCCCAAATTGCTCACCCTTTGCGGGGCGGTGTTGGGGGCTCGTTTCGGCCGCGGGCTGAGGCGCTGGGGTGCCCGATCTGCGCCCCCCCTCACGCGACGGTTCCGAATAGCCACCCGACGCCCGCGGTCAGGCCCATGGCGAGCGCACCCCAGAACGTAACCCGGATTGCGCCCATCGTCACTCCTGCGCCACCCACGCGCGCCGCCAACNNAAGCAGCCAGCCGATGCCAACGCAGCCTGAATCGGACGCGCCCGGAAAGTCTCGGAGATGCCGAGTTCGTCGCGAGCATGCGCGCCCAATGCGTCATGGACCATCAACTGCTCGGCGACCTGTTTTGCGAGCGAAGGATCGAGTCCGCGCGCGACGTAGATCGCCGTCAGTTCCTTCTGCTCGCCCTTGCGGTCCGCTTTGAGCTCCGCGCGCTCAAGCTTGAGTTCGGCCAGTTCCGTGTCGGCCTGTGAGTGGACCGATACGTACTCACCGGCAGCCATTGACATAGCCCCAGCCACCAGGCCGGCGACTCCGGCGACTAGTACGTTGCTGTGAGTCGCATGCGCAGCTGCGACACCCAGCACCAGGCTCGATGTTGAAAGGATACCGTCGTTCGCGCCCAGTACCGCCGCGCGTAGCCAGCCGATGCGTTCTGTGCGGTGTAGTTCTGTGTTGCCTGCAGGCATTCTTGAGGACTCCGGAAAGTGCGGGGTGAACGGCGGCGTGCGGCCCCACTCCATGGGCCTGATTTCGGGCCAATGGAGCGGGGCGCCGGTCTGGATCCCGTCGTCTCAGTTGCTAACGGAGAGATTCAAAGCCGAGGATCTGCGACAACAAAACATCCAGCACGGTATACCTGCCGTCCGAGTAGCGACCGTATTGATAGCGGCTGTCGTAGCCGTCCTCATAACCGCGACGGAAACCTTCGCGGAAGTAGTAGTTGTAGTCGTCCTGGGCTAGATAGTAGCCACTGTAGCCGTAGTTCGCGTCCTGGTAGGCATAGGAATCCTGGTAGCTGGAACGCCACCGGTCCTCGCGGTCGGCCCGGCCGGTCCGGAACCCTTCTTCGTAGCCGTAGTTCACTGCCTGGCGGAGCATGTCGGCGCCGTATTGATTGGTCTCGTAGTAGCTGCCGCCACGATGGTACCGATAGATCGGAGCCATGTAGAAGTAGGGATCGTGATCGTAGTCGTGGTCCCGATCGTTCCGGAAACGTAGTTGCTGTTGACGCTCGCGCTCCAGGTAGTCTGCCTGAAAGCGATACTGCGCAGTACGTTTTTGCTGTTGCAGCATCTCCGTCCGCTGGCGGGCTAGACCCTGCTGTTGTTGCTGATCCAGATGTTGACGGTACTGCGTCAGGCGCTGCCGTTGCTGTTCAACAAGCTGCTGCTGGCGCTGTTGGGAGAGTCGCTCTCCTTGCTGCTGTCGATTCTGGTCCTGCTGTTTTTGTTGCTGGGCTTGCTGTTGCTGCTTGTTCTGTTCCTG
>PMCH01000046.1 GCA_003154055.1 Acidobacteriaceae bacterium
GCATTGGAAACAACGGCGGGAACAGCGAGGTTCAGCGTGCCTCGCGTATCCGGCATCTTGACCTCGAAACTGAGGCAAAGGTTTTTTCGTCGGACCGCATCACATGTAGCGCCTGCGCCACCGATTGGCGCTGTCCAAACTCGAAAACGAGCGCGATGGCCTGCCAGGTAGTTTGCAGTTCACGGCAGATGATGCGCAGGATGCTCTCCAGCAGCTGTTCTTCAATTTCGGTGATCGGGCGGCCCAGATCACCGCCTTTGCCTTCGCCCCCGAGCAGGAGGTCGATAATGGGGAAGGCAATGGCAAGATCGACCTGGAGCACGGCCGCCACTCCGACCGGCGACAGATCGCAGGTTGCGAGATATGCGTTTTCGGGAATGCTCTGGAGATAGTCCCGGTAGGTCAGGTGTTCGGCGGAAACCAGGCTGCAATCAAAAAGGATACGGAGGTACGCCACATAGCCTTGCCCGTCCGCGTCGGGATGGCCGGGCTCGAAGCGCAGGACCGGCGGCCGCGCATCCGGGATCACAGCCGCCACCCGCACCGCCGAGGCGCTCTCGTGGTGCAGTCCGGCCAGCGCCAGCGAAAAGCGCGGGGTGTGCTGCGCCTGGAAAACTACCAACTGCCGCCGGTACGGACCCCCGCCCGGAGTGCGCGTGGTTTGGGCATTGGCCATGTTGCTGGCCACCACTTCCGCGCGCTGCCGCTCGGCGCCCAGCGCCGAACCGCTCATTTCCAGCATGCCAAACAGATTCATGACGTTTTCCCTTCGTTGATGGCGGTGGACAAGAGCCGGAACTGCGCCCGCAGGAACTGCACCGCCACCTGGAAGTGCAACTGGTTCTCCGCCATCAGCAGAGACTCGCGTTCCACGCTGACATTGTTTCCGTCGGGCCGCTCCAGCAGCCCGCGAATTTCGCGCGATGCTGGCGAGAACATCGGCTCCTCGCCGGCCATCGCCTGCTGCAGCTCGCCCGTGAAGGTGCGGACATCGCGCGTGTGATAGCCCGGCGTATCGACGTTGGCCATGTTCGCGGNNGGCTCACGCCCAGCAAGGCGGCGGCCCGGGCCCGGTTCCCGCCCGTGGCGTCCAAGGTCATGGCGAATAGTTGCCGCTCCATTTCGCCGAGCGAGAGCCCAGGCTTCCAGTCCGGCCCCAGGCGCACGCTCACCGGCGGAAGCTTCCCGTACTGGAAAGCCTCCAGCCCGATCTGGTTTCCGCGCGAGAGAGCCACGGCGCGGCGCACAAAATTCGACAGCTCCCGCACGTTCCCCGGCCAGGGATGTTGCTGGAGCTGCTCGATCAGCTCCGGAGCCAGCTGCACCGGTGCCCCCGCTGGCTCATAGAGCCGGGCAAAGTGGCAGGCCAGTTCCGGAATGTCCTCCACTCGATCGCGCAGCGCTGGCAGCGTGAGGGGAATTACGTTCAGCCGGTAATACAGGTCGGCGCGGAAACGCTCTCCCCGCACCGCCGCTTCCAGCGGCTGGTTGGTGGTGGCAATGACGCGGATATCCACCCGCACCGCCTGGTTTGATCCCAGGCGGTCAAACTCGCGCTCCTGCAAAACGCGCAGCAGTTTGGGCTGCAGTGCGAGCGGCATTTCGCCCACTTCGTCCAGCAGCAGCGTTCCTCCATGTGCGGCTTCGAACTTGCCCGGACGCGCTCCGACCGCACCCGTGAATGCGCCCCGCGCGTGGCCGAACAACTCACTTTCGAGCAGCGCCTCGGGAAACGCGGTACAGTTCAGGGAGACAAAGGGACCATCGCTGCGGTGGCTCAGGCGGTGAATCAGGCGCGCCACCAACTCCTTGCCGGTGCCACTCTCCGCCTCAATCAGGATGTCGGCGTCGGTCGCGGCGGCCTGTTGTGCGCGTTCGAGAGCCTGCTGCCAGGCGGTCGAATGCCCGACCAGCGATTCGGTTTCCTTGCTCGCCTGTTGCGCGCGCTGGAGTACCTGCTCGACCGCGAGTTCCAGCTTTTCGAAGCACACCGGCTTGACCAGGTAGTCGCAGGCCCCGTTGCGGATCGCCTCGACTGCGTCGGGAACACATCCGTATGCGGTCAGCAGGATCACCGCCGTCCGCGGCGACGTTGCCTGCACCTCGCGCATCAGTTCAAACCCATCGCGGCCCGGCATGCGCACGTCGGTAATCACCAGCGGATGGCGCACCTGGCGGAATCTTCCCAGCGCGTCGGCGCCGTTCGCCGCCAGGTCCACCTGCCAGCCGCGGCGCTGGAAGCGTGCTTCGAGGGAGGCGCGCATGCCCGCATCGTCGGCGGCGATCAACAGCCGCTTCATGAGCGGGCTCCGGCGCACGGAAAACGCAGACGAAAGATGGCGCCTTGCCCCGCCCGGCTCCCGGCGGAAATCGTGCCCCCATGCTGTTCCACGATTTTCCGGCACACCGCGAGGCCCAGTCCGGAGCTGCCTGGACGCGTGCTGAAGCCGGCTTCGAAGATCCGCGGCAGGTCCCCCGCGCTGATGCCGGGCCCGGTATCGCGCACCGTGATTTCGATTCCGTCTTCGCCTGCGCCCGGCTCGCTCCCCACAATGGACAGCCAGCCCCCACCCGGCATGAAGCGGAACGCATTTAAAGCCAGGTTGAGCAGCACCTGCTCCAGGCAGTGGCGGTCCGCGGCCAGCACCACTCCGCGGAGCCCGTTCAGGACTTGCAGTTCCACCCGGGCCTGCCTGGCCAGGGGACGAAGAAACTCGTAGGACCAATCGAGCAACTGGCCCATGTCGATCTCCGCCCGCTCGGGCGGCGGCGCGTTGTGCAGGTGGAGCACATTGTTGACCGTGGCTGACAGCGTTCGCAAGCCTGCTTGCACGTGTTCCACCCAGCGGCGCGACTCGCCGTCCAGGTCGGCTTCCGCCAGCAGGCCGGCAAACAGTTCCAGGCTGCCGAGGGAATTGCGAATCTCATGGGCCAGCAGAGCGGACATCTCGACCAGCGCCTGTTGCCGGCGCACGTTTTCCCGTTCCTGCTCCAGTTTCTTCGCCTCGCTTACGTCGCGCAGGATGAAGACAGAAGTGGAATGCTCCAGCTCCAGCCAGGCATGGCGGACCGCGACCCAGACCGACTTGCCATCGTTGTCATCTTTCGCCTCGCAGCCGAGAAGCAATTCGCGCTCCTGGCCCGTTTCGCGCGCCTGCTCAAGCTCTGCCAACAGGGAAGGCGGCAAGGCATTCGCATGTCCCGCCGGACCTCCCAGCAGCCGCACTGCCTCGGGGTTGAGGATCGAAATGCCCGCGCCCGCCTCCATCACCAGTACGCCGCAGGGCAGGCTCTCCACGATCCGGCGCAGACGCTCCCGGATACGGCGGTTCTCCTCCAGGCTGTTCGCCAGGTCCCGATTGGTGATTTCCAATTCCTGCCGCAGGTGAGCGACCTGTCCTTGCAGCTGTCCATAAGTTCGCTCTAAGGACCCCGCAGCTTCTGTGAATGAGGCGAATGCGCGGGCCAGCGGATGCTCTGACTCGGGCATCCCGTCGCGCAGTACCGGAAAGGACGTTGACATGGTAGATCCACCTGCAAAAACAGGGCCAGCCGCAGCCCTGGTGGCTTAAGAAGCTCTCATGCAAACTCTGCCGGGGGCAAAACTTTCACCGCTTGCCTTACCTCTGGCCGTAGGTACCAAGTTCGGAAAGCAGAATGTGTTCGGGGCGAATCACCGGCTCGTCCTCGGCCAGAATCAGCGCGCGTTCCATCACGTTCTGCAGCTCGCGCACATTTCCCATCCAGCGCTGCCCCTTCAGCAGCTGCATGGCGCTCGCGGAGAGTTGCGGCGCCGG
>PMCH01000085.1 GCA_003154055.1 Acidobacteriaceae bacterium
TTCTTGGTTGTAAAAAATGGCTCGAAGATTCGTTCCCGGGTTTCAGCGTCCATCCCGCAACCGGTGTCGCTGACGGCGAGTGCGACCGCCGGCTCCTCGCTTCCGGGCATCGTTCTGGCTTGGGTCGAGAAGGTGATCCGCCCACCGTTGGGCATTGCATCGCGTGCGTTGAGCGCAAGATTGAGCAGCACCTGCCGCAACTGGCCAGGATCCGCCAGCACCATCCCCTGCGGGGCTCCGAGAGTTGTGGCTAATTCAATGTGTTCGCCGATCAGCCGCCGCAGCAGGTTCTCGGTGGACGAGATCACTTCGTTCAGGAACACCGGGCGCAGTTGCGGCGCCTGCTTGCGCGCGACCGCCAGCAACTGCTGGGTCAGGGCCGCTCCCTGCTCTCCCGCCAGCCGGATCTCCTCCACATGCGCCCGTCTCTGTTCTTCCGATTCGGAACCCGTCAGCAACAGATCGCAATACAGCAGGATTCCGGTCAGCAGGTTATTGAAATCGTGCGCGATTCCACCTGCCAACCTTCCGATGACTTCCATTTTTCCGGCTTCGCGCAGTTGCTCTTCCGCTCGCTTGCGTTCGGTGGTGTCCTCCAGCATGGCGATCACGAAGGCCGGCTGGCCGACCGAATCCCGCACCAGCGACACCGTCACATGTCCCCAGAGATAGGTCCCATCCTTGCGCCGGTACCGCTTCTCCAGGTCAAAGGACTCGCGCAAGCCCAGCGCCAGTGCCTTCAAAAGAACGTCGTCTTCCTGGAAGTCACCCGGGTGAAACTCGCGCACATGCATCCCAATCAGATCCGCCGCACTGTAGCCCAGCATTCTTGAGAATGCGGGGTTGCTTTCAATGATCTGTCCGTCGAGTGTGCAAGTACAGATCCCGATCGCCGCAGCTTCAAAAATTGCGCGGAACCGCGGTTCGCCATTCCGCAACATGGTTCCAACTTCGGCGCGCCGCGTTTCGTGGAAGGCCGTCAGGACCAGTGTCCGGGCCCCAAAGCGGAAGTTCGTACACCGGAGCGCCACCCGCACTTCTTCCTGGCCGTCCCGCCGGACGCTGCATTCACAAGCCGGGTTTTCACATTGCGTCTCCGCCGAACCTCGCGACAGGTCACGACAAAACAGCCCGCGAGGAAAGAACCGTTCCACTGGTTGGGTTACCACCGACGCTGGATCCTCGTACCCCAGCAATTTCGCGGCGGCGGAATTGGCGAGCACGACTCGTTCGTTCTCCACCACCAGCAGGCCCTCGGGAGCCGCTTCGAACGCGCCCCACGCCAGTTGCTGTACTTTCATGTCCAGCCGCTTTGCAGACGTTTGCGTTCCTACACCCATTTCCACTGCTCTCCCATCACCACCACGTTTCGGCTCAGGGTGGCAGGATGCCGGGCAGCGCCAGGGAACTCCATTGCATTTCCAAGCTGGGAAAAAATGGGACACTCCAGCTCTCAGAAGATGGAGCACGCTTCCTATTTTGGAAATACTAGACAATCGGGTAGGACATGCTAAGTACGTGCATCACATCAATTTGTGACAAATCGGAGGGGCGTCGAACGGTAGATTGCCCAAATTGACACAAAAAGGGGCGCCTTGTCGGCGCCCCAAATCGGAATATCTGGTTCCATCCTGCTACGGCACATCCACCGCCTGAGCCAGCCGGAAAGTCAGCCGGCGCTCTTCGCCAAGAGAGACTTCTTTCTTGCCCGTGGCATAGGCTGCGCCCGTTCCGGCCGCTGCTCCCGCACCCGTTCCAATCAGCGCTCCCTTGCCGCCGCCCGCCAGACCGCCCACCAGGGCCCCTGTCCCCGCCCCGCCTCCCATCATCGCGAGGTTGCGGTTCTGGTGCGCACCGCCCTTGGCGAAGATGCTGGACGTTGCGACCGACACCGGCTTTCCCCCAACCTTCAGGCTGACCAGTGCAATCCGAAGATAGCCGGGGTCATGCAATCGTCCGGACGCTTTCGCTGCCAGTACCCGTCCGGTGACTGCCGCGCCCCGCGCGGCTACCGTCCGTCCCTCGATCACGATTGGTTCATCCAATACGCCCTTGAAACTATCTCCTGCCGCGACGTCGCACTCGACACCGTACCTTGCAGTCGGATCGTGACCGGCGTCCCGGCCGGAAGTCTGGTCCCTCCCGGGAATGGCGAGGGGCTCGACGAGGCGCCCGCCGATTCCGAGTTGCGGGCAAACGGCAGCCCTTGTGGTTCCTCGTTGCCGGCGGATCCATCTCCGGGGATGCCCGCCTGCCGGGCGCATCCAGCGGCCAGGCCGAGAAGCACAACCAGAGCTGCCACCAAACTAGCCTGCGACGGTTTCATCGGATCCCCTTTCCGCGCGCCCATAAACCGCACGACAAGTGCCATCCGCTCCACTGAAAACACAAGCCCTGACGCCGGCCACGAATCTCAAACCGTGTAGTTTTGGCCAAAAGCCAAGCGCCAACTGCTTGCCCCCAAAACAAAACGGAGGAAGTCATTTGCCCTTCCTCCGTTCCGGTTGGTTCCGTTTCTACTAGTTCGAACTGCCCGCGTCAGCAGCGGCGCTCATCGACTCGTTTTCCGGCTGCAGGACCACGCCGTCAAACGGAGTCGCACCGACCAGCCGCCCACCCACAACGCTGACCCGCCGCAGCGGATATCCTGCGTCCGGACCGCGCTGCCAGGAGTGTCCACCGTCGATGCTGTGGAAGATCACGCCGGTCGCGTCGCTGGTAGCCAGCAAACGCTTGTGCGTGGAGTCGAAGCTGACCGAGGTAATGTCCTTCCCGGGCAGGCCGTTCACTGCGTGCTCCCAGGTGCTGCCGCCGTCTCCGGTGCGATAGGCACCCTCGCGCGAGGCGACCACGATGTCGTTCTCGGAAGCGATGGCTGCCGTCCGGATGCTGACCACAAACGGAGGCAGGGCTGACTGCTTCCAGTTCGTTCCTGCATCCTTCGAGACCAGCACGCTCGACCGGGTCGCGGCAACCATCACCGGACCGTGCGCGCGTACGGCTACAAAGTCTTTCTGTCCCATGAGGGGTCCGCCCTTCCAGGTCTTACCCTGGTCGGTGCTGGTGAAAACGCCCGCGGAAGTCGCGGCCATCCAGCGCTCGGAACCGAGTTCGAGGTCGTTGACCCGCGCGTCCATTTCTGACTTGCTGGCGGTGGTCGTGGTCACCGGTTTCTTCGATCCCTTACGCACCGTCTTGGCGGTCTTTTCCGTAACCACCGTGTTCACCGAGTGCCACTGGCTCGCGTTGCGGTCCAGAGCAAACATGCCACGGTTGGTTCCGGCCACCAGCGTGCCGTTCGAGGATTGCTTCAGCGAGAAGACATCCCGCCCGCCCAGCCCGGCGCTCTTCTGCAGCCAGTGCTGTCCGGCATCGCGGGAATAGAACACGCCGCCGTATTCCCGGTCATTGACCAGGCCCACGTAGAACGTGTCCGCTTCCTTGTTGTCAGCCAGAATCGCCGACACATACCGGTGCGCATACCCGTGGTTCGAAGTCGTCCAGTTCTGCGTTCCGTCGGTGCTGGCCATCACGCCGCTGCGGTCCGTGGCCAGAAGAACGTGGTTCGAATCCCGCGGATCGACCAGCACATCGTTGACTACGATTTCCGGATTGCTCACGCGCTTCCAGGTTTTGCCGAGGTCCATCGTCTTCCACAGACCCTCGGTTGTGCCTGCGTACACAATGTTTTCGTTCGTCGGATCCTGCTTCAGCACGCGCGTGCGGCGCGCCGAAAACGGAATCCCCTGGATCTTTGAAAACTGGCCGCCCGCGCTCTCGCTCTTGTAAATTCCAGAGCAGGCGCTGGCGAAAACCACTGCCGGGTTGGCGTGGTCCACGATCACCGAAAACACGTCGGAGTCGTCGATCATGCCCTTGTTGATGCGCTGCCAGGTAGCGCCCGCGTCCGCCGTCTTCCACGCCAGGTGCCAGGTTCCGGCATATACGGTGTTGGGATCCTTCGGATCGATCGCGATTGACTCAATGTTCTTGATGTCCGCGTGATTCGCGGGCGAGAGGCGTTCCCAGCTGTCGCCGCCATTGTTGCTGCGGAATACTCCATCCAGCGCTCCGGCTACGAGCACCTTGGAATTGCCGTGGAACACGGCCATGGCGCGAATGGATTTGCCGTGCATCGCGGGCAATGTTTCCCAGTTCTTGCCGCCGTCGCGCGTGCGGAAGACGTCGCCAATCTGCTGGCTCGAAACGCTCCACGCCGACACGTAAATATGGTTGGCATTCTGCGGATCGAGCGCGATGTGGTCGAGCACGTAGTCATCGCCGCCCAGTCGAGCGAAATGCGCCCAGTTGTGCCCGCCATCGTTGGAGACAAACAATTGGCCGGTGCTGGTTCCGAGCAGAATGTGATCCGGATTCTTCGCGTCGTACGCCAGACTCCGGGCATCGCCGCCATCCGGACCCACCACCTGCCACGGGCCAGACGCCAGGACTGCCGTGCTTACCAGACTTATCGCGAACACCAACAAAATCTTGCGGACCATGGCCCAGTTCATAAGCGTAAATTGACCCCTGCGAACAGTATTCGCCTGTCCCCAGAGACTGACAGGCTAGCACGGTGGGGACAAGGTTACCGAAGAACAGAGACGAAAAAAGGCCGGTGGGGTTGTCCCACCGGCCTCTGTATGCCCTTCTTACTTGTTTTTATGGGGCTTTCTTGGCGGCTTTCTTAGCCACCGGCTTGGGATGGTCCGGAATCGCCTTGATCTGCGACTCGTCCACCGCGCTGGTGGTGCCGGCCTCGGCGAAGGTGGCGCCCGCGGGGACGATCCACTGCTCCGAGGTCATCGTGCCCTCATTGCCCGTGCGGGTCTCGATCCGGCTGGGGTCAATGTTCTGCTTGGCCTCGCCTCCCGAGATGTACGCTTTCACATCCACCGCGCGCTCAGCCGCCAGGTTCTTACGCTTCTCCTTCGGATCGGCGTTGCCTACCACGACCAGCTTGGCTTCCGGATCCTGCTGCAGCCGCAGTGCAACGTCATCCAACATGGCCTTGCAGGTATTGTCCACGCGCCAGGGCTTCTTCACGTTCGGGTACTGGCACTCGTTCAGTTTGCTGGATTGCGGCGGCGGCGGTGGCGGGTTCTCTACATTCACCGAGCTTGAGCTCGATGCCGTCAGACCGCGCGAATCGGTACAGGTCGCGTTAATCGTGACCGTACCGGCCGGGGCGCCCGTCGTATTCAGCGTGGCCGAATTTCCGCTGCCGGAAATGCTGCCGCTGCTGGCTGTCCAGCCACCCACCGTGACCGGTACGTTATCCGGGCTGGTGCAAGTGCAGGTGACCGTGGCCGGCGATCCGGTTTGTACCGTCGTCGGACTCGCCGTGCACGACATCTGCGGCGGATTCTTCGGCAGCTCTTTCACGGTGAAATTTCCCGTGCAGCTTGCCTCGCCACCCTTCTTCACTTTCGGGTCCACTACGCGCGCGGTTGCCGTGTAGCTGCCGCCCGTCATGCCGTTGGTGTCAATGGTCGCTCCCGTGTCTTTCCCCTCGATCTTGCCACCGGTGCTGGCCCAGTTGTAGGTCAAGGTGTGCTTGGGATTGAAGTTGCTCGGAGCCACGGTTACATGGACCGGTTCACCGACCATCACTTCGCTGTGATCCACCGAGCAAGCCGCTGCCGGAGCCGGCTCTTGTCCGCCACCGAAGTTGAGGACGATGCCGGTGCGCAAGCGCGCGCCATTCAGCACGGGGCGCCGGAGGCTTCCGGGTTCTCCCGCGCCTACGTCACCGGCAAAATTATGCCGGCCCAGAACATAGTCCGCCTCGATCAGGCGGAAGCTCAACGGCTTCCATATCTTCAAGTCGATGCCGCCGCCCAGAATGGCGCCGATCCCATTGCTCGAACTCACGTCCCTGGGAGACAGGCGGTTCCATCCCAGCATCGTGTGGACGAACATGTTCACGTTCTCGCCCCGCCACATCAGGCGAGGTCCCACCGAAAGCGTGTGTTCATTGACTTGGTCACCCCAATTGGTGCCAGCATCAAACGAGAGGCCCCAAATCTTGTCAAAGTTATAGGTCGCCGTCCCGCCAAAGCCCTTTGGCAGGCTCGACAATTTGGTGGCGACCGGCGGTTGCGTGATGCCCAACGGCACGGTTCCACCCGGATTGAGCCATTGATAGCCGAGAAAAACATCTACCTTCGGCGGTTTATCGTCCTGAGCATTGGCAAGGACCGCCAACCCACACACCAACACTGCGAGAATAAGACCAGCTGCCATGCTTTTCGAGCGAGTCTGGTGACAAAGTGACATACAATCCTCCCAATCAGAACCACTTATCGCAGAACTTTTCAACGAACCTGAGATCATGGGGCCTGTTGCCGGGGCAAGGATTTGCCGCACCGTCTTAGGAACCCAAAATTCTACAGCATGTGCATCACTTCAGAAAAGGGAAAGAATGAAACCACATCCGGGTGGGAACGCGAATCCCTGCATACATCTCAAGTTGATATCGCCCCTTCTGCCCGCTTCGCTTGCTAGGAACCGCCGCAGACGAAATAATAGCAGTTTGCCTCTATGACCCAGGAACGCGTACTGATCGTCGAAGACGAGGAAAATGAACGCACCGGGCTGGCCGAACTAGTCTCCAGCTGGGGCTACCGCACCGATACCGCGGCGGACGGACTTGAAGCACTGGAAAAAGTTGCCACCTTCTCTCCTGCCATCGTGGTCACGGACGTGAAGATGCCCCGCATGGGCGGCATCGAACTGGCGGAGCGACTCGCCGACCTCTCCACTTCGGTGGCGGTCGTGATGGTGACCGCGCAAAAGACCACCGAGACCGCTTTTCATGCCGGACGCCTCGGCGTCCAGGACTACATTGAGAAGCCGATTGACTTCCGGCGCCTGCGCTCCATTCTCACCAACATCGCGGAGATACTCCACGCGCGCACCGAAAATGAATCCTTGCGCCGCAGTCTCCGCGACAAAGGCGCGCTCGGACGCCTGGTGGGTTCCTCCCCAAAAATGCTGGAGATATTCCACCTCATTGAGATGGTCGCCCCCAGCACCGCATCCGTGCTGATTACCGGCGCCTCCGGCACGGGCAAGGAACTGGTCGCNNCGCCGCGTCGGTTGTTTCGAACTCGCCGAAGGAGGCACTCTGCTGCTCGACGAAATCGGCGAGATGCCGGTGGGCACCCAGGCCAAGTTGCTCCGGGTTCTCGAAGATCACAAACTGCGCCGCCTGGGCAGCAAGGTCGAAACCTCGGTGGATGTCCGTGTGCTTGCCGCCACCAACAAGGTTCCCGACGACGCGGTCGCCAGCGGTGAGCTGCGGGAGGACCTCTACTACCGCCTCAACGTCTTCAATATTGATATGCCTCCGCTCCGGGAACACAAGGACGACATCCGCGACCTCGTCAAGTCCTTGCTCGCGGAGATGAGCCAGAAACACGATCGCAAGGTGGCCGATGTCAGCGAGGCCGTGCTCAATCTTTTTCAGAGCTACTCCTGGCCGGGGAACGTGCGCGAGCTGCGCAATACCCTGGAACGGGCGGTCATCGTCTGCGAAGGCGGCCTGGTCGAGACCAAACACCTGCCGCCCGGTTTCGGACAGCACGTTCGGCCCGCCGTGCACGATCCCGACGCGGTTCACCTGGGTGTCGGTACCACCGTGGAGGAAGCGGAAAAGCAACTCATTCTCAAGACCCTTCAGGCCACCACCAACAACAAGACCAAGGCCGCTGAGATTCTCGGCATCAGCCTGAAGACGCTGCATAATAAGCTCAAGGAGTATGGCCGCGCCCCGGATGCGTTGACCGTTCCGGAAGAGTAGAACCGGTTCTCAGTTCTCGGTTCTCAGTTCTCAGCAAGAGCCCAACGGTTTTGCGCCGGACTGAGAACTGAGAACTGAAAACCAGGAACTGGGTTTCATGAGCCGCAAAGCCATCATCGTGCTCGCCATCACCACGCTGATCACCGCGCTGGTGCTCGGTTTTTCCTGGATCTACCTCTCGCAATTCCTGCGGCAACGCCTGTTGTGGGCGGATGACACCGCCTCGATGCTGACTCGCCAGCTAGAGTACTCGGCCGCCAAAGCCATCCCGGACCTGACCAGTACCCGCGTCGACACCAGCAATCCCAAGGCTCTGCGCGCGGCGATTGCCGATGCCCTCCAGACCGATACCAACCTGAACGACATGCTCGAGTCCGTGGTGGGGAATTCCGAGATCATCTACGATGCGGCACTGGTCGATCTTGATGGCGTTGCCATCCTCGACACCAATCCCGCTCTCAACGGCAAGCCCGTACCCACCCGCGCCAGCTTGAGCGTTTTGCGCGATGCCCATTTCCGCCGGCAGTTGCGGTTGCTCTACGGGCCGGCTGCTGTCTACGACGTGAGCATTCGCCTGGAACTCGACGGCCAGCCTTTCGGGAGCGTGCACGTCGGCGTCTCGACGGTCTTCCTCAGGAACGAATTGACTCCCCGTCTTCAGCAGGCGGCATTCTTTTCCGTCATCTCGATCCTCTGCTCGCTGCTGCTGGCTGCGATTGTTTCGAACCTGGCTCTGGGCCCCCTGAAGCAAATCGCGCGCAATCTGGACGACGCCAGCGCGGGCGCCACCGATCTGCTGCCCACCAACGAATCCAGCTACGACGAGGTTGGCCTGGTCTCCCTGAAAATTGCTCACCTCGGCCGCCAGATTCGCGACACCAACCAGATCTTCTCCGCACTGAAAGACAACGTCGAGCAGGTCATGACCAAGCTTCAGGATGGCCTCATGCTCTTCACCCACGACTCCCGTGTTGTGCTGGTCAGCGCCTCGGCGGAAAAATTCCTCGGCCGCCCCCGCCGTGAGATCCTCGGCCACACTGCCGAAGAAATTTTTTCCGATGGCACCGTCCTGGGTGCGGTCGTGCTCCCTGCCTTCCAGAAGCAGCGGCCCCTGGTGCAATACGAATTTGACGCCGCCGACCACCGCCGGGTTCAGGTTTCACTCGATTTCATCCAGGAACGCGGCACCTCCATCGGCGCGCTACTCACCATGCGCGATGCTGAGTCGGTCCGCCGCATCGAAGATGAGATCGAGATCTCCCGCCGCCTCTCCGCTAGCAGCCGCCTGACCCGCGGCGTTGCCCACGAGGTCAAAAACCCCATCAACGCCATCGTGCTGCACCTGCAGCTTCTCCAGAACAAACTGCTGAAAGTCGACCCCGATACCCAGCGCCACATGGACGTGATTGGCAACGAAATTCACCGCCTCGATCGGGTGGTGCAGATTCTGGTGGACTTCACCCGCCCCCGCGATCTCCGCCTCGAGGAGGTGGACATGCGAGGGTTGCTGGAGGAAGTCGCTGTGCTGGCAGCGCCCGAGGCCTCGCAACACGGCGTCCGCCTCGTCCGCGAGCGCTCGCAGGAATCTCTGCCCGTGCGCGTGGATACCGATCTGATGAAGCAGGCCGTCCTGAACCTGGTGCTGAATGGGGTACAGGCCATGTCGCAAGGCGGGACGTTGACCCTGACGTCGCGCCGCGAAGACGACGCCATCATCATTGAGATCCGGGATCAGGGCAGCGGTATTCCTGTCGACGTCCAGGAAAAAATCTTCGAACTTTATTTCTCCACCAAGAAAGAAGGCAGCGGCATCGGTCTGGCCCAGACCTATCAGATCATGCAGTGGCACTATGGCTCGGTTGATTTTGAGACCGCCGCCGGAGTAGGCACCACATTCCGGATGCGCCTCCCGGCATCTGCCCAGGACTCCACCGCTTCAACAGAAGTCGCCACTCGGCCTTGAGCAGGTCCGCGAGTTAGACTGAGGCTGTTTCCGAGCCTCGAAGTGGCAAGAGGAAGGCCCCGGACGTAAGTCCGGGGTAGGACTCCAGCCGCGCAGCGACGAAACAGGAAAGCCCGGCGCCTAAGTGCCGGGCAGCGTGAGCAGGGAACCGAAGTCCCGCAAGGGACGGCACTATGTATCTCATCTTCACACTCGCGACGGCACTTCTACTGAGCAATCCCCAGGCCGCGCCTTCGTTCCCGCCGGACGCTCAAGACGTCCCGCCCGCGACCGAGAACTCGCAGAGCCCGCCCCCGGAGCAGAAGCCGGCCGCAGAGCAGGCTGCGCCCACGCCTGCGAAGCAGAAGACCCTTTCCCGCGCACACAAGCACCGATCAACCCTCAAGAAACGGCTTCCACCCATGCCCACAAACCCGCCGCGCAAGATCGTAATCCGCCAGGGCAGCACACCGGAACCCAGCGCCCAGCTTGTTCCCGGCATGACCCAGGAGCAGGCCAGCCACCAGCGCGAGAATGCGGAACAATTGCTCGCCTCCACGGAAACCAATCTCCAGCAACTCGCCGGACGCAGCCTCAACTCGAGTCAGCAAGAGACGGTGGGACAGATCCGGAACTACATGACCGGGGCACGTTCCGCGTTGAAGGATGGCGACACGCAGCGCGCCCACACGCTGGCGTCCAAAGCGCAATTGCTCTCCGACGATCTGGCGAAGCACTAGGCTTGGAACCCGACTTACTTCTTCGGTTTCACCGCATTCACATCGGCCAGCAATTTCTGGCATTGCGCTTGCAACGGCCCCGGAATTTTGATCGCCTCTTCCAGCACCGCGCGCGCCTCCGCCAGTTTGCCCGTCTTGCCGTAGGCGAATCCCAAACGGTAGAGTGCGGCTGCATAGGACGCATCATCCTGCCCCTTCAGCAATCCTGCCGCCGACTTCAGTTCCGGAATGGCCGCCACCATCTTTTCCTGTTTCATGTAGGCGTAGCCCAGTGTGGAGTGCGCCACTCCGGCGGCCATTTTCCGTGATTTGTCCGCATCCGGAGCGTCCGCTTTGGCCACCGCAATTGCTTTCTGCGAATAGGTGATCGCCTTCCCCACACTCCCGGGCCGCGCATCATCCACGTAGGCATTCGCCAGCATCAGCATCGCCGGCAGGCTGTTGGGATTCGCCGCCAGCGCCTTCTCTCCGTACGAGTACAGGCGCGTCGAATCGTTCAGTTGCCCAAGCGTGTACATGGCATACTGCGTCACCTGCTCGTCGAAACGCGAAGCGGGAAACGCCGGAGTGAAGCGCTCGACATAGCTCATGCGCGTTTTCGCGTCTTTCTCGTCCGCGATCGCGTTGAAGGCCGCCGTCTCAAGAAATTCGTACGAACTCCTGTTGTTCTCTTTCGCATCCGCCACTCGCTGCGCGAATTGTTCGTCCGTCACGCCCTCGGGCTTGGGTTGCCGCGACGCCTCGTTGTAGGCCTTGCCGCCACGCGTCGCGTATTCCACAATCTTGGCGTTCGACTTCAACTGCTGCGCGAGGTTGCTCTGCGAGACCAGGATGTCGAGATTGTCGGGCGCGCCGGCCAGCGCCTTGTCCCCATAGCTGAGTGCCTTGTCCAGGTCGCCCGAGGTCTGGTACGCCTGCGAGATCTGCCAGTTCCCATAGGCGACCGCCGCCGGATTCCCCGAAAACTTCTGCACGAACTCTTCGTACATCGCAACTTTCTTCTCCGCATCCGGCTCGCTCGAAATGGTCTGCAATGCCTGGTCTTCCGGCGTGCCCGCGGGGATCGTGATCTTTTCGATCTGGGCGAAGGAATGCAGAGAAAGGAACAGAACGAAAACGACGGCTGCACGGCGCATGGCAACCTCCGGGAAAGGAAAGGATTTTCAGCGCGAATCGTAGCGCCGAACAGGACGTTGCGCAACCCGCAATTGGACGACAGCTGATTGCTCATCGTCATGGGTAAGAAGCTGCACACTGAGGACGGTCCCGCCGCGATTTCTCCAGTTGCGCGAAGTCGTTGGAGCGAAGCTATTCGCGGGTCGGTGACGCCGTCCAGCCACCCCCCTCACGTCCGCCCTCCCCGCTTCTGTGCCACCACGAGTCCCCGCGGCGTCCGCAAAAGAACCACCGAGATCAGCCCTTCGCGCTCCAGTTTCAGAGCCGCCTCGCGAACGACCTTCAAATGCGAACTGGCGTCATGCATCAGGATGAGCCCGTACGGATTGATCTGTGGCAGGAACCGCCGGATCTCCTGTTCGCGGATCGGCATATCGCTGTCGCTGAAAAACAGGTCAATTGGGCCTTCGATCTTCATCTCCAGGCTGGACTCGTTCCGCAGTTCAATCCACTCCCCGAACCCTGAACCCGCGATCCGCGCCTTGGCATTCTCGTAGACCTTGGGATCGAATTCGCAAGTGATCACCCGCCCCCGTCCATTCGCCTTCAACCCCTCCGCGATCCAGAGCGTGCTGATCCCGCTGAACGTCCCGGTCTCAACCACAAGGTCCGGCTTGATGGTCGTGACCGCGGTGCGGAGAAACTCCAGCACCTCGACCTCGGCGGTCATGGAGTCGTACATGCTCCACCGCTCCGGGTGGGGACACTCCGGCGTCGCGCGGTGATACTCCGGCTGCAGTTGGTCGCCCCGCTCAATCTGCCGCAGGATGCGGTGTTCTTGTTTCTCTTTCTGGAAGAGGCGCCTCAGGTCGAGAGCCATAGACAGGGAGTTTACAAGAAGAGTCGCGAGTAGCGAGCGGCGGGTAGCGAGTAACCAGGCACAGACCTGCGGAAGGGAGGCGCTACCGCTGTGTTTGCGACGCTCTCTCCGAGTCGATGAGACTCGCCACTCGCCACCTCGCTACTCGCTCGTAAAATAATCGACCGTCACTGGATTCTCAAACAGCGAGTAGTCGCGCGTCACCACCGTGATGCCGCTGTCGGTGACGAAGTATCGCTGGCGGTCGGCTTCCGGATCGTAGCCGATCGTCGTGCCTTCCGGAATGTGCACATCGCGGTCAATGATCGTCTTGCGAATTCGGCAGCGCCGTCCCACATTCACGTGAGAGAAGAGGATGCTCTCCTCCACCTCGCTGAACGAATTCACCCGTACATCCGGGGAGATGACGCAGTTCTGCACCGCGCCACCCGAGATGATGCAGCCCTGGGAAACCAGGGAATCCAGCGCGTGCCCCATGCGCTCGGTCTCGGCAAACACAAACTTCGCCGGCGGATACTGCCGCTGGTGCGTCCGGATCGGCCACTCCGAGTCATACAGGTTGAACACCGGAGATACGGAAACCAGGTCCATGTTCGCCTCGTAGTACGCCTCCAGGGTTCCCACATCGCGCCAGTACAGGGCTTCTTCTTTCTTGTTTTCGTCCACGAAATTGAAGGCGTAGGTCCGGTAGTCATCCAGCATCTTCGGCAGGACGTCCTTGCCGAAATCGTGGCTGGATTCCGGATCCTCGGCATCCTTCAGCAGCACTGGAATGAGCACGTCGGTGTTGAAGATGTAAATTCCCATCGAGGCTGAAATCTTGCTGGCATCGTACGGAGAACGAATCTCGGTGGTCTTCGGTTTTTCCTGAAATCCCACGATGCGGCTGTCGCGGTCAATTTCCACCACCCCGAAATGGAAGCATTCTTCCGGATCCGTCAGCAGCGTCGCCACCGTCACGTCCGCGCCCGCATCATTGTGCTGCTTGAGCATGCGCTCATAGTTCATCTTGTAGATGTGGTCGCCGGAGAGAATCAGCACGTGCTTCGGCTGCTCGGAGCCGATCGAATAAATATTCTGATACACCGCGTCAGCCGTCCCCATGTACCAGTTATCGCTCACCCGCTTCATGGGGGGCAGGATTTCGATGAACTCTCCAACCTCCCGCCCCAGGATGTTCCATCCTTCGCGGATGTGCCGGTTGAGAGAGAGTGCCTTGTATTGAGTGAGGATGTAAACTCGCCGCAGGTGGGAATTGAGGCAATTCGACAGAGTGATATCGATGATGCGGTAAATCCCGCCAAAAGTAACCGCCGGCTTGGCGCGGTCGCGGGTGAGGGGATACAGGCGCTCTCCCGCGCCTCCAGCCAATAAGACTCCGAGCGTATCTTTCATCGGCCTACTCTGTGTGTTGTTGTGGGCCGCGCCGGCCCTGACCCACGGACCGGGGTCCCCGCACTGCACCCCGGAACACGCGATACTAGCACAGCCCCGGCCCGCTAATCTTGTCCGGAAGGCGACAAAAAAGAAGAGGGCGGCATGCTGAACATGCCGCCCCGAATCCGCTTCAATGTTCCCTAGCAGTGCACGATCTTCTCGCTCTTGATGCCGCGCGTTGCGTTGCGCGAATCCACCACCAGCTTCGCATCGTTCACGATCTTCTTGTAGTCGTAATCCGTGTGGTCGGTGACGATCAGCACGCAGTCGTACTTTCCCAGGTCATCGAGCGACGACCGTGTCATCTGCAGGTCGTACTTCCGCCCACGCCCTACGAACGGGAAATACGGATCGTTATAGCTGACCTCGGCGCCTTCCTTCTGGAGCAGTTCGATGATCGTCAGGGCTGGCGATTCGCGCAGATCGTCAATGTCCTTCTTGTAGGCCACGCCCAGCACCAGCACCTTCGATCCGTTGATCGCCTTCTTGTGCCGGTTCAGTGCTCCGATGGTGGCCGCAATTACGTGATACGGCATGGCCGTGTTTACTTCGCCCGCCAGTTCAATGAACCGCGTGCGGAAATCAAATTCTTTTGCTTTCCAGGAAAGATAGAACGGGTCCACCGGGATGCAGTGTCCGCCGAGTCCAGGCCCGGGATAAAACGGATGGAAGCCGAACGGCTTGGTCGCGGCCGCGTCGATGATCTCCCAAATGTCCAGGTCCATGCGCAGGCAGAGCATCTTCAGTTCATTCACCAGCGCGATGTTCACGCAGCGGTAGATGTTTTCCAGCAATTTGGTCATCTCCGCCGCCGCCGGAGACGATACCGGAACCGTGCGCCGGAAGATCGCGCCATAGAGCGCGGCTGCGATCTCGCTCGCCTGAGGGTCGAGACCGCCGATCACCTTGGGAATATCGTGGCGCGCCACCGACGTGTTACCTGGATCCTCGCGCTCTGGCGAAAATGCCACCCAGAATTCCTGATCGCTCGCCGCTCCCTTGCGCGAAGCCTTGAGTCCGGCTTTGTTCTCTTTCTCGAGAATCGGAATCATTACTTCTTCCGTCGTNNGGCGTGGGCACGCAGATGATGATCGCGTCCATCGCCGTGATCTGCGAGTAGTCGGCAGTGGCGGTGAACCCGCTCGCCTTCGCCGATTGGATCTCCTCGGGAGAAATCCGGAAGATATACGAACCGCCCTCGGCCAGCGTATCGATTTTTCTCTGGTCAATGTCGAAGCCGGTTACGGAGAATTTCTGCTCGCTGTACAGGAGCGCCAGCGGCAACCCGACGTATCCCAGGCCGATGATTCCAACCCGCGCCTTGCGCGTTCCAATGCGGTTTTTCAGGTCAGTCAAGAGGGAAGAAGAGGTCAATTGTGTATTCATATTCCAGAAGTGAATTTTAGCATCGAACCTCGCGCTTTCACCGCGAAAGACGCGGTTTCCCCATCATTTCTTCCGGTTCCCGATGCCCGCTGGTTACCGGAGTAATCCAAATTCGACCCGAACTGATTTCCTTAGTAACATGCGCTGGTCGATGCGAATTCTTCGGTTCCTCCTTCTGCTTGTCATCCTCGTCGCCTTGGCCAGCCAGGCGGCCCGCTTTCTCATCGTTGACGACCCGCAAAAATCGGATGCCATCGTTGTTCTCGCCGGTGAAACCGGAGTCCGCCCCGCCCGCGGTCTGGAACTGCTCCGCCAGCAGATGGCTCCGCATCTTTTTCTCGATGTCGAAGCGGGAACCCAGCTCTTCGACCAGCCGCTCACCGTGGTCGCGCAAACCTACATCAACTCCTTGCCGGACCGCGCGCTCGTTTCCGTGTGCCCCATCGTCGGCCTCTCGACCAACGCTGAAACCGGCGATGCCCGCCGCTGCCTCGACTCGATCGGGGCGCGCCGCGTCCTGATCGTGACCTCCGAATTTCACACCCGCCGCGCTTTAAGTATCTTTCGCAAGCGCCTCCCCCAGTACCAGGTAAGCATCGCCGCCGCTCGCGACCCAACCCGCTTCGGCACCGCCTGGTGGACCAGTCGCGAATGGGCCAAAGTGACTTTCGACGAATGGATCAAACTGATCTGGTGGAATTGTGTGGATCGCTGGAGGTGAAGAAGCAGGTGGCAGGTGTCAGGAAGAATCTTTCGTGAGGCTTCCGAATTCCTGTTGACAGCTTTTCCAGGTGTCTCAAGACTTTCCTGCGACCTGCGACCTGCGACCTGTGATAGCTTGAACTCTCATTCCCATCGGAGGCTCCATGTCCCAAGTCAAGATCACGGTTCGTCCGAACGGCCCGTTTCGCGTGGATGATCCCAACGGTGTCGTCGAGTTGGTTGACGCCAACGGAAACAAGTTCGACCTCACCGGCAGGCCTGCCTTTTCGCTGTGCCGCTGCGGTGCTTCCGTCAACAAGCCCTTCTGCGACGGCACCCACAGCAAGATCGGGTTCCAGGCTGCCGAGGCCGCCGTTAAGGCTGAAGGCTAGTCTGGGCGCCACCAGGTCCTCAGCACGTACCTAACTGCAAACCGTTACGCCCGGAATCTTGTACCTGCCGGTTTTCCGGTGTTCTAGCATGGTTCTTGGGATACCGAGCGTAACTTCCCATTACTTACTTATGGGTACGTCGCAGAAACAACACGCGATCCGGCGCAGCACCAGACTGCCGCTGGAGATCCCGGTCCTTGTCACCAGCCTGAACCCCGCCGTCACGCTCTCCGATCCGGCCACCACCACGCTGGTGAATGCCCATGGATGCGGACTGATCATCCAACGTCCCGTCCCGAACGGCATTCAGGTGCGTCTGGACATCGTCTCCGCCGGCCGCCATACGACGGGTAAGATCGCCGAGGTGGTCCCGCTCGGCGGCGAGCCGGAAGGTTGGTTGTTAGGAATCGAACTCGACATTCCCGGCAACTTCTGGGGAATCGAGTACGCGCCCTCCGATTGGAAAATCGACGATGGTCCGCCGTCCATGGAAACCGCGCCCGGAGCTCCTGAGTCCGCGCCCGCAGCCAAGCCTGCATCCGCTGCCCGCCGCTGGCGGCTAACCGACATCAGTGCCGGGGGCTGCTACCTGGAGGCCGCCGCGCCGATTGCAGTGGGTTCGCTGGTGCTTGTCAGTGTGCGGGTGGCCAATTCCGAATGCCTCTTAGACGGGATTGTTCGCGCCTCGCATCCGCAATCGGGCATGGGTGTGGAGTTCCTCTCGGCTGCCCAGGATCACCGTGCGCGGGTGGAACGGGTCATTGATCTGCTGGTGACTCATCGCGAAGTTCCCCGCGTGATGGTTGGCCGGCAAGAGCGCGCCAGCGACCACAGCCTGAAACTGGACCCTGCCTCCCAGTCCTCTACCGGTCCCCCGGACCCGTTGCTGGAACTGATCCGCCAGGGAGATTCTCTGCCGGTCGAGCAGTTCCTCGACGCGTTGAAAACGCAAAGGCTCGGCAAGCGTCGCGAACCGCGCACCGAACTGTCTCTTCCGCTCCTGCTCACTGGGACCGACGTCAGCGGACGCCCTCTGGATCAGCGGGTCACCGCACTCGATGTCAGCCGCCACGGAGCGCGGCTGGAAGGCATTCACGGCCGGCTTCAACCGGGCGACCAGGTCTTTCTGGCGCGCGGAACCCAGAAAGAACAGTTCCGCGTGGCTTGGGTGGGTGCCGAGGATACGCCCCGTGCGGGGCAAATCGGCGTGATGGCCATCGACCACGAGACCTCTTTGTGGGACCAGGACCTGCAAACGACCGAACCGCATCCCGAGGTCACAAACATTCGCAACCCCGAAACCCAAAAGCCGAGAGCCTGAAGCCGAAAGCCGCCAGCCCAAAGTGATAAACTCCCTCGCCGGGGGCCATTGTGTCAGACCAACGGGACCGAACACTAGGTATGGGCGCAAGCATCACGCGCCGGGATTTTCTCAACGGAGTCGCACTTACCGCCGGGGCGGCCATCATTCCTCCGGAAATGTGGGCCGCTGCCGCTTCCGATCTGGAGCCACAGAACGCACCCGGCTACTATCCACCCGCCAAGTCCGGCCTGCGCGGCTCGCATGCGGGCTCCTTCGAAGCTATGCACAAGCTTCGCGACGGAGCCTTCTGGGACGACGCACCCAAGCCCGCTGCCACCGGCGAAACTTACGATCTGGTCATCGTTGGCGGAGGCCTCAGCGGCCTCGCCGCCGCGCACTATTTCCGCAAGGCCGCCGGCGACAAGGCCCGCATCCTCATCCTCGAGAACCACGACGACTTCGGGGGCCACGCCAAGCGCAACGAGTTCCACTCTGGCGGCCGCATGCGCCTCGGATTTGGCGGCACCTTTTCCATCGAGAGCCCCGCACCCTACAGCGCAGTTTCCAAAGCTTTGATCGAAGAACTGGGCATTGATGTCCCTTCGTATTCCAAGTTCGTCGATAGGGACGTCTACCGCTCCGCCGGATTGCGTCCCAAAACCTTCTTCGACAAAGAGACTTTCGGCGTCGACAAGCTCCTCATCAACCCGAGGAGTTTCGGCTTTGATGAGAGCGGCCTCAATGAGTCCGCCAAGGCATCTGATTTCGAGGCGTTCCTGAAAGACGTCCCCTTCTCCGATAAAGCCAAGCAGGATTTCCAGAGCCTGCTCACCGATAAGAAGGACTACCTTCCCGGCCTCGGTTCGGACGAGAAAAAAGCAAGACTCGCCCGCATCAGCTACGCGAAATACCTCACCGACACCGTGGGCGTGAGCGACGAAATCGTCAAGTTCTTCCAAGCCGCTCCCCATCCGCTGTTCGGCGCTGGTATTGACGCGATGCCCGCCCAGGATGCCTGGGGCCTGGGACTCCCAGGTTTCGACGGCCTGAATCTCGATCCCGGCCCGGGCAAGGGCATGAACCGCGACGCCATCCGCAGCGAAGAGGCGGAAAAATACTTCTTCCATTTTCCCGACGGCAACGCCACCATCGCCCGCCTGCTGGTGCGCAAGTTGATCCCATCCGCGATTCCCGGTAGTTCCGCGGCCGACGTCGTCCTGGCCAAGGCGGATTACTCCAAGCTCGACCAGTCTTCCTCGCCCACCCGCATTCGCCTGAACAGCACCGTGGTCAAGGTCAAGCACAACGGCGA